>NZ_APNF01000012.1:0-102128 GCF_040361235.1 Salinisphaera sp. S4-8 | reverse complement strand
TCGATTACAAAACACCCATTAGCCGACTCCGCTTGGACGTGAACAACCTGGTGGGTTTACACACCTAGGGCCTGTCGTCGCGAGATAGGCCCTACGCGGGGCGATGATCAACCCGGCATGAAACGCTTCATGCCGGGTTGAATGCGTTAGCCATAACGAGCCGGCCCGTTTTCGGGCCGGCTTTTTCATGCCTGGCTGGATGACGTGTGCGTATCGAGCCAGTCGGCGACCCGCGGCCAGATCTCGGCCTGCGCGGGCTTGCTGACCACGATGCCCGGATGATCGAAATCCACGCTGTAGCCGTGGCTGATGCCGGCGCGCTCGAATTGCGTATCGGTACTGGAAAAATGGCCGATAAAACGTTCGCAGCCCGCGCTCGGGTCGACCCGGTCGGCCGCGCCGGATAGGGCCAGTACCGGCTGGGTCACGCCGGCCAGCGTGGCGCGCAGGTAATCCTGGCGGCGACCGGTTTCCACCCAGTGGGTCGCGTCCATCATGGCGGCCGTGGGTTCGTTTTCCGGGCCCAGTCCGGCCGCACGCGCGGGGAAATACCCCAACAGGCGAGCCAGACCACGGGTGAGGCGATTGGCCGGCCAGTCGAGCATACGTTTGCCGACTTCGAATTGACTGGCGAACAGCACCAGCCCCGCGACCGCCTCGGCTTCCAGATAGCGTGCACAGGCCAGCGCGCTCATCACGCCGCCGAATGAATGCCCGATCCAGAAGGCTGGCCGCGGGTCCTGCGCCTGGAGGTGGCGTTGCACGGCCGGCAGGTCGTATTTGACGTGCTCGATCAGCCCCGCGCGCCCGGCGCTGGCCGGCGAGTCGGATAGGCCGCGGCGTTGCACGATCACGCCCGGGTAACCGCGTCGTGCCAGATAAGCGGCCAGGCCAATCTGCTTATCCGATAACCAGAAGCGCCGCCCGGTGAACATGCCGGGGACCAGTACCACGGGTGCGCGGGCGTTGGCCGCCTGGGCGCGCACATGGGTTATCTGGCAACAGCCACCGTCGGCACCGGTGATCGTCTGGGTTTCGACCGTCAGCGCGGCGTCTGCGTGATCGTCAGCCACGGCTCACCCGCCAGGCAATGGCCACGATACACAGGGTCACCACCAGGGTGAGTAGCCGGCGCAGCTGCAGAAAACCACGGCTTTGCCAGCCGCGCCGTGCGCCGTGTTCGTCGATCAGCCAGGCGGCCAGCAGCGCTGCGATCAGCAGAATGGCCCGCCAGGGCGCGGCCGTGAGCAACGCGCCCCAGGCGACGATGGCGGGCACCACGGCCAGCGCCATGTCCAGGCCCGCCGCGCGCCCGGCCGCGAGCATGCGTCCCCATTGCACGCCGCCGATGAAGGCCACGATCGTGGCCAGATAGGGCAACAGCCAGCGCAGCGCGGTGCGTGCATCCAGTGCATAGCCGCTATAGGCGTAATACACGCCCGCCGCAAACGGCACGAGTGCCAGCAAACCGAGCGCACAGGCCACAGGCAGGGCAGAGCGTTTCTTGGCCATGTCGAACAATCAATACAAGGAAAACGCGATCTTACCCGCTCACGCCGAGCCCGCGTTGAAGTGCGCGACCATCGTGCGCACCAGTGGCTTCATGAAATAGTTGCTGTCGGGCATGAGCGTGACCTGTACACCCTCGGCTTCGAGGCGTTCGGCCACCAGTGGGCCCACTGCGGCCACACATAGCCCGTTCAGGGCCGCGGTAAGGGCTTCATCGCGTTCGTTGGCGCGGGCGACCTTGTACAGGCGCTTGATCTGCGGGGAGCTGGTGAAAGCCACCGCGTCGAGTTCGCCGGCCACGATACGATCAATGAAATCCAGCACCTGCGGCGTTTCGGCCTCGTCGGCGTAGACATAAGGCGCGACCGCCTGCACATGGGCCTGTTTGCGCGCAAGGAAATCCATTAGCGGCGTGTTGGGGTCTTCGCCGTAGAGCTGTACGCGCACCCGATGCCCGGCCAGGTCGATATCGGCCAGCGCTTCGATCACGCCCTGGGTCGTCGGCTGGGTAGCGGCGACATCGCTGCGCAGTTTGAGTGCGCGTAATTCGCGTACCGGCTTGGGTCCGCGCGTGATCGTGCGGGCAGCGTCGAGGCGCGCGATGAACTGCGTGAGGCGCTCGGGGCTGTCGCGCTCGGCGAAGTCGCGCAGCCGGCGCAGGCCTTCGCCGGTCAGCCAGATCATGTCGTCCAGGCCGTGGTCGATAACATCGTTTAGCCAGCGCTGGACATGCGCGTGATCGGGTGTATCGCGGATATCCACCAACGGGCAGCGTAGCGCGACCGCGCCGCGACGCTCGATCATGTCGGCGAACAGGTCGAGCTGGCGCGATTCCGGCACGCCGATCCGGCGGCCTTCGAGGTCTCGAACTTCAGGTGCAGTCGTCATCGGGGCTCAGAGCGTCTGGCAAGCCAATGCACCCAGTGTAGCGAGCGAACGCGCACCTGACAGTTGCTATCGCGCGCCGGATCACGTCACACTGACATCGAGTATTGGCACGGTCCGGAAGACAGTCCATGACGCTTGCAGTCGGTATCAGTATTGTTTTCGCGCTTGCCCTGGCCGTGGTGAGCTATCTGCTCTGGCGTGCATACCGTCGGCTGGATGCGCTCAATGGCCAGATCGATCAGCTCGCCCATGATCTCGAGCACGCCAACGAAGAGCTGGCCGGTGCGCTCAGCGAGGTCAGCGGCAGTCGCATCATCGTGGAGGTCATCAACCCCATGACCCTGGCACGCGCGCGTTCGCGCTGGGGCGCGGCTCTGGTGGGTGTCGCACCGCGCATGATTCGTCGCCGTGTCTATGAAATCGTCGCCCGCGAGATGAAGCAGCAGCTTGCCGAGCAGGGTGTCGAAGCGCACCTGGATATCTTCCACCCCACCGGCTCATGATCGTCATCGCCGCCGTTATCGTTGCGTTCGTGGCCGTGCTCGTGGCAGCGGTCCGGCTGAACATGGCCGTTACTGACGCGGGCGAGCGTTTTCGTGTGCTCGCCGCCGGCTACGGCGATGCCGGCCTGCTGGTGGGTGCGCGCCAGCGCTTCCGGCGCCGCCAGGAAAGCGTGGAACAGGCCGTGGATACCGGCACCGTGGGCCTGCAGACCGCGCATCGTACGATCTCCAGCTGGTTCGGCACGCAGCAAACCGGCGAAGGCTTTTACAACAACGTGCGCGCATTCAACCGCAATCTGGGGCGTACGGTTTCCGGGCTGTTCGCTCCCGGGCCGAAGAAACACAGCGAAAGCCTCGAGGAGTGGCGTGAACAACAGGACTCGGACACGCCGCGCGACAAGCGTTGAGCTCTTAGGTGCCTGCGCACGGCCCCGTTTCGTGCGCCCATGGCATGCAGGCTGTCGATCCTGGGCTACGCCGGCTGTGCTCAAGAATCGGAATGTCGCGGCCGTTAAATCCAGGATGAAACGCATCAATCCCACTCTGGCCGGCGCGGGCGCGCTGATATTCGTCATAGCGATGGCCGTCCCGCCGGTCTGGGCCCAGGCCGCAGGCGCGCCACCGCCTGATGCAGGCACGAATCACGCCGGCCAGGGCACGCATCATGCGCCGTCTCGCCACGGGTACGGCTATCCAGCGCCCGAACTCGAGATCTACATGGCGCCGGAAAACGAGCGCTGGCCGTCGAATTATGTGCCCGACAACTATCGGCTGCATGGCTACGACGGCGAACCGGATCGTGCCACCGTGTGTAGCGGCGAAAGCGGGCGTACCTATGCCACGCGTACGATCGAATGCCCCGATGGCCAGCAGGCCGGAAAGCCGGGACGCAGCTGGTCCACGGCACCGTAAACATCGTCGTGGCAAGGCTCGCGAAAAACGGGCCGAAAAAAGTTTTCTTTTCCTGGCTTATGCATTAAAGGATTCGTGACCCGGCGCCGATAGGCACTGCAACCACGCTCGTTGTATCGAGCAGGCGTTATTCGCAGGTATGCCATGGCACTTACATCGTCACTAGGAATTGGCTCGGGACTGGATCTGAGCTCGCTGCTGGACGGGCTTCGTACGTCCGAGCAGCAGCGTCTGGTTCCGCTGCAAAAACAGGCCAGTAGCTATAACACCAAGTTCTCGGCCTATGGCACGCTGCAAAGCAGCTTCGCCAATTTTCAGTCCGCGGCCGAAGCGCTGGGCAAGGCCAGTCTTTACGAAGGCGTCAAGACCAGCGTCGAGGGCGACGCGTTTAGCGCGGTGGCCAGCGAAAAGGCCGACCCGGGCAGCTACAGCATTGAAGTCGATCAGCTGGCCCGCAGCCAGTCACTGGTCAGCGCCGGTCAGGCCAGCGTAGACGAGCAGATCGGCAACGGCGGTACGATCACGCTCTCGCTGGGCAATAGCGCTGGTGATGTCAGCGAAACCGTGGATATCGACCTCGACGCCGCCGACAGCAGCCTGTCCGGCATTCGCGATGCGATCAACGCCGCCGATATCGGCGTTAACGCCTCGATCGTCAATGATGGCAGCGGCACGCCCTACCGGCTGGTGTTGTCTTCCAATACCACCGGTACCGACTCGCAGATTTCGGTGAGCGTGGCAGAAAACAATGGTGACGGCTCCACGCCGCTGGCGGATCTGCTCGATTACGACAGCACCGCGGGCAACGGCGCGATGAGCGAAACTGTCGCCGCGCGCGACGCCCAGCTCTCGGTCAACGGGATTGCCGTCGTTAGTCAGACCAACCGTGTGGAAGAGGCCATTGCCGGGGTCACCCTGACGCTGTCCAAAACCACCACCGAGCCGCAATCGCTGACCGCCACGCGCGACACCGATGCCGTGAAGTCGGCGCTGCAGAAGTTCGTCAAGGCCTACAACAGCGTCAACTCGATTTCGGACAAGCTCACTGCCTTCGATGCGGAAAAAGAAATCAGCGGCGTGCTGCTGGGCGACTCGACGGCGCGTACCGCCGAAACACGCGTGCGCGGTGCGCTGAACACGCCGATCAGTGGCGGCACGTTCTCGGGGCTGGCCGAAATCGGCATCAGTCTGCAGCGCGACGGCACCATGGAAATCGACGACGAAGCGCTCGACGAGGCGCTGGCGAACAATCTCGCCGATGTCGGGCAGCTGATGGCCGGCAGTGACGGCAATGACGGCCTGTCGCAGGTACTGGTATCCACGCTCGATGCCGTGGCCGGTGACAACGGCCTGTTGCAGTCCGCCAGCGATGGCATGAAACAGCGTATCGACAGGCTCGGCGACCGCATGGAGCGCGAGCAGGAGTCGATCGACGCGACCATCGCACGCTATCAGAAGCAGTTCGTCCAGCTCGACTCGCTGATGGCGTCGATCAACTCGACCAGTAATTACCTCACTCAGCAATTCAAGTCGCTCGGCAATCAGGGCGATTAGTCAAAACAGACACTAAAGGCAAGGAACGCTCATGGCTTCTTACGCAAACCGTGCCGCAAGCGCTTACAAGACTCTCGGCGTCGAAACCGCCGCAATGAGCGCGAGCCCGCATCAATTGATCGTGCTGCTGTTCGACGGCGCGCGCAGCGCCCTCGGGCGGGCCCAGTGGGCTATTTCGCAAGGCGATTCCGCTGGCAAGGGCCAGGCGTTGTCCAAGGCGATCGATATCATCGAACTCGGCCTGCGTGCCGCGCTCGATATCGAGCGCGGCGGCGAGATCGCCGAACGGCTGGATTCGCTATACGATTACATGACCCGTACCCTGATCCGGGCCAACATCAAGAGCGATACCGCGCTGATCGCGCACGTGGATACGCTGCTCGACGACATTGGTTCGGCCTGGAAACAGATCGGTAACGGTGCCGCCCCGGCGACGGCCAGTGCCGCGCCCACGGCCGCGACCGCTTCGGCTTACGCACTACAACAGGCTTGAGGGACATGAACCAGCAGCAGCAGGATATCGTCGCCGGCTATTGTGCGCTTCTCGATCTCAACAAGAAGATGATCGAGATCGCGGTTGCAGGCGAGTGGGAAAATCTGGTCGAAATGAAAAGCGAACACCTGTGTCAGGTGGAAGCGCTGATGAATATCGAATACGACGTGGCCGTCAACGATGCGTTTCGTGAAGCCAAGCGCGCCGTACTGATCCAGATCGCGGCCAGCGAACAGGAACTGCGCGAACGGCTCCAGCAGCGTATGGACGAGTTGTCGGGCGCGCTTTCGCAGGCGCGTTCCCAGCGGCGGGTCAAAAACGCGTATGAAAAGAACGCGGTCTGCTAGTCAGCATTTAAAGATAGATAGGCGACCGTGAGCACGATCACGCCGATGCTCGATACGCTGTTGCCGCAGGTGCTAGGGCGCCGTGCGGACATGGCGCGTTTTACCGGTGCGCGGGTCAATATCCCGCTCGGGCCGGTCGATCCGGTGGCCAGCGTACGCACCGACGGCTTCGATCGGCCGACGCCGGGCACCGGGGCCGATGCCACGCGTGCACGCGGCTCGGGCGAGGCCGATCCGTCCACCCAGGGCGGCGGCGCGCGTCGTACGGGCGAACAGCCCGGCGCGCGCGAGATCGCGACCGGCACGCGTTATCTGCCGGCGGCCAAGCAGCCGCCGGCGGGGCCTCATACCGAGTCAGCCCGCGCCCAGTTCAGCCGCGAGGGCGGCTTGATTGCGTCGCTGCTCGCACGTCGCCCGGCGCCGGTGGCCCATACCACGCCTGCGCATGCAGCCGCGCTTTTCGGTGCCGCCCGGGTGCCGGCCACGCCCATTCTGGCCGCCATTCTGGGCCAGCAGGTCGCACACAGCGGGTTGTTCTACGAATCCCACCTGAGCAAGTGGTTCGATGGCCAGCGTCCGCTTACCGAACTGCTGGAAGAACCGCATAACCAAAAGACACAAAATCCGGCGTCGCAGGGCGATGCGCGGGCGTCGTCGACCCATGCGCCTGCCACGAACACGCGCCAGAGTTTGGCGAATGCCAGCGCCAACGCGTTGCTGGCGCCGGGCGCATTCGATACGGCGGCCGCCCAGGGGCGCGGCGACGGCGCGCGCGGCGATGTGGTCGACGAGCGCCTGCTATCGGTAGTTCGCCAGCAGCTGGATGTGCTGAGCAATTCGGTCTTTCGCTGGCACGGTGATGCCTGGCCCGGCGTCGACATGCAATGGGAGATCCATGAGCACGGCGATGACGGTACGCCGCGACGCGGCCAGGATGAGCAAGGCGAGGCGTCGTTTTCGACCCGCCTGCGTCTGGAGTTGCCGCGTCTCGGGCCGGTGGAGATCGCGCTCAATCTCGCCGGTGGGGCGATCGAGGTTTATGCCTTTGCTTCGAGCGCGCAGGGCGCGGCCACACTCGCGCCCGCCACCGGCGAACTGAAGGCGCGGTTCGAACAGGCCGGTTTCGATCGTGCCCATGTCGAACTTATCGAGGAAGCGGTCGAATGAGTGCTGTCGATCGCTCTCAGTCCCGCGACGAACGCGCCAGCGTCGTCGCCCTGCGCTATGCCGAACAGGATGACGCGCCACGCGTGGTCGCCAAGGGTTATGGCGATATCGCGCAATCCATCATGGATCGGGCCGAAAAACACGGCCTGCACGTACACCGCTCGCCCGAGCTGGTCCGTCTGCTCATGCGTGTCGATCTGGACGATCGTATTCCCCCCGAACTCTATGTGGCCGTGGCGGAACTGCTGGCATGGGTCTACCGGCTGGAAAACGCTGCTGACGCGAAATCGTAGAATCGAGCGCAACACTGCGGCGTAACGTTCACATTTCGTTCGTATCAATCGCGCACAATCCAATATAGAATAAAGGAATGTCGTTAATCGACGACAGTGCGATACGCTGTGTCTTTGCTTTTTCCCACGCGCTGTTGCATTTTTAAAGATACGGCGTTTCAGAAAAAGCACCGAGAGGCGGACATTCTTTTGAGACGGAAAACACAGGCTTACAGCGGTTCGGGCCTGCCCGGCCGGCGCACGAGGGTGACGCGCCGTCAGTACGGGTAACGCTGTCGTTTCACGGCAGGCTTTCGCGACGTCTGCTGCCCGTTTCACGGTACGCTTGTTAGCGACGGGCGTTTTGGTAGGGGAGATAAAATGAGTGTTGATCATCTACTCGATGACGTCCGCGATCTGAATCTGTCCTATCTGATTCTGATGCAGCGGCTGATCAATACCGATCGCGAGCTGGCGATGTTTCGCCTGAAGATCGACGAGGACATGGCCGACCTGCTCAGCCAGATCCCGGTAGCCGATCTCGCGAAGCTGGCCCGTTGCAACCAATTGCTATGCCATTTTTCACTCGATAGCGCCGACCAGCTGTTCGCGCTGATCGATGCGCCGCGTGACGACGATATGCGCCGCCTGCATGCCGGAATTCTGCTGTCGTCGCAGAACAAGCGAAAGAGCGATCGTCGTACCGGTGAACGACGCGCGGCCGGCGACCGGCGTAGCACGGACGGCCCGGACGAGGCCGATGCGCCGGCACGTCGTGGCCAGCCGCGTCGCGAGGCCGACCGCGAGGCGCAGCGTAAAAACGGTAGCGGCGAAGGGTAATCGACGAGCCGCATGAGTCCAACGACGAACAAAAGCGTTATAGACGAGGCCAAGCAGATCGGGCTGGCCATCGAGCTCATCGAGCTCGGTGCACGCCTGCAGGTACTGCAGACCGAAACCGATATCAGTCGTCGTCGGTTAATCAATCTGTACAAGGAAATCCACGGTGTCTCGCCGCCCAAGGGCATGCTGCCGTTTTCGACCGACTGGTATGTCACCTGGCTGCCCAACATCCATTCGTCGCTGTTCTACAACACCTACTGCTACCTGCGCCGGCGCAAGGAACGCAGCCGCATGGAAGCGGTGGTCAACGCCTATCGTCTGTATAACGAGCAGACGCCATTGCAGGATGACGGCAAGCCGGTGCTCAGCCTGACCCGGGCGTGGATGCTGGTGCGCTTTTTCGAAAGCGACATGATGACGCTGTCGGTATGCAACCGCTGCCACGGCAAGTTCGTCAATCGTGCATACAGCCTCGATCAGGATTTCGTGTGCGGAATCTGCCAGCCGCCCTCGCGTGCCGGCAAGACGCTCAAGAACGCGAAAAAGCGCAAGAAGAAAGCATAAGCGCGCGCTGTCTTCGCCTTCCGGCGCCAGCGATTCATTCAAGCTCTGGCCCTGTCGGCCGCTAACCCTTCCTAGAGATTGCGGGTTTACGTGTTTTCACGGCCACTCCATCAGGGAAGGCGACAGTGCTTATATTCTTGGGTTACGTCATCGTCATCGGGTCCGTGCTTGGCGGCTATGCCATGGTCGGCGGGCATATGGGCGCGCTGTACCAGCCGGCGGAACTGGTGATCATCTTCGGCGCGGGTATCGGCGCGTTCGTGGCCGCGAACAATGGCAAGGGAATCGGCGCCACGGTGCGCGTATTGCCCAAGCTGCTGCGCGGCTCGCAGTATTCCAAGGAAATCTGTGTCGATCTGATGACGCTGCTCTACCTGCTGCTGGCCAAGGCACGCCAGTCGGGCATGATGTCGCTCGAGCAGGATATCGAGAATCCGCGCGAAAGCACGCTGTTCTCCGCCTATCCGAAGCTGGTCGAAGACAAGCTGATCATGGATTTTCTTACCGATTATCTGCGCCTGATGATCAGCGGCAACATGGACGCCTTCGAGATCGAGGCGTTGATGGACCACGAGATCGAAACCTTCCAGCACGAAGCGGAAGTGCCGGCCCACGGTCTGGCGGCGATGGGCGACTCGTTGCCGGCCTTCGGTATCGTCGCGGCGGTCATGGGCGTGGTCCACGCGCTGGGCTCGGCCGCACTCGACCCGTCGGAAATCGGCCCGCTGATCGCCCATGCCATGGTGGGTACCTTCCTGGGCATTCTGTTGGCCTACGGTTTCGTCAGTCCGCTGGCTGCACGCGTGCGCTCGCAGGTCGAGGAAGTCGTCAAGATCATGCAGAGCGTGAAGGTCACGCTGCTGGCCAATCTCAACGGCTATGCGCCGCCGCTGTCGATCGAGTTCGGCCGCAAGGCGCTGTTCTCGTCCGAGCGTCCGTCCTTCAATGAGCTCGAAGAACACGTACGCAGCGTGAAATCCGGCGGGACCGCCCAGGCGTCCTCGTGAGCGAGGCACACAAACGCCCGATCGTCATCCGCCGCAAGAAGACGGCGAATCACGGCACTCATGGGGCGTGGAAGATCGCCTATGCCGACTTCATGACTGCAATGATGGCGTTCTTTCTGGTCATGTGGCTGTTGTCGGGCTTGAGTGCAGCCGAACGCGAAGAAGTCGGCGAGTACTTTCGGACCCCGCTCAAGGTCGCGATGATGGGCGGGGACAAGGCCTCGGCCAGCAACAGCGCTATTCCCGGCGGCGGCGACGATCCCATGCATTCGGAAGGCGAGGTATCACTGACCTCGCCCAATGCCACCAATTACCGGCCCAGCCACCGTCCGCTGCGTGATCTGCAGCGCAGCCTGGAGTCGATGATTCATGCCGACCCGGCGCTTGACGAGCTCAGCTCCCAGCTGAGTCTCAAGGTGGTCGAAGACGGCCTGCTCATTCAGATCAGCGACAGCAATAAACGGCCCATGTTCGCGCTCGGCAGTTCCGAGCTGGCCCCGTATATTCGCGATGTGTTGTCCAAGGTCGGGCCCAAACTCAACGAATTTCCCAACTCCATTACGCTGACCGGGCATACCGACGATCTGCGCTTTGCCACCGGCGATCGGCGCTACAGCAACTGGGAGTTATCGGCCGATCGCGCCAATGCGGCGCGGCGTGCGCTCATTCAGGGCGGCATGCAGCCCGACAAACTCTTGCGCGTCATCGGCGCGGCGGCGACCGCGAGCCGGGCAGGCGTCGAGTCGTCGGCCGCCCCGGCAAACCGGCGTATCAGCATTCTCGTGCTCAACGAACACGCACAACATCGTATAGAGCAGGAAAGCGCGCCGCCGACCACAACCCTGTCTGCGGAGGCCGAGGCTGAGGCCGCGCCGCAATCGGGCAGCGAAAGCGGCAATGCCGCGACCATGGTCAAGGTCAAAGATTCGGAAAAAGACGCCCAGTCCGGCTAAACGGGCGGGTAAGCGTAATTCATGTTCGGTCGAACACTAAAGCAACGCGCCGATTGAACGATATGTCTTGAGACATCGGTTTTTTGAGTCCGACCACGAGCGACAGCGGAATAACCAGGCATGACACTAGATATCGCCGAGTTCTACCAGACCTTCTTCGACGAGGCAGACGAACTGCTCGACGAAATGGAGCGCCTGCTCATCAACCTGGATATCGATACGCCGGATAGCGAAGATCTGAACGCGATCTTCCGGGCCGCGCATTCGATCAAGGGCGGTGCTGGCACGTTCGGTTTCACGCATCTGCAGGAAACCACCCACCTGCTGGAAAACCTGCTCGATCGCGCCCGTCACGGCGAACTCGTGCTCGACCGTACGGCGGTAGATCTGTTTCTCGAATGCCGCGATGTGCTCGCCGGGCAGATCGATGCCTACCGCGCGTCCAGCGAACCTGATCAACAGGCCTACGAAGACATCGCCCAGCGCCTGCGCACGCTCGACGAAAAGGGCAGTGCGGCGCTGGCCACAGGCGAGTCGGCTGCCAGCGCGGCGCCGACCGATGCCGAGCCGGACGCACAGCAAGCGCCGGCCAGTTCGGTGCGCGTTGTGGCGATCAGCGGTATCGAAGAAAGCCAGTCCGCCACGCTCGTCGAAGAGCTTGGGCTGTTCGGCGATATCGAAAGCCAGACCTTCGAAGGCGATACGCTGACCGTTACCCTCGCACAGCCGGCCGAGGCCGACGATATCTCGTCGGTGCTGTGTTTCGTTGTCGACGAGGACCAGCTGCATTTCGCTGGTGCGGCGACCGCCGATAGCGACACCACCGCGCCGGCCCAGGACACGGATACCGAGCAGGCCGAAACCGCGGTTGCCCAGGCGGCCAGTGAAGCGGTGGCGGCAGAACGCACACCCGGCACGCAAGCGGCCGCGGCAGCCCAGAACACGCAAGAGGCGGCATCCGCACCGGAAGACAAGAAAGCCGCGCCCGCGGCCAAGTCCAAGGCGTCGGGCAAGTCATCGAGCGAATCCAGTTCCCTGCGCGTATCGACCGAGAAGGTCGACGAAATCATCAACCTCGTTGGCGAGCTGGTCATTACCCAGTCGATGCTGGAACAGACCATCGGCGGACTCGACAGCGAAGCGCACGGCGCGCTGCTTGAAGGTCTGAACCAGCTGCAACGCAATGCCCGCGACCTGCAGGAAGCGGTGATGTCGGTGCGCATGATGCCCATGGACTACGCCTTCAACCGCTTCCCGCGGTTGGTGCGTGATCTCAGCGGCAAGCTGGGCAAGGAAATCAACCTGGTCACCGAGGGCGAATCGACCGAACTCGACAAGGGTCTGATCGAACGCATCATGGACCCGATGACCCATCTGGTGCGCAACAGCCTGGATCACGGTATCGAAACACCGGAACGCCGCAAGGCGGCCGGCAAGCCCGCGGCCGGCACGCTGACCCTGGCGGCCCAGCATCAGGGCGGCAGTATTCTCATCGATATTTCCGACGACGGCGCCGGTCTCAATCGCGAACGCATTCTGGCCAAGGCGCGCCAGAACGGCCTCGCGGTCAGCGATTCGATGAGCGATGACGAAGTCTGGCAGCTGATCTTCGCGCCCGGTTTCTCCACCGCGGAAGCGGTCACCGACGTGTCCGGGCGCGGCGTGGGCATGGATGTGGTCAAGCGCAACATCCAGGAGCTTGGCGGCCACGTGGATATTCGTTCCGCGGCCGGCGAGGGGACGACCATTCGGATCGTGCTGCCGCTGACGCTGGCGATCATGGACGGCATGCTCATTCGCGTGGGCGAAGAGGTGTTCATCATGCCGCTGGGCGCGATCAAGGAATCGATGCAGGTTCAATCCGACCAGCTCAAGCGCGTGTCGCAGGATACGCAGCTGGTCTATGTGCGCGGCGAATATCTGCCGCTGGTCGAAATGCATCGCGTATTCGATATCGATGGCGCGCAGACCGATGTGCTGCGCGGCATCGTCATGGTGATCGAAAGCGAGGGCCGGCATTACGCCGTGCTCGTCGACGAGTTGCTCGGTCAACGCCAGGTCGTGGTCAAGAACCTGGAAACCAACTATCGCAAGGTCGTGGGTATTTCCGCGGCCACGATCCTCGGCGACGGCAGCGTCGCGCTGATTCTCGACGTGGTTGCGCTGTCACGCGCAGGCCCTCAGAGCGAAACCCAGGCACGGCAGGTAGCGCCGGTCTGATTCCTTTCTACATGGACGTTACACGGAGTAAACGACATGGCTGAAGTCATTGCTAACGAAGCCCCGCGCGATGCCACCGCGGATATGGAAGTACTGGTATTCGCGCTCGGCGGCGAAGAGTACGGCGTGGATATCCTCAAGGTCCAGGAAATCCGCGGCTACAATCAGGTCACGCGTATTGCCAACGTGCCGGATTTCGTCAAGGGCGTAACCAACCTGCGCGGCAGCATCGTTCCCATCATCGACGCCCGGATCAAGTTCGGTCTGGAAAATGCGGCCTACGACCAGCATACGGTCGTGATCGTGCTCAACGTGGGCGAACGCGTCGTCGGCGTGGTCGTGGACAGCGTCTCCGACGTACTCACGCTCACGCCCGAACAGATCAAGCCGGCGCCGGATTTCGGCGTGAGTGCCGCCACGGAACACGTACTGGGTCTGGGCAGCGTCGACGATCGCATGCTCATCCTGGTGGATATCGATCGCATGATGAGCAGCCGCGAGCTCGCGCTCGTGGACGAGGTCGAGGCGGTCGCCTGAACCTGATCCGTGGCACGGTTCGACGCCGTGCCAGAACACATCCGAAACGATGCCGGACAACGCTGCGCCGCGTACGGTGCAGCGTTTTTTGTTCCAGCGGCTGTCGACGCCATGCGCGCGCCGTTGTGGGGGGCACCAACGTAGCCCCTGCAACGCGCGCGTCGCTGTGTCGTCGCGCCGCGCCCCGGACGCGCAACGCGTAGGGCTTCCAGGCGCGGCGCCGACCGTCGCGGCGAGCGCCGGTTAATGTGAAGATATGTCGGCAATACAGGGGTCTAGCGCCGTTACGCGGAATCGCTGAACAAGGGCACGACATTTCCTCTGGCCGCCAGCAGCGCTCGGCGCGAACTCACGGGAAACGGCAATAGCCCCTAAGGGTCTGAAAAAACGACGTATTAAAGAAAAAACGCGGTCGGTCGATCCTAGCTACAGGTCCGAATTTCTGCCTCAATCCAGCCGCATTGCAGCGCTGGTTCATGGCACGGGCCTCGCCATCTTCTAGGAGGGCTTGCCCGTGCTGGCTGTTCGAAACGAACGTGATCTATTACTGACGTCGGAAGACTTCGAGTGCGTACGGCGCATGATTCATGCGCGCGCCGGCATCTCGTTGGCGCCGCACAAAACGGAGATGGTCTATAGCCGCCTGGCCAAGCGTATCCGCGTACTCGGGCATACGCGCTTTCACGATTATCTGGCCATGCTGCAGGCCGATGCCAACCATCCGGAATGGGAAGAGTTCGTCAATGCGTTGACGACCAACCTCACCTCGTTCTTTCGCGAAGCCCATCACTTTCCGCTGCTCGCGGCCCACGCCAAGGCGCGCAGCACGCCGCTCAAGGTCTGGACCTGCGCGGCGTCGACGGGCGAAGAGCCGTATTCGATCGCGATCACCCTGGCGGAAGCCCAGGGCCCGGGCCGCGCGCCGGCCAGTATTCTGGCCACCGATATCGATACCCGTGCCATCGAAGTCGCGCGCCGCGGCATCTATTCGATGAACGATGTCAGCAAGATGACCCCGGAGCGGCTACAACGCTTTTTCTTGAAGGGCACCGGCGAGCGCGCAGGCATGGTCCGTGTGCAGCCGAGCCTTTCCCAGAACATCACCTTCCGTGCGCTCAACCTGCTGGACGCCAGCTGGGATATCGAAGGCCCGCTCGATGTGATCTTCTGTCGCAATCTGATGATCTATTTCGACAAGGCCACCCAGGCGCGTCTGCTGGAGCGCTTCGCCGGCTTGCTGCGCGAAGACGGCCTGTTGTTCGCCGGCCATTCGGAGAATTTTTCCAACATCACCCAGTCATTTCGTCTGCGTAGCCACACCGTCTACGAGCGCGTCGCGGGCAAGGGCACGCGTACGGGCAAGGAGTCGGCATGAGCATGCGTGACGGTGCCCGATCGATTCAGAACGGCTCGACCCATACCTATTTCGATCAGCGCCATGGCATGGATGCCATTCGCGTACTGCCCAATGAATACGCGATCACCCGTGAAGACGTAGTGCTGACCACCGTACTCGGCTCCTGCGTGGCGGCCTGCCTGCGCGACCCGGTTGCCGGGGTGGGTGGACTCAACCATTTCATGCTGCCCGCGGCCGGGCCCGATGTTGCCCCGAGCGAAGCGCAATCCATGCGTTATGGCGACTATGCGATGGATACGCTGCTGGAGGCGCTCTACCGGCAGGGCGCGCGTCGCGAGCGTATCGAGGCAAAAGTCTTTGGCGGCGCGATGCTCATGAGCGGCGTGCAGGCCGCGCGGGTGGGGATTGCCAATTCCGATTTCATCCTGGCGTACCTCGACGGCTGCGGCATTGACGTGCTGTCGCAGGAACTCAAGGGCGATTGTGCCCGCCAGGTGCATTATTTTCCGGCCACCGGTCGGGTTCAGCTGCGCCGCTTGCGCGGCGGCGAACGCCGTATGGTTGCCCAGGATGTCGTGTTGGCCAACAAGCTGGCGCCGGTACTGCCGGTGGCCGGTGTGCTGTCGGCCACAACGACCTCGACCAGCACGGGTAAGGAGACGACATCGTGAATACGACGGCCAAACGACCGATTCGTGTGTTGTGTGTCGACGATTCGGCCTTGATTCGCAAACTCGTCACCGAGATCGTCAATAACGAAGACGATATGGAAATGGTGGCCAGTGCGCCCGATCCGCTGGTGGCCCGCGAGCTGATCAAGAAACACAATCCCGACGTGCTCACGCTCGATGTCGAAATGCCGCGCATGGACGGGCTGGACTTTCTCGGCAAGCTCATGCGATTGCGGCCGATGCCGGTGATCATGCTGTCGTCGCTGACCGCGCGCGGCTCGGATATCACCTTGCAGGCACTCGAACTGGGCGCGGTCGATTTCGTGACCAAGCCCAAGCTCGATCTCAATCGCGGCCTGATCGAAAGCGGCCACGAAATCGTGGAAAAGATTCGCGGCGCGGCGCGCGCTACCCTGCGCCGGCCGACCCCCAGGCCCGCCGGTGCCCAGCCGCTGGTGGCCCCGCGGGTATCCAGCGAAAAGCTGTTCATCGTGGGCGCATCGACCGGCGGTACGGAAGCGATTCGCGAGTTTCTCGAACCCATGCCGGCCGATGCACCAGCGATTCTGATCACCCAGCATATGCCGGGCGGTTTCACCGGCTCGTTCGCGCGACGTATGGATTCGCTGTGCCGGATCCAGGTCAAGGAAGCCGAGCACGGCGAACGCGTACTGCCCGGGCGCGCCTATATCGCGCCCGGCGGCGAACAGCATCTGCGGCTGTCGCGCAGCGGCGCGAACTATGTCGTGGCGCTGGAAGCCGGCCCGCCCGTCAACCGACATCGGCCGTCGGTCGATGTGCTGTTCGAATCGGCCGCCAAGCATGCCGGGCGTAATGCAATCGGCATTCTCATGACCGGCATGGGCAAGGACGGCGCGCAGGGGCTATTGCAGATGCGTGAAGCCGGCGCGGCCACGCTCGCGCAGGACGAAGCCAGCTGCGTCGTATTCGGCATGCCGCGCGAAGCCATCGCCATCGGTGCCGCGCAGTCGGTGGTTTCCATCGACGACATGGCAAGACACGCACTGGGCCTGCTGGGCGGGCCGGACAGTCGCGCGCTGCGCATCTAACAGGCGCCGGGCGCCGACCCGGCCAGTATTCACAACGCTTCACTCATCCACAGGCCAGTCAACAAAACCGAGATATCGCCATGGCGGACAAGAACCTCAATTTCCTCGTCGTCGACGACTTTTCCACGATGCGCCGGATCGTGCGCAACCTGCTCAAGGAGCTGGGCTACAACAACGTCGAAGAAGCCGAAGACGGCGCCGAGGCACTGGAAAAGCTCAATACCGGCAAATTCCAGTTCGTCGTATCGGACTGGAACATGCCCAATCTGGACGGGCTGGAAATGCTCAAGCGTATTCGGGCAAGTGATACGCTCAAGCATCTACCCGTGCTGATGGTCACCGCCGAAGCGAAGAAGGAAAACATCGTCGCGGCAGCCCAGGCGGGCGCCAGCGGCTACGTGGTCAAGCCGTTTTCTGCCGCGACGCTGGAAGAAAAACTCGAGCGTATCTTCGACAAACTCGGCATGTAAGCGCGTGCCCGACGGGCAGGAGAAGCCAGCATCATGGAAAATACGAATCCGGCCGATCAGGCCGCACCCGAGCAGGCAGGAGAACTGATCGATCGTATCGGTCAGCTCACGCGCGCTTTGAACGAAAGCATGCGCGAACTCGGCCTGGATCGCGAGGTGGAAAAAGCCGCAGACGCGATCCCCGACGCGCGCGACCGGCTCAACTATATCGCCAGCATGACCGAACAGGCGGCCGAAACCGCGTTGTCTTCGATCGAAGTCGCACAGCCGTTGCAAACCGAAATCGAAAACCGTGCCGTCAAGCTCGATGGGCGCTGGCAAACGTGGTTCGATGCACCGATCGAACTCGCCGATGCGCGCGAACTGGTCCGCGATACGCGTAGTTATCTGCAATGGGTGCCACAGCAAACCCAGGCCACCCAGGGCCAGCTGCACGACATCATGATGGCGCAGGATTTCCAGGATCTGACCGGGCAGGTGATCAAGAAGCTCGTGGTCGTGATCCGCGATATCGAAAAACAGTTGATCGACGTGCTGTTGCAGTATCTGCCGGAAGATCGCGTGCGTGGCCGTGAAGCCGAACTGCGTGAGAAAAAGGGCGAGAATTCGTCGCTGCTCAACGGTCCGCAGATCCAGACCGAGGGCAACACCGAGATCGTGACCGACCAGGCCCAGGTCGACGACTTGCTCGATAGCCTCGGCTTTTAACGCCTGCTTCAAGCCGGTCACATCGCGCCGCGACGCCGGGTGACCGGCGCTTTCGCGGTGCTCATCCGATGATAAGCGCCCATTAACGCCGCTGTTCGCGCAATCGGCGCGCGTGCACGCTTTGCATAATGCTTACTCGAAACTTCGGCTGCTGGCTGTGTATTAGGCCAGCACCCCATCGGGTAAGGCATGTCCAACGAAAGCGACGCCGAAAAAACAGAACCGGCAACCCCGCGGCGCCTGGAAAAGGCGCGCGAGGATGGCCAGGTTCCGCGTTCGCGCGAGCTGGCGACGTTCATGCTGTTGTGTGTGGGCCTGGCCAGCCTGTGGATGCTGTCGGGCTGGATGGGCAGCCAGATGATGACCGTCATGCAGGCGAGCATGCGTTTCGACGCGGCCATGGCCATGGACAGCTCGCGGCTGCTCGATCATCAATGGGCGCAGGTCTTGACCACGCTCGGCGCGCTCGCGCCGATCACGCTGCCACTGGTGGCCGTGGCACTGCTGGCGCCGACGCTGCTCGGCGGCTGGCTGTTCTCGCCCAAATCCATCAAGTTCGATGCCAAGAAGCTCGATCCCATCAAGGGGCTGGGCCGGATATTCTCGTCGCAGGGCGTTATCGAGCTCGTCAAGGCGATCGCGAAGTCGGTGCTCATCGGCTCGGTCGCGGCCTGGTTCGTCTACACCCATCTCGACGAGTTGCTGGTGCTGGCCAAGGAGCAGGGCAATGGCGCACTGCTGCATGCGCTGACGCTGATCGTGACCTGCTGTGCGTTCATGCTGCTGGCGTTTACCGTGGTGGTCGGCATCGACGTGCCCTACCAGCTGTGGAGCCATCACAAGAAGCTGCGCATGAGCCGTCAGGAGATCAAGGACGAACACAAGGAATCCGAAGGCGACCCGCAGCTCAAGGCCAAGATTCGTCAGCAGCAACAGGCGATGGCGCGCGGACGTATGATGAGCGAGGTGCCCACCGCTGACGTCATCGTGACCAACCCGACCCACTATGCGGTCGCCCTGTCGTATCGCGACGGCGAGATGAACGCGCCGCGCGTGGTCGCCAAGGGCGCCGACAATGTCGCTGCCAAGATTCGCGAACTGGGCGCCGAGTCGGGCGTGCCCCTGCTCGAAGCGCCGCCGCTGGCGCGCGCGCTCTATCGCCACGGCGATCTCGATACGGAAATTCCGGCCGCGCTGTATACCGCGGTCGCCGAGGTGCTGGCCTGGGTGTTCCAGCTCAAGCGCTATGAACAAGCCGGCGGCGTGGCGCCGGTCAAACCCACGGCGATCGCCGTGCCCCCGGGCCTCGACCCGGACGAACCAGACACGAACGCATGAACGCTTTAAACACGATGTTGGGCCGCCTCGGCGCGGACGGTGGCAGCCAGTACAAGATGCTGGCTGGCCCGGTACTGATCATCATGATCATGGCGATGATGATCCTGCCGCTGCCGCCGTTCGTGCTGGATCTGTTCTTCACCTTCAATATCGCGCTGTCGATCATGGTGCTGCTGGTGGCAATGTTCACCCAGAAGCCGCTCGACTTCGCCGCGTTTCCCACCGTGTTGCTGTTTGCCACGTTGTTGCGCCTGTCGCTCAACGTCGCGTCGACGCGTGTCGTGCTCATGAACGGGCATTCCGGCGCAGGTGCGGCCGGGCAGGTGATCGAGGCGTTCGGCCAGTTCCTGGTCGGCGGCAATTTCGCGGTCGGTCTGGTCGTGTTCGGTATTCTGATCGTGATCAACTTCATGGTCATCACCAAGGGCGCGGGACGTATTGCCGAAGTGGGCGCGCGCTTCACCCTGGATGCCATGCCGGGCAAGCAGATGGCCATCGATGCCGATCTCAATGCCGGTTTGATCGACGAACAGCAGGCCAAGGAACGCCGCCAGGAAATCGCCCAGGAAGCCGATTTCTTCGGCTCCATGGATGGTGCCAGCAAGTTCGTGCGTGGCGACGCCATCGCCGGCATTCTGATCATGGTGATCAACCTTATCGGCGGGCTGATCATCGGCATGGGCGAGCATGGTCTGTCGGCCAGTGAGGCGGCGCGTACCTATACCCTGCTGACTATCGGCGACGGTCTGGTCGCTCAGGTGCCGGCGCTGGTGATCTCCACCGCGGCCGGCGTGACCGTATCGCGGGTGAGTACCGATCAGGACGTCGGCCAGCAGATGCTCGCCCAGCTGTTCACCAATCCGCAGGTGCTGTTTCTTTCGGCCGGCGTGCTCGGCATGCTCGGGCTGGTGCCGGGTATGCCGAATCTGGTGTTTCTATTCTTCACCGCGCTGCTGGGCGGTCTGGGCTGGTACCTGCAAAAGCAGGCCCGCGAAGCCGAGGCCGAGGCCGTGCAAAAAGCGCCGGCGCCGCCGGTGACCGCAGAAACCAAGGAAGCCAGCTGGGACGACGTGCAGCTGGTCGATCCCTTGAGCCTGGAGGTCGGCTATCGGCTGATCCCGCTGGTCGACGCCCATCAGGATGGCGAACTGCTCAAGCGCATCAAGGGTGTGCGCAAGAAGTTCGCCCAGGAGATCGGCTTTCTGCCGCCGGTGGTGCATATTCGCGACAACCTGGAGTTCCAGCCGCACAGTTACAGCCTCGCGCTCAACGGCGTCGAGATCGGTCGCGGCGAAGCCTATCCCGGGCAATGGCTGGCGATCGACCCCGGCCAGGCGCACGGCACGCTCGAAGGCCGGGCCGGCACCGATCCGGCCTTCGGCCTGCCCGCGGTCTGGATCGAGGAAGGTCATCGCGAACAGGCCGAGATGCAGGGCTTTACCGTGGTCGATGCCTCGACCGTGATCGCCACCCACATCAATCATCTGCTGGCCCAGCACGCCAGCGACATGCTCGGCCGCAGCGAAACCCAGGCCTTGCTGGACCGGGTGAAAAACGACAACCCGGCGCTGGTCGACGACGTGGTACCCAAGCTGGTGCCGTTGAGCACGGTCACGAGCATCCTGCAGAACCTGCTCGAAGAAGATGTCTCGATCCGCGACATGCGCCGGATTCTGGATGTGCTGGCGGTCAATGCCGGCCATACCCAGGACGTCAACGAGCTCACCGCTGGAGTGCGTCTGGCACTGGGTCGCTCGATCGTGCAGCACTGGTACGGCGCGGCGCCGCAGCTGGAAGTCATGACCCTCGACGCCAAGCTCGAACAGATGCTCATGCAGGCGCTGCACAACGGCGGTGGCATGGAGCCGGGCCTGGCCGATACGCTCGTCCAGCAGGTCGAGAACTCGGTCGCCCGTCAGGAAGAGCGCGGTCTGCCGCCGGTGCTGGTGGTGCAACACGAACTACGCCCGCTGCTCACGCGTTTTCTGCGTCGACGCATGCGCCAGCTCGTGGTGCTGTCGCAAAACGAAATCCCCGACGATCGCAGCGTGCGCGTGAACATGCTCATCGGCGGGCGCTAATCGTTCGCCGATGGCGGATGTTGTACACAGCGCCGTACGAATCGCCGCGATCGGCGCGCTTCTGATCCTGGCCCAGGCGCTGGCCGGCTTCGCGAAGCCGGCCATGGCAGCCGGCCGCTGGGTAGCCGAGAGCCAGGCGCCGACGCTTTCGCAACAGGGGTTTCGCTACGCGCTCGGCCCGCTGCTGCCGAGCCGGGACACACCACTGGCAGGTACGGCGATCACGCGCGTGAGCTGGCGTTACAACTATCGTGGATGGCGCCCGCGCGCACTGGCGGTACAGCTATGCGGCGGGGGGCGCTGCGTTGACGCATCGCGCCCCCACGGCCAGACCATGGCCTTTTCCGGCTTGCCCGTGGCGACCGCGTTTCGATTCTATTTTCGAATCGACGGCCCGCCGGCCGCGCGTACGCCGCTGGCCGGCGATCGGCTGAGCTTGATGGTCAACTTCGAGTAGGCCGTTTTTTATCCGACGCCCGGGCACCAGCCGTGCGCTGAATTATGTACAGACGTCAGCCCGCGGCGTGAACATCAGATCATGCGCGTTTTCGGCGATCGCCTGGCGCCTTGTCTGCGTTTGTCTGCGCCCGTGTGCAACCAGGATGCCTGCTCGGTCGCACGACGAATCAGCGCCTGTCGCTGTGTCGGCGAACTGGCGCGACGCCGTCGGTCACACAAACGGCGGCATCCGCGGTCTTTCGTCTTCAAACGAGCAAACCGGTCCGCGAATGCGCGCCAATAAACATAGGTGCAAGGCAGCGATTGATTATCCAAACAGTTATGCATGCGGCGCGAACAGCAAGGCACGCGGTCTCGAGCGATCTGTCTTTCGCCTTGTTCGCGTGTCTTCGCGTTCATTCGCGGACAAGCCCTTCTTTGTCTTGGCTGCCTGTCGTTTGAAGAAATCAGTCCGCAAATAAACGCGAATACACGCCAATGGAAGAACGCGTTTTCCGGCGCACGGGGGCGACGCTGCAGTCTTGCGTCGCCTTCGAAATCTGCGAAACGCTCGTCCGGCCTTTTGCCTTTATTCGCGTTCATTCGCGGACGGGCTTCTGTGCCTTGATTGCCTGTCGCGTGAAGAAATCAGTCCGCAAATAAACGCGAATAAGGCGCAAGTCAGGTCTAAGCCCAGGCTGTCCGCTGTTCACGCTGCATGCTGAACTTTGTACATAATCAAGGCAGGGCTTGGCGGCTGTTTTATTAATCGGGGCACCGAAAACAGCTGACGTGGTCAGCTGTTTTCAACGTCATCGAAAAATAAACGCCGGCCCTGTGCCGGCGTTCTTCGTGGATTCAGAGTGACGAGCGCAAGCGCATACGCGCCAGCGGCCGGGCGCCTCGGCCCCGGCCCGAGCCGCCCCGATTTCTAGACGCCGCTGCGCAGGCTGTGATTGCTGCCGAATGCGCGTGTGCGTCCGTTCGGACCGTAGAGCGTCTGGCCGGTCGCGCGCTGCAGAAACGCCAGCGTGCGGTTGGTGTGGTCCAGGCGCGTTTCGATCGCCAGCCCGTTGATCTGGTTTTGCGCGCGCACGGCTTCGATACGCGTGAGCAGTGCCTGCCAGAGCGCTTCGCAATCCAGGGTCGCGGCCAGGCGGCGGGCGCCATCGCGATCCGTGTCATAGCCGCGTTCGGCCAGCAGCGCACGCCGTTGGCCATCGAGCTGTTCCAGGGCCTTGGCCTGGCCGGCCTTGCGCTCGGTCAACCGCGACAACGCGTCGACGGCGACCGGCGCGTCGGTGAACAACGACTGCTCGGATTCGAGCAGGGTCATGAACTCGCCCAGGGCGTCGTGATGCTGTTGCAGATTGAGCGCGAAGGGGTCGTTCATGCTGTTGTCCTGGTTATGACTTGCCGGAAACCAATGCCTGGGCGCTGGCAATCAGGCCGTCGGCGATCTTGTCGGAACGGATTTCGAGCTTGCCCTGGCTGATCGCGTCGCGAATCTCGTTGACGCGGGCCATGTCGATATCCTGCGATGCGTCCGAAATGCCGGACGCCTGAAACCGGGCCGACGCGGCAGGCGCCTGAGCGCCGGGCTTGGCCTCGTCGGTCTTTTTGATATCGCGCGTTTCGCTCGGGACGATGCGCGGGGTGTTTTGTGTCGGGTCGATGTTCACGGCGGTATTCCTCGAACGTTCCGTTTATTCGGAAACGATTGTGCGTGCCATGGCGCAAACATCGGCGAACGGTTTTTTTTCTTTAATCCCGATCGTCGATTTAGCGCGCGACGGATCAACGCGTGATCGTTACCGTATTCTCGTTCGTGCTCCGACCGATGACAATGGAACCCTCGCGGGTGCTGACGCGCACATCGCCGCCCAGCGGCGCGGCATTGAGGGCCTTGCCCTCGGTGGTAATCGAAAAACCGGGCCCCACGGCCACCACGCGCACCTGCTCACCGCGCTTGATCGCAATCGGCTCGCGCACCATGGCCCCGCCCAGGGGGCGCCCGGCGGCTACGCGTCGGCTCACCGACATGCCGATCAGTGAATCGGGCCGGGTGGCGACGTTGGGCGGCAGGCGCGACAGGTCGCCCTGTTCGCGCCGGATATCTGCCGCGCCAAGCACATCGCCCGGTGACAGATCGCGCGCGGCGACGTAGTAATCCGAGATCACGGTCACGCGCGCCTGAAAATAACGGGTCGCCGGGCGATCCCCTGGGCATTGCACGCCCACGGTGATATTGCCGGCGATGCGCGGGTTACGTGAGGGCAGAAACGGGCGCGGGTGGTGGCATACGGGCATGGACACGCTCGGCATGGCCACCGAAATCTCGACATCGCCCGTGCCGGGCGCCTGTGCGCGTAGATAGTCGCCGATCAACTGCTGCATGTCGGCGTCGTCGGCCTGCGCCGCTATCGCCACGCACACCAGCACCACCGCGGCCAATAGCTGTGGCGCGATGCGTGCTGTGCGGACAAGGGCGACCGGGTTCATTCGTATGCAGGCTCGTAAGGCGCTCGGAAGCTGATGTCGGCGCATTGTAGAGAGGCATGCGCGCGCACCATCCGCCGAAATAGCGCCCAAATCGGTGCCTGTTCTGTCCATCGGCTGGCGTACGGCGCTCTTAGTATGAGCCTCGCAAAACCACCTGTAGGCCATCACGGGGGCCGTCATCATGCTCGACCGACTCGAAGCAACGCTGAGTTTCTACAAGCAGGCGCTGGACATGCGCGACAAGCGCCAGGATGTGCTGGCCGCGAATATCGCCAACGCCGATACGCCCGGGTACAAGGCGCGCGATTTCGATTTTCGTGCCGAGCTCGATCGTGTCCTCGGTGCTGCCGGTAATAACGGCACGCCGGCCGTGCCCTTGAAGACGACCGCGGCCGGGCATATCGGCGCGTCGAGCCCGGGCAGCCTCGAAGGCACGCAGCTGGCCTATCGCAATGCCGCCCAGCCGAGTCTGGATGGCAACACGGTGGATATGGACGTCGAACGCGTCGAATTCATGAACAACGCCGTGCACTACCGCGCCAATCTCCAGATTCTCGGTTCGCAGATCAAGGGACTGCGCGCTGCGATGCAGCCCGAGCGCTAATTGGCGTTTAACCACGAGGGATAAGCATGTCGATTTCCAATCTTTTCAATACCGCCGGCTCGGCGCTGACCGCCCAGGCACAGCGCATGAACGTCGCGGCCAGCAACATGGCCAACGCCGACAGCGTGGCCGGTCCGAACGGCGAGCCGTACCGGGCCAAGCAGGTCAGGTTCGAGCTCGAGGCCGGCGCGGCCGAGGGCATCGGCGGCGTGCGCGTATCCAATGTCCTGGAAAGCGATGCGCCGTTTCGCAAGGAATACAACCCGGGGCATGCGCTGGCCGACGACGCCGGCTATGTCGAAATGCCCAACGTCAATCCCACCGACGAGATGATCAACATGATCTCGTCCTCGCGTTCCTACCAGGCGAACATCGAAGTGCTCAACACCGGCAAGGAGCTGGCGCTGCGTACGTTGTCGCTCGGCGAATAACAACAAGGTTCAAACGTCATGCCTACCGATATTCTGGGTTCCGTCAACGCCGCCGGTGCCGCCAGCGCCACCGGCGCGGCATCGCGCACGCGTGCCAAGGACATGAGCGAGCAGTTCATGACCCTGCTGGTTGCACAGATGCAGAACCAGGACCCGCTCAACCCGATGGACAACTCCCAGGTGACCTCGCAGATCGCGCAGATCAACACCGTGAGTGGCATCAACGATCTCAACGACACCCTGGCCAACATCAACGGCCAGATCGATACCTCGCAGCAGCTGCAGGCCAGCGCGCTGATCGGCCGTGGCGTGCTTGTGCCGGGCAACGACATCAGCGTGGGCGAACAGGGTTCAGCGCTGCCGTTCGGCATGGAGCTGGACGGGCCCGCCAGCGAAATCAAGCTCACCATCACCGACGACAGCGGTGCGGTGGTGCATGAATCGTCCTACGCCGATCAGCCGGCCGGCGTGCAGTCGTTCTCCTGGGATGGCCGCGACGCCGCCGGCAATGTCGTGGCCAAGGGCAATTACCGCGTCAACATCGAGGCTGTGGGCCCCAATGGCGAAGCGGTGAACGCGCAGGCGTTGTCGACGGGCTATGTCAGCGGCGTGGTTGCCGGTGAGAACGGGCCCAAGCTCGATCTCGGGCCCAACAAGGGGCTGGTCGATCTCGATTCCATCCGCCAGATCATTTGATCGCCACAGGTAATGAATTGCGCACGCAAACGCGCGCTAATCGCCTAATCAATTCCACCCGTACGCCGGGATACTAACCACTCGAAACACGAGGGAAACACCATGAGTTTTTCGCAAGGGGTCAGCGGTCTTAACGCGGCCAACAGCAGCCTGAGCAGCATCGGCAACAACATCGCCAACTCGCAGACCGTGGGCTTCAAGTCCGGGCGTAGCGAATTCGCGGACATTTACGCCGGTGCCAAGACCGGTCTCGGCGCCAAAGTGTCGGGTATCACCCAGAACTTCACCGGCGGTGCGCTCAACAACACCGGCCGTAACCTCGACGTGGCCATTGACGGCGGCGGTTTCTTCCGTCTGACCGATGGCACCCAGACCCTGTACTCGCGTAACGGCGAATTCCAGCAGACCAAGGACGGCAACATCGCCAATGCCCAGGGTGCGTTGCTGACCGGTTACAACGTGACCAACTTCAACAACCCGAATGCCGAGCCCGTGGTGGCTGCCGGCGGCAATCCGGTGCCGCTGGTGATCCCGACCGAGCGCATGAATGCCAAGGCGACCACCGAAGCGTCGCTGGAAACCGCGCTGGATGCGGGCGCCGAGATCAAGACCGGCGACTTCAATGCCGATGACACCGACAGCTACAACTGGAGCACGCCCAACACCGTGTTCGATTCGCTGGGCAATGCCCATAGCGTGAATCTGTTCTTTACCAAGACCGCGGCCAACAGCTGGAGCGTCAACGGTGAAATGGCCCTGGGCGACGAGTCCAATCTGCCGCGTACGGTGGATGCCGACAACACCTATAACGGCTTCGATCCGGTGAACGGTGGCAACGGCAGTTACGAGTTCAGCGACGGCGATTACAACTACACCGCCTATGTCTCGGGCGCGACCGCACAGCCGGATGGCACCTTCTCGGGTGGTCAGATTCGTTATGTCGAGCACCTGCCCGCCAGCACGCTGAGCTTCAACGCCAACGGCAACCTGACCGCTGCCGGTCAGCAGGACAAGGCCGATACGCTCGGCGCCTCGTCGGTGGCCTATAGCCTGAATGCCCAGAACGGTTCCGCGCCGATCGATTTCACGTTCGATTTCGCCGGTTCCTCGCAGACTGCCCAGGACTTCTCGGCCAGCACGCCCCAGCAGAACGGTTATGTCTCGGGTGATCTGACCGCGATCAATATCGGCAAGGACGGCATGATCCGCGGCAGCTACTCCAACGGTCAGGCCATCAATGTCGGCCAGATCGCGCTGGCGAGCTTCCGTAACGAACAGGGTCTGTCGCCGGTGGGCGGCAACGCCTGGGTCGAAACCGCGGAATCCGGCCAGGCCGGGCTCGGCGTAGCCGGCACCGGTCAGTTCGGCAGCCTGCTGGGTTCGACCCTGGAAGGCTCCAACGTGGATCTGTCCCAGCAGCTGGTCGAGATGATCATCGCGCAGCGCAACTACCAGGCCAACGCGCAGACCATCAAGACGCAGGATCAGGTCCTGCAGACCGCGGTCAACCTGCGCTAGTCGCCGCTGGCCCGCCCGTTTAACCCGCCGGACGTTTCGTTATGGATCGACTGATTTATACCGCCCTGAGCGGCGCGACCCAGACCCTGGACCGCCAGGCCGTGGTGGCCAACAACATGGCCAATGCCTCGACGCCGGGTTTTCGCGGGCAGTTGTCGATGTTTCGGGCCGTGCCGGTCAACGGCGACGGGCTGGCGACACGGGCAATCACGGCCACCACCACCCCGGGGGCCGATCTGACCCCCGGGGACATGACCGAAACCGGCCGCAGCCTCGACGTCGCCATCGACGGCGACGGCTGGCTCGCGGTGCAGGCCCAGGACGGCAGCGAAGCCTATACCCGAGCCGGCGGGTTGCAGATGGACTCGACCGGTCTGCTGCGCAGCAATGGCAACGTCGTACTCAGCGAGTTCGGTGCGCCCCTGGTGCTGCCGCTGGGCGCCGAGGTCACGATCGCGGCCGACGGCACCATTTCCGCGCTGGGCGCGGGCGATCAGCCCAACGCCATTGCCGAAATCGGCCGGCTCAAGCTGGTCAACCCCGAACCCGACCAGATCGCGCGTGGCGGCGACAACCTGTTTCATCCGCGTAACAACCCCGACGGTACGCCCGGCGCGCCGTTCGCGGCTGACGACACCGTGCGAGTGGTCAGCGGCGCGGTCGAATCCAGCAACGTCAATCCGACCGAAGCCATGGTTTCGATGATCGAAAACGCACGCCGCTTCGAAATGCAGATGAAGATGATCAGCAGCATCGACGAAAACGATCAAAGCGCCAACAAGCTGCTGTCGCTGAGCTAGTTACTTTTGAATAGATATTCGCGTACGGGCGATGCGCCCGTCGCAACGAGGGACAACACATGATTCGTTCACTCTGGATTGCCAAGACCGGTCTGGAATCCCAGCAGGTCAAGCTCGACACCATCGCCAACAACCTGGCGAACGTGTCGACCAACGGCTTCAAGCGCTCGCGCGCGGTCTTTCAGGATCTGCTCTATCAGGACATGCGTCAGCCCGGCGCGTTGTCGTCGGTGCAGACCAACCTGCCGTCGGGTCTGCAGATCGGCTCCGGTGTTCAGCCGGTGGCCAACGAGCGCCTGCATTCCCAGGGTAATCTCGAGCAGACCGGCAACTCCAAGGATATCGCCATCGATGGCCGCGGCTTCTTTGCCGTGCAGATGCCCGACGGCACCAATGCCTATACCCGCGATGGCTCGTTCCAGATCGACCAGAACGGTCAGCTGGTGACCTCTTCGGGTTTCCCGGTAGAGCCGGCGATCACCATTCCGGAAAACGCGCTGTCGATCAGCGTGGCCACCGACGGCACGGTATCGGTCACCCAGCCGGGCACGGCCGAGAACGTCCAGGTCGGCCAGATGCAGCTGACCACCTTCATCAACCCGACCGGTCTGCAGAGCATCGGCGACAACCTCTATCGCGAAACCACCGCCTCGGGTCCGCGTAACGACAGCATCCCCGGCCTGAACGGCACCGGCCTGCTGCGCCACAAGTTCGTGGAAACCTCGAACGTCAATGTGGTCGAGGAAATGGTGAACATGATCGCGACCCAGCGCGCCTACGAGATCAACTCCAAGGCCGTGGAAACCTCCGACCAGATGCTCCAGCGTCTGGCCCAGCTGTAACGAGCCACCCATGCAAAGCGCACGCCTGTCTGCACGGATTCTGCGCCTGGCCGTGGTCGTCGCGGCCCTGGTGGCGCTTTCTGCCTGTGCTCAACTGCCGCGCAAGAACGTGGTCGAAGGTCCGACTACCGCGCCGCCGCAGCTGCCGCCCGCGCCGCCAGCCGACGGGTCGATCTTTCGTGCCAGCTATACCAAGCCGCTGTTCGAGGATCGGCGTCCCACCCAGGTCGGCGATATTCTCACCATCGTGCTCGACGAGGCCGTGAGTGCCTCCAAGAGTTCGGCGGCCAAGGCCAGCCGCAATGGCTCGGTGGAATTCACCCCGACCCAGATCCCGGAAGTGCTGCAAAGCCTGCTGGAAAATCAGGGCACCGATCTGTCGGGTTCGAATAGCTTCAACGGCAGCGGCGGGGCGAATGCCTCCAATAACTTCACCGGCACGATCACGGTCACGGTCATGGATGTGCTGCCCAACGGCAACCTGCAGGTCGCTGGCGAGAAACGTATCGGCATCAATCAGGGCGTGGAATACATCCTGTTTTCGGGCGTGGTCAATCCGCGCACCGTGTCGGCCGACAGCACCGTGGTATCGACCCAGGTGGCCAACGCCCGGCTCGAGTACTACGGCGATGGCTATATCGACGAAGCGCAGCGCATGGGCTGGCTGCAGCGCGTGTTCATGAACCTGTCGCCGCTCTAGGCACGACAGGCTCCACGTTTGTTCCTTTTTTGCGAGCGAGACGAAACATGATCCAGATCGGATGGTGCAAACGGATGCTGCTGGCGATGGCCGGCGCGGTAATGGTCGTGACCAGCGCGCAGGCCGCGCGGCTGGCCGATATCGCCACGTTCAGCGGCGTGCGCTCCAACCCGCTGGTCGGCTACGGGCTGGTCGTGGGCCTGGGCAATACCGGTGACCAGACCACCCAGACGCCGTTTACCGGCCAGGCCCTCAAGAACATGCTCACGCAACTGGGCGTGACCGTACCCGCCGGCACCAACATGCAGCTCAAGAACGTGGCCGCGGTCATGGTCACGGCCGATCTGCCGCCGTTCGCCGGCACCGGCCAGGCATTGGATGTCACGGTTTCCTCGGTTGGTAATGCCAAAAGCCTGCGTGGCGGCACCCTGCTGATGACCCCGCTCAAGGGCGCCGACGGCAATATTTACGCGCTGGCCCAGGGCAATATTCTGGCCCCGGGTATCAGTGCCGAGGGCGGTGGCAGCAGTGTGCAGGTCAATCAGACCGGCGCGGGCCGAATCCCCGGCGGTGCGATAATCGAGCGTACGGTGCCCTCGCAGCTGGGTATGGGTGGCGAAATCGATCTCGCGCTCAAGCGCGCCGACTTCAATACCGCGCTGCGCACGATGAACACCATCAACGAGGCCTTCGGCTCCAATATCGCGACGGCCAAGAATGCGCGCACGATCACGCTCAAGGCACCGGCCGACGAGAGCGCCAAGGTCGCGTTTCTGGCCCGTGTACAGGCGCTCGACGTCACGCCGGGACAGGAAACCCCGCGCGTGGTGATCAACTCGCGGACCGGTTCGGTGGTGATGAATCGCAATGTCACGCTCAACAGCGCGGCGATTGCCCACGGCAGTCTGTCGGTGGTGATCGATTCCAATCCGATCGTCAGCCAGCCGAATGCGTTGTCCGGCGGTCAGACGGCCGTGGTGCCCAATGCCGATATTACGGTCCAGGAAGGCAGTGGCGTGTTGCATACCATTAGCCAAAGCGCTTCGCTGCGCGAAGTGGTGGACGCGCTCAACCGGCTGGGCGCGACGCCGACGGATCTGATGGCCATTCTCGAGGCGTTGAAGTCCGCGGGTGCGCTCAACGCCGAGCTGGAGATCATTTAAATGACCGGTATGGGCAGCAGCGGTGATTTCGCCCTGAGCATGAACTCGGTGGCCAAGCTCAAGTATTCGGCACGTACTTCGCCGGATGAGGGCATCAAGGAAGCCGCCAAGCAGTTCGAAGCAGTATTTCTGCAGAAAATGCTCAAGCAGATGCGCGACGCCATTCCGCAGAGCGGGCTGCTCAACAGCCAGCGCTCGGAGATGTATCAGTCGCTCATGGATCAGCAATGGGCGCAGACGATGTCACAGCGGGGTATCGGCCTGGCCGATATGCTTACCCAGCAGCTGCAGGGCAAACCCGGGCCGGCAGCGACGAACGACAACGGTGTGGATTCGCTGCTGGCATCCATTCCCAGTGCATCGCCCCAGCCGTTGCAGGCCTCCAACCCGGTGTCTGCGAGCCGTTCGGCCGAAAAGTTGGCCGACAAGCCGGCTGATGATCTGGCGCGCAAGACCTTTGCCCGGCCACCGTTGCAGGCAGCGTCTAACGAAGCTTCGGTGCCCGCCGAGGCGGTTGCCCAGACGTCGGCGTCGGATACGGTACGCCGTGCCGTATTGCCTGATCACGTCAACAAGTTTCTGGATCGCATGGATTCGGCCGCTGCGGTGGCTGCCCGCGAAACCGGTATTCCCAAGCGCCTGATCCTGGCCCAGGCCGCGCTCGAAACCGGCTGGGGCAAGCATGAAATCACCCGCGCGGACGGCAGCCCGAGCTTCAACGTGTTCAATATCAAGGCCACCGGCTGGGATGGCGATGCGGCGAGCGTGAAAACCACCGAGTACGAGGGTTCGCGCCGCTACAGCACCCGGGCTGAATTCCGAGCCTATGATTCCTATGAACAGGCATTTTCCGATTACGCACGGCTGTTGACGCAATCGCCGCGCTACAAGCCGGTAGTCGACGCGCCCACCGCGGAGCATGCCGCGCGGGCGTTGCAAAACTGCGGTTATGCCACCGATCCGGCCTATGCCAACAAGCTGGTGTCGATCATGAAACGCCTGCCGGCCGACGCGCCGGCCCCGGCGGTGCAGGTCGCCCAGCTCGGTGAGGTCAAAAGTGCCGATCTGACAAGACTTTTCTAGCCAGGGCGCGGTCGCGAACGATTCAACTTTTTTTCGTTTTCGCCGTTATTTGCACATAGCGAACGCACCGCGGGTGCGCATGCCAAACTTGTAGAGCGATCATGTCCAATCTATTCGGCATCGGCTTGACCGGACTCGGCGCAGCGCAGACCGCGCTGGCGACCACAAGCAACAACATCAGCAACGTCAATACCCCCGGCTATAGCCGCCAGGTGACGGGCCTGAGTACCGCCCAGACCGGCGACGGGCAGGGCGCGGGTGTACGTACCACGGGTGTGGAGCGACAGTATCAGCAGTATCTCACCGGCCAGCTCAACGATGCCAAGAGCCGATCGAGTGCGTTTGACAGCCATCTGAGCCAGATTTCGCAGGTCAACAACCTGCTCGGCGACAGCGAGGCCGGTCTGGCGCCGCTGATGCAGAAATTCTTCGGCGGCATGCAAACACTGTCCGCGAGCCCGGCGGATTCGGCCGCCCGTGAATCGCTGCTGGGCGATGCCAACAGCATGACCGCACAGTTCCGTGCGTTTTCGGAATACCTGTCCGATATGGGCGAAAGCGTGGAATCGCAGCTGGACGGCGCGATCAGCCAGGTCAACAACTACGCCGAGCAGATTTCGAACCTCAATAAGCAGATCGTGCAAACCCAGGCCAAGACCGGCCAGCCGCCGAACAATCTGCTCGACCAACGCGATCAACTGGTATCCGCGCTCGGGGATCTCGTCGACGTCAAGCTGTCGGTACAGGACGGCAACGACTATCACATCTCGGTAGCCGGCCAGCCGCTGGTGGATTCCAACGGCGCCAAGTCGCTCGTCCTGATGGATTCGAGTGCCGACCCGACACGTCCCGTGCTGGGTTTCGAGGTTGGCAACGGCCAGGTGCGCGAGCTGCCGGAGTCGAGTATCAAGGGCGGTACGGTGGGTGGGCTGATGGCGTTCCGCAAGAATTCGCTCGAGCCGGCCCAGCAGCGTCTGGACCAGATCGCCCATACGCTGGCCGCGCGGATAAACGAACTGCATGAAGGCGGCACCACGCTCAAGGGCGAGGCCGGCGGCGCGTTCTTCAAAACCGCCGACCCGGTGAGTTTCAGCGATGCGAACAACAACAGCACGGCCACGCTGGACGTGACCTTCACCGAAGGCGCCAGTGCCGAAGTGCGCGCGAGCAACTACCGGCTCGAATACGATGGCGATACCAGTTCCTACAAGCTCACCCGCATGAGCGATGGCGACCAGCGCTTTTTCGGCGGCGACGAAATGCCGCTGCAATTCGATGGCGTCGAGGTTCAGATGCAGGGACAGCCGCTGGATGGCGATGCCTTCGTCATCAAGCCGCTGGATCGCGCGGCCGCGGCCATGGAGGTCGCGGTCACCAATACGGCAGCGATCGCGGCCGGCCAGGGCGGCGGTACTGGCGACAATCGCAATGCGCTGGACATGGCTGCGCTGCAGGACGAACCCGCCATCGAAGGCGATAGCAGCTTCAACAGTGGTTATGCCCGTCTGGTCAGCGATATCGGCAACAAGACACGTTCGTTGCAGGTCAACAGCAGTGCCCAGGACATGCTCACCAGCGAGTTGGAAACCGCGCAGCAGTCGGTTTCCGGCGTGAACCTCGACGAAGAGCGCGTCAACCTCATGTATTACCAGCAAATGTATCAGGCGAATGCGCGCGTGATCGAAACGGCAGCCAGCCTGTTCGATACGCTGCTCGGCATCCGCGCCTAGTCTTAACCTGAAAAGGCCCACGTCATGCGCTTGAGTACCAATTCGATCTACAGCATGAGCATGCAGTCGATCATGCGTCAGCAGGGCAAGGTCGCCGAAGTCGGCCAGCAGCTGGCCAGCGGCAAGAAGATCGTCACGCCGGCCGACGACCCGCGTGCGGCCTCGCAGGCGCTGGTGGTCTCCCAGGCCAGTGCGGTCAACGACCAGTTCGAAGCCAGCCGTACCGCGGCACGGCGCAGCATGGCGGCCGAAGAAGCCGAACTGGATCAGGTCACCAAAGCGCTGCAATCGGTTACGCCGCTGCTGGTCAAGGCCGGCAATGGCACATTCAGCGATGCCGACCGCAATTCCATTGCCACCGAGCTGGAGGGCATTTATGCCGAAATGCTCGGCAGCGCCAATGCTCAGGATGGCAACGGCCGTTACATATTCGCCGGTCACGACGGCGATCGGACGCCGTTCGTCGAGTCCGGCGGCCGGGTGAGCTATCAGGGCGATGAGGGCCTGCAAAACCTGCGCGTGGATGCATCGCGCATGATGGCGGTCAATGACACCGGCACGCGCGTGTTTTCCTCAGTCACCGATAGCGCCCAGTATGTGGCCAGCGCTGACGACGCCAATGCCGGCAGCGGCGTATTCGGCGCGATCAACGTGGCTGACTCGGGTGCAGCCGATTTCGGCGACGAATTCCGCCTGAGCTTCAGCGAAGCCGGCGGCGAGACCCGCTATACCGTGGTCAATGCCACGACTGGCGAAACGGTGACGGCCGATCAGCCCTATAAGGCAGGCGAGCCGATCGCGCTGGGCGATAGCATGCTCGCGACCATCAAGGGCGAGCCCGCGGATGGCGATAGTTTTACCTTTGCCCGCGATCGCGACGAAGACAACAACATCCTCAATACGCTTGCTTCGGTGATCGACGTGCTCAAGCAGGGCACCGAGACGCCGGCCTCGCGCGCTGCGCTGGAAAACGGCATCAACAGTGCGAATCGCAAGGTCGCCAACGCGCTCGACAACGTACTCACCGTACGCGCCTCGCTGGGCTCACGGCTCAACGAACTGGATACGCTCGATACGGTCGGCGCGGCGCGCGGGCTCAACTACGATACGACGCGTTCGCAGCTCGAGGATCTCGACTACATGTCCGCCTATTCGGACTACAGTCTCGCCCAAGTGGCCCTGCAGTTCTCGCAGAAGACGTTCACCGATATCCAGAAGCTGTCGATGTTCAATCTCTAGCGAGGCGCTTGCGCCGGGTCCGGCTACCAACCCGGACCTGTAGCGTGAAGAAAACAGTCCGCAAATAAACGCGAATACACGCGAATGCAAGAAGGCGGTTTCGGCGCACGGGGCGACGCCGCAGTCTTGCGTCACCTTCGAAATCCGCGAAACGCCCGTCCGGCGTTTTGCCTTTATTCGCGTTTATTGGCGTTCATTCGCGGAAAGCTTTTCTTTGCCTTGGCTGCCTGTCGCTTGAAGAAATAGTCCGCAAATAAACGCGAATACGCGCGAATGGAAGAAGGCGGTTTCGACGCACGGGGCGACGCTGCAGTCTTGCGTCGCCTTCGAATGCCGCGAAACGCCCGTACGGCCTTTTGCCCTTATTCGCGTTTATTAGCGTTCATTCGCGGACAGACCTTCTTTGCCTTGACTTCCCTCCGCGTGAAGAAAATCGGCCTTGCGAACCTTTCGAAGACTGCAAAACGCCAGTCCAGCATTTACTAGCGTTTCTTCGCGTTCATTGGCGGACAATCTTGCCGCGCATTTCGCACAGCGCGTGTTTTTCCGATGCTGGGAACAGCCGATGCTCAGTTGTTGCCGGCCATGGCGCTCAGGATTGCGCCCATGGCCTCGATGCCGTTGGCAAACATCTGCTCGAACAGGCCGCCGAGTTCCGGCACCATGAAAAACAGCAACACCACGCCGGACAACAGGGTCAACGGAAAGCCGATCGAGAAGATCGACAGCTGGGGCGAGGCGCGGTTGAGAATGCCCAGCGCCATATTGATGGTCAAAAGCGCGGTGACCAGCGGCAGCGCCAGGCCGAGCCCGGCGCTGAACACGGTGCCGCCCCAGCGCACCAGCAAGTACCAGCCATCGGCTTCGATCGCGCCGGCGCCGACCGGCAGCTCGATAAAGGTCATGGCGAGCACGCGGATCATGATCAGATGGCCATCGAAGGCCAGGAAGAACAACAGCGCGAAGACATTGAGAATCTGGGCGAGCACCATGATGTTCGCGCCCATCGCCGCAGAGTAGAACGAAGCAAAGCCCAGACCCATCTGCAGGCCGATATAGTCGCCGGCCGCGCGTACCGCGGCGAAGACAACGCGCATCACCAGACCCATGGCGATGCCGATGAGAATCTGCTGCACGATCAGCCACACGCCCACGTACGATACGGGCGGTATATCCGGCGGGGGCGGCAGCGTCGGGGCGATGATGAAGGCCAGCAGCACGGCGATGCCGACCTTGGCCACGCGCGACAGGCTGTTTTCGCCGAGAATCGGTGCGACCGCGACGAACGCGAGAATACGCACGAATGGCCAGAACAGCGCCATCACCCAGGGTGTGATCTGGCTCGTGGTGAACTCGATCATCGCGACGCGGCCCGCGCGGCTAGCCGATCAGGCCGGGGATGCTCAGAAACAGATCGCGAGTGAAATCCTGTATCAGCCCGAGCATCCACGGCCCGGCCACGATGAGCGCGGCGAATACCGCCAGGATCTTGGGGATGAACGACAGCGTCATTTCGTTGATCTGGGTGGCGGCCTGAAACAGGCTGACCACCAGGCCCACGAGCAGCGCGGTCAACAACAGCGGCGTGGCCATGAGCAGGGTGACTTTCATGCCCTGATAGGCCAGCTCCATGACGGTTGCAGGACTCATCGACGATGCCTCAGGTCATGAAAAAGCTGTCGGCCAGCGAACCGATCAGCAGTGTCCAGCCGTCCACGAGCACGAACAGCATGAGCTTGAACGGTAACGATATGGTGGCCGGCGGCACCATCATCATGCCCAGCGACATCAGCACGCTGGCCACCACCAGGTCGATGATCAGAAACGGGATGAAGATCATGAAACCGACCTGGAAGGCCGTTTTCAGCTCACTGGTGACGAACGCCGGCAGCAACAGCCGCAACGGTACGTCTTCCGGGCCCTGCATGGGCGGAATATCGCCGAGATTGGCGAACATGGCCAGATCGCTCTCGCGGGTCTGGCGCAGCATGAATTCGCGCAACGGCCCGACGCCGTTCTGTATGGCCTGCTGAAAAGTGATCTCGTCGCGTGAAAGCGGTTCGTAGGCGACATCGTAGATGCGCTCGAACACCGGCGACATCACAAAAAAGGTCAGAAACAGGGCCAGCCCCAGCAATACCTGATTGGGTGGCGCCGTGGGCGTGCCGATGGCGCTGCGCAGCAGGCTCAACACGATGATGATGCGGGTAAAGCCGGTCATCATCAGCAGTACGGCGGGCAAAAATGCCATGGCCGTGAGCAGAACCAGGGTCTGGACCGACAGGGTCCAGGACTGGCCGCCATTTTCGAGTTGGCGTGTGACCACGCCCGGCAGGGCACCGGGTTCCTGGGCGCCGACGGCAAAGCTCACGGTCAGCCCCAGCAGCGCGAGCAGCAGGTGGATCGACCGGCGGCGCATCAACGCTTTCCGTCGTGCCGGGTGAAACGCGTGCCGGCGCGGCGCAGGTTTTCGGCAAACGCCTCGCCGAAGCTCGGGTTCGACGGCCTGGCCGGGCTGGTTTCGGCCGGCACGTCGCGTTCACCGGCGGGCATGGTATGCAACGTGTTCACGCTGTTGGGGGCCACGCCGAGTACCAGCCAGGTATCCTCGACTTCGATGACCACCACCCGCTCGCGCGGGCCCAGGCTCTGGCTGGCGATGATATCCAGCGAACGCCCGCCGCGTTTGCGGTAGGGGCCGAAGCGCTTGAGCAGCGCACTACAGGCAAAGATCAGCGCAATCACCACAATCAGACCGAGCGAGGTGCGACCGATGCTTTCCATGCCCAGCGAGCCGTTGGCCTTGGGCACCGCCGATGACGGCGTATCGGCGCTGGTCTGGGTGCGCCCGTGCAGCCAGTCGGCCGAGCCGTTACGCGGTGCGTTTTGCGCAGCGTCGATCGTCTGTTGCGCCTGATCTTCGTTCATTTGTTGAGCTTGTGGATGCGTTCCGAGCGGGTCACGATTTCGGTGATACGGATGCCGTATTTCTCGTCGACCACCACGACCTCGCCCTGGGCAATGAGATAGCCGTTGACCAGAATCGACATCGGCTCGCCGGCCAGCCCGTCGAGTTCCACGACCGAGCCCTGGGCGAGGTCGAGCAGTTCGCGAATGGTCAGGCGCGTCTGGCCCAGTTCCACCGACAGGGTGACCGGGATTTCCATGATCATGTCGAGTTCGCGCGGCGTACCCGCCTTGGCCTCGTCGGCCAGCGGCTTGAACACGCTGTCACCGGCGCTGGTGGCCTTGTCGCCGGCGCCAGACGCCTTGGACGCGCTGCTCTTGTTCGACTCGACCTCGGCCTGCTCCGCCATGGCCTCGCCCCAGGCGTCTTCCATGCTGTCCGCGTTGTCCGTTTCGGTTTCGCTGCCGGCCTGTTCGGCAAGCGCGGCCGCCCAATCGTCGTCGGCGTCGCTCTGGGGCACTTGATCGTTCATTTTTTCGGTCCCTGTTTGGACTTGGAAGCCTCTTGGTTGATGACCCGGGTCACGCGCAGCGCCTTGCGGTCGTTGAGTCGTCCGTAGTCGCATTCGAGCACCGGCACGCCATCAACCCGCGCGGTAATCGCGCGCGGCAGTTCGATGGGCAGTACATCGCCGACCGCCAGGCGTGAAACCTCGCCGAGGGTGGTCTCGATCTCGGTGAAATCGGCGACCAGTTTGATATTGCTTTGCTTGATCTCGCCGGCCAGCTGACGCGTACGGTGCTGCTCTTCTTCCGGATCGCGCTTTTGTAGCGGCCCCGACAACAGATCCTTGATCGGCTCGATCATGGAATAGGGCATGCAGATCTGGAAATCGCTGCCGAAGGCGCCGACCTCCACATGAAAAGTCGAGCTGATCACCAGTTCGTTGTCGTTATTGGTGATATTGGTGAATTTCACCTGCATTTCGGCGCGCTGATACTCCAGCTCCACCGGATAGACGCTCTTCCAGCCTTCGGCATAGCTTTCCAGTGCCAGCGACAACAGGCGCTGGATGATGCGCTGTTCGGTATGCGTGAACTCGCGGCCTTCCGAGCGGGTGAGAAAGCGCCCATCGCCGCCGAACAGGCTGTCCACCACCAGATAGACCAGATTTGGCGGAAACACCACCAGCGCATTGCCGCGCAGCGGCTTGATGCTGATGAGGTTGATATTGGCCGGTACCGGCAGATTGCGGGTGAAGTCCTTGTATTTCTGGATCTTGATACGGCCGACGGTGATATCCGCATTGCGCCGGATCAGGTTGAACAGCGACATGCGAAAACGCCGCGCAAAGCGTTCGTTGATGATATCGAAGGCATGCAGGCGCCCGTGGACCACGCGCTGCTGGTCGTTCGGATCGAACGGACGAATGCGCTTGCCACCGTTATCGGTCTGGGAGGCGGACGGTTCGTCATCGCCGCTGACGCCGAGCATCAGCGAATCGATTTCGTCCTGCGATAGCATGTCGTCGTTGGACACGAGCGCGGCCTATTGAACGATGAAATCGGTGAAAAGGACTTCCTGCACGCCGATCGCGTCTTCGTCTTCGTCGAAGGGCCGGGCGATGGCGACCTGCAAGCTGTTGGCCAGCGACTGCTTGCCGTTGGCGCTGGTCAGGTTGTCGGCCTGGGTGTCGGCGATCGTCATGAGAATCCGGTTGCGTACCTGGGGCATGTGCTCGGCAAGTTTTTCTGCCGCCTTGTCATCGTCGACCTTAACGGCGATACGAACATACAGGATACGCCCGCGTGGATCGCGCAGGTTGGCCGTGAACGGCTTGATTTCGACGAATACCGGCGCCGGTTTGGGCACGGGTGCTGCGTGCGCTGGCTCAGCCGCGGCCTGATCGTCGTCGCTCATGAAGAAATACGTGCCGCCGATCGCCGCACCGGTCACGATGATCAGCGCCAGCGCCATGATGATCAGCCAGAGCATGCGATTGCCGCCGGCAGCGTTGGGGGGCGATGTGGCCATGACGAGAGGTATCCTGTTCGGGCCGGTATAAAACGGCCGGGTTTGCGATGACTAGGCGAAGATGTCGATGCCGCCGTCGAGCGTGCGCCCGGCGAGCGTGGTCACCGCGACTGGCGCGGTCAGCGTATCGGCGCTGGCGACGTCCGTGCTATCGGCCGGCATGCGCCCACCCTGAGCGCGGCCACTGCCATCCCCGTTCGATGCGTTCGAATTCGTGCCCTGATCGCTGACCGAGGTCTGGCCGAGGTTGATCCCGTTGTCCGCCAGGGTCTGGCGCAACTGGGGCAGTGCAGCTTCCACGGCGGCCCGCACATCGGCATGCGCCGAGGCGAAGTGCAGCTGCGCGTGTTCACCCATCTTCAGTGATACATGCAGCTGGCCCAGTTCACGCGGATAGAGCGTGAGTTCGGCTGCGCCATCGCCGACGTGGCTCAGCCGCAGGGCCTGCTGGTTGATCGCCTGCTTCCAGGCTTCGCTGCCCAGCGGCGCGTTGATATTGGCGCTCAGCGTCGCGGCCGGCGCGCTTGTCGCAAGCGCGGGGTTCGTGCCCGCCTGGAGGCTCGTTGCCGTACCCGGCAGCGATTTCAGATCGGCAGCGTCGGTGGCCTCGGTGCCCGCGGCGGTGGCAAAACGCTTGCCGAAGCTCTGAGTCTGCGCATCGCCGGTAAAGGCGGCCCAGGCGGCCGGATTATTACGTGCGTCGGTGGGCATATGCTGCGCACCGAAGGCGATACGGGATCGATCGGCGGCGAGCGCCTCGTCGCCCTGTCGGGTCAGCGCCGCATCGCCGGCGGCGGCAAGCCGCAGACCGCTGTCGTTGTCGGCCCGGCCAGCCCGGGCGCTGCGTGTATCCAGCGTGCGCCACTCGATCGCGGCGCGTCCATCCTGTGCGCCAGCCTGGCCTGTACCCGACAGGGCCAGTTGCAGGTCGGTGGTGGCGCCAGCCATGCGCGTATCGGCTGCGCTGGCATTGATGGCGGTGTGGGCGCCGGCTGGCAAAGCGCCTTTGGCCGCTACGGCAGTGCCCGTATTGTGCTGTAGCGACACGGCGATCGTGTGCCAGCGGATATCGGCAAAGACGGTCGCATCGTTATCGGACGCCTCGTCGTGGCTCGACGCATGCGCCGGTTCGGCCTGCGTGGCGGGCTCGAGATCGAGCGTCTCGGCAAGATCACTGGGGCGCGTGTCGCCGGCCGGCCGGGCCTCGCCCGTCAGATCGGTCAGCGCAATCTGGTCGCCACGCGCTGGCCGCGTTTTCGCGCTGGCCAGGTCGATGTCCCCGTGGCGTTTGGCCGCGGTATCGCGGGGCACGCCATCGCCATCGGCGCCTGCCTGTTGTTTGTCTGTCAGCTGCGCGATGCGCGCTTGCGGGCTGGACGGCGCCTGCTTCGGCGCATCGGTGGTACGCGTATCGGCGGGCGTATCCGCGCGCCGGCGATCAGCCAGCACGGCCGAGAAACTGGCCTCGCCCTGGGGCTTGTCGCCCGCCGGCCCGGCCTTCGCCGGACCCTCGGTCGACGTCGGTGCAATCTTGTTGACCAGTTGAATACTCATATCACGATCCCGTGAGCCGCGCGGGCTTATTGATACAGGCCGGCGGACAGCGCGCGGCTGGCGAATTCATCGGTCTGGCGCTGTTCGCGCCGGGCCTCGGCTTTTTCGGCGGCTTCGCGCCGGCGCACGGCCAGCACGTCGTAAGAGTTCAGGCGTTTCTGGCGTGCACGCCAGTCTTCGTTGCCGTGCTCGATACGGCGTTCGCTTTGATTGACAGCGCCGCGTTGTGCCTCGATGGCGTGTTCCAGCGAGGCAATGAAGCGCTGGTAATTCTGCAGCGTGGCAATACTCATGCCCATGGTCATGGCTTCATCCAGACGACGCTGATATTCGGCGTGATAGCCCAGCAGCGCTTCCAGCTTCTGCTCGGTCTGCAGGTGATCCTGGCGCAGCTGGCCGAGCTTGACCGCGGCCGCGTCGCGGTCGTCGGTTGCCAGGTCGATGAGCGTATCGAGTGCGGATGTCTTGGCCATGTTCTAGTGATTGGTTCGTTGCGGTAGCAGTTGGGCCAGGTGCTCGCTGGCGTGTTCGAAGTCGGCGCGTTGATTCATCGATTGCTGCAAAAAGGCTTCGAGCTGCGGGTACATCTCGATGGCCTGATCGAGCAACGGGTCGCTGCCCTTGGCATAGGCGCCCACGCTGATCAGGTCGCGATTGCGCTGGTAGCGAGAGAGCATTTGCTTAAAGTACTGGATACGCGACAGATGCATTTCGTCGATAAGCGCGGTCATAGCGCGGCTTATCGAGGCTTCGATATCGATAGCCGGATAATGGCCGGATTCGGCCAGCTGGCGCGACAGCACGAAATGGCCGTCGAGAATGGCGCGCGCGGAGTCGGCGATCGGGTCCTGCTGGTCGTCGCCTTCGGTGAGCACGGTATAGAAGGCCGTGATCGAGCCCTTGCCGGGCGCATCGTTACCGGCGCGCTCGACCAGTTTGGGCAGTTTGGCGAATACCGACGGTGGATAGCCCTTGGTCGCCGGCGGCTCGCCGATGGCCAGGGCGATTTCGCGCTGGGCCATGGCATAGCGAGTCAGCGAGTCCATGATCAGCAGCACGTTCTTGCCGCGCTCGCGAAAATCCTCGGCCAGACGGGTCGCATAATCCGCGCCCTGCAGTCGCAGCAGGGCAGAGTCGTCGGCCGGCGCGGCCACGACCACCGCCCGTTTGAGGCCTTCGGTGCCGAGAATGTTGTCGATGAAGTCCTTGACCTCGCGCCCGCGCTCGCCGATGAGCCCGACCACGATGACGTCGGCCTGGGTGAAACGCGCCATCATGCCCAGCAACACGCTCTTGCCCACGCCGGAGCCGGCGAACAGGCCCAGGCGCTGCCCGCGCCCGACCGTCAGCAGCGCATTGATCGCGCGGACACCCACATCCAGCACTTCGTGGATGGGTTCGCGATCGAGCGGGTTCAGACGCGGCGCGGCCAGTGTTGCATGGGCCGGGCCGTGCAACGGGCCGCGCCCGTCGAGTACACGCCCGCGCGCATCGACCACGCGCCCGAGCAGACTGTCGCCCACGGGCACGCGCTTGCTGCCGATCGCCTGCGCGCCCGGCGGGGGCAGGGTGGCCCATACGCGCGCGCCTGGCACCATTTCGGCGGTATCGACGAACGGCATGAGCAGCAGTTTTTCCTGATTGAAGCCCACCACCTCGGCTTCAGCGAAATCGTTGCCGCCGCGGATTTCAACAATGCAATGCGCGCCCAGCGGCAGCTGTAGGCCCACGGCTTCGAGCACCAGGCCCGTGGCGCGAGTCAGGCGTCCGCCCTGGCGGGTGCGTGAAAGGCTGGTTACGCGTTGTCGGGCCTCGCGCAGATTTTCGATCCACTGCTGAGCAGTGCTGGGATTTCCGGTCATGACTCTTCTCCATGCCCGACGGTATGCAACAGTCGGCTCCAGCGATCGCCGCCCGTGGCGTCGACGGCGCGCTGTTCGCTTTCGACACGACAATCGCCGCGTGCCAGCCCCATATCGGGGCGTAGTTCCCAGCCAGCGGCCTGAAGTGTCTGCGATAGATGTGATTCGACCAGCGCGTGATCCTCGATATTCACATACAGCGTCGGATTGCCGCCGATGGTCGGGTTTTCGGCCATCAGCTCCTCGATGTCATCGAGGATGTGTTCGGGTTTGAGCTGTAATGCCCGGCCTGCGAGTTTCTGGCCTGCTTCAAGCGCGAGCTCGACGAGTTCGTAGGAGACCTTGTCGTTAAGGCTGTCCACAGCCGAGCGAAACGAGCCGCTCAACTCGCGAATCGGGGCGAGAAGCGTTTCGAGCTCGGCGGCCAGACGTTGTTCGTGTTCCGCTTTGGCCTCGGCCTTTCCTTCTTCTCGGCCTTGTTCCAGGCCCTCGGCATAACCGGCCTCGTGGCCCTTGGCCACTGCCTCTTCCTTGGCGAGCTCGAACAGCGCGAAGCTGATGGCATCCTCGCGCCGGCGTGCCGGCGCATCCGTGGCATCGTCAATATTACGGCGCGGCATGCGCCGTTCGAGCGCGCCCATCTGCCAGGGGCGCCAGGCATCTTTTCGCGCGCTCGAGCGATCAGACATACTCGTCGTCTTCCTTGCTTAGCGTGATTTCGCCGGCGTCGGCCAGACGGCGCACGGTCTGCAGAATGGCCTTGCGTTCGGTTTCGACCTGCGACACGCGAATCGGGCCGCGCAGATCCATGTCTTCGCGCAACATTTCGGCCGCGCGATTGGCCATGTTCGAGGTAAAGCGCGAGATCAGTTCCTCTTGCGTGCCCTTGAGCGCGACCACCAGGCTGTTCTGGTCGACTTCCTGGAGCAGGCGCTGGATGGTGCGATCGTCGGCGCTGGCCAGATCCTCGAATACGAACATCTGGTCGATGATCTTCTGGGCCAGACTGTCGTCGTGCGCACGCACGCTCTCGAGCACGCTTTCCTCGTTGGCCGAGTTCATCAGGTTGAGGATCTCGGCGGCGGTCTGAACACCGCCCATCTTGCTGCGCTTGAGATTCTGCCCGTCGAGCAGCCCGGACAGCACTTCCGTGAGTTCCTGCAGCGCAGCGGGCTGTACGCCGGAAAACGTCGAAACGCGCAGCACCACGTCGTTGCGCAGATGTTCGTCGAAGTGCATGAGCACTTCCGCGGCCTGGCCGCGTTCCAGATGCACCATGATGGTGGCGATGATCTGCGGGTGTTCGTCGCGGATCATTTCCGCGACCACGGTCGGCTCCATCATGTTCAGCGCGTCGATACCCGTGCCTTCCTGGGCGTCGAAGATGTCCTCGAGCAGACTCGCTGCGCGCTCGGCGCCCATGGCCTTGGTCAGAACCGAACGGATGTGTTCGCTGGAGTTCATGCTCACCGCGCTGACCTGCTCGAATTCCTCGTGGAATTCGTTGAGCACTTCGGTGATCTGCTCGTTCGAGATGTTGCGCAGACCGGCCATGCGCGCGCCCAGTTCCTGGGCGTCGCGCGTGGACAGGTGCTTGAACACATCAGCGGCAGTGTCTTCGTCGAGCGTCATCATGAGGATGGCGCCGCGCTCGCTACCGGCTTCGTTGAACATCTGTCTAGGCATTGCTATGCATCCAGCTCTTGATGATGGCGGCGACCAGCTTGGGGTCGTTCTTGGCGGCTTCGCGCGTCGTGTTGAGCAAGGCGTCCTGTTGCCGGCGCTTGCCGCGGCCGGCTTCGATGGCCGCACGCAACTCGCCGGTGTCGTCGTCTTCGTCCGTATCGCGGGCCATTTCACCGGCCTCGGCATCGGCCAGACGTACCGGCGGACGCGGCACCTGGTCAAGTAGCGGTTTGACCAGTCGGCGCCACACGATCCAGGCCACGATCGCCAGCAGTAGATACTTGACCGCGCTTTCGACCATGGAAATGAGCTGGCGATCCTGCCACCAGGGCATGCTGGGTTCGACGACGGTGTCGGGCTGGTCGGTGAACGGCATGTTGATCACTTCCAGCGAGTCGCCCCGTTCGGCCGAAAAGCCCATCGCTTCGCGCACCAGACTCTTGATCTGGGCCATCTGCTCCGCGCTCAGGGGCATGGGCTGCATTTCGCCTTCGGCATTGGCCTGCATCGGATAGTTGACCACCACGGCGGCCGACAGGCGCTGGACCTGACCGCTTTGTTCGCGCGTGTGGCGAATGGTGCGGTTGACCTCATAGTTGATGGTGGCGTTGCTCACCGTCGAGCCTTTGGCGCCGTCCTTGCCGCCGGTCTGGGCGGTCGTGGTCTTGTTCTGGTTGTTGATCGGCGAATCGATTTCCGGGCTGGGCTGGTTGCTCAGCGCACCGGGCACACCGCCGGTCGCCGGCCCGCCGTTGGTGCGCGTGGAACTGCGCTGTTCGCTACGAATTGCGGCCTGGGACGGATCGCCGTTGGGGGTATAGAGTTCCTGGGTCTGCTCGTTGGACGAGAAATCCACGTCGGCGACCACGCGCGCACGAATATTGTCGCGGCCGACGATCGGCGCGAGGATCGATTCGATACGATCGCGATAGCTGTGCTCGATACGATCGACATATTCCAGCTGAGCGCCGTCGACCGCATTGTCGGCACTCGCGGCATTGTTCGACAACAGCTTGCCGGCACCGTCGACCACGGTCACGCCGTCGACCGGCATATTGGTCACACTGCTGGCTACCAGATTGACGATGGCGGTGACCTGACCGTCGCTGATTGCGCGGCCACGATAGAGATCCAGCACGATCGAGGCCGTCGGTTTCTCGCGTTCGCGCACGAATACCGAGGATTCCGGAATGGCCAGATGTACGCGCGCCTTGGCGACGGCGTCCATGCTCTCGATGGAGCGCGCCAGCTCGCCTTCGAGCGCGCGCTTGTAGTTGACGTGTTCGGCGAACTGGCTGATGCCGAAGGACTGATTGTCCATCAACTCGAAGCCGACGCCGCCGCCGTTGGGCAGGCCTTCGCCGGCGAGCTGCAGGCGCGTACGGTCGATCATGTCGGTCGGGACCATGATCGTATTGCCGTTGCCCGCGAACTTGTAGGGCACCTGCCTCTGCTCGAGTTCAGCGATGATTTCGCCGCCGTCGCGATCGCTCAAGTTCGAGAACAGCACGCCGTAACTAGGACCCATGGTCCACAACGCCATGGCCACCAATAGGGTCACGGCAATCGCGACACCCACGATTAACGGCAGACGCGGATTCGCGCGTAGCTGCTCCAGCACGCCGGGCTTGGCCTCGGCTGCTGCGACTGCCGTATCCGCTGTCGCCATGCTCTTTCCTCGTTGCTTGATGTGCGATTGCCGCGGCTTGTCGTAGTCGAGCCCGGCCCCTGCCACCTGCCGATGATGCCGCACACGTGCGCCGCAGCCCCAGCAGGACGAAGGCCATTATTCAGCACTGAGAAAAAATCAAAGGAGGAATAAGCCCACTTTTTGGGCGGCAATTGAGCGGATTAGATCGCTTGCGTCTGCGCTACTCTGCAATTCGTCAAATGGGGTGCCGTGCCAATTCGGCCGACGTGCCCCGGTCGCATTTCACGAGGGTAGGGCTTAATGAGTATCTCCGCAGTCAATCTCAACAGCGTGTTGCAACAGCTTCAGTCCACTGCGAATCAGGCCGGCCCGGGCGGCGTGCAGCCGGGCGTGCAGGCCGGTCCCCAGGCGGTGGCGAAGAGCGGCGAAAAGGCCGAAGCCGTGGACTTTTCCAACGCGCTGGTCGCTGCAATCGACCGTATCGACGGCATGAAACAGGCCGCACACGCGCAAGGGCATGCCTTCGAGCGTGGCGTGCCGGGGGTGGGCATCAACGATGTGATGGTCGATATGCAGAAGGCCAGTCTCGGATTCGAAATGGGCGTGCAAGTGCGAAACCGTGTCGTAAGCGCGTATCGCGAGATCATGAACATGCAGGTGTAGCGTTGCCGTGCGTTCATCGCGGATGAGAAAAGGGCGCCTTCGGGCGCTCTTTTTATTGGCATCGCTCGAAGCAACTGCCTGACCCGTACATAAAAGGTCGCGGCGCTCGAATGCGGGACACGCGCTTTGTGCAGGTTGGGCCTTTCCGTTTTCGCGCTGTATCGGGTAGAACCATACAAGCAAAAGGTAGATCGCTTCGTTAAATGAATCTAACCCTTTCTCCTAAGCCAGAAGCCTTTTCGGTGCATCCATGTCCTCGTGCAGCACACGAACAACTAGCACTTCCGGTTCGAGCACTTGATAGAAAACCGCGTGATGCTCGACCTGTAATCTGCAATACCCGGGCAGCACGTGGGTGTAGTTCGCGCCGAGCAAGGGGTAGCTAATCGGCTGTTTCATGCCAGTCTCGAGCTGATCCAGGTAGATATCCGCCTGATCGGCACCCCATTCATCGCAGGTGTAAACCCATATCCCGACGAGGTCTGATTCCGCCTTCGGCGTGATGCTCAGCTTGAGCACTACTTACCCGCGTCCAGCCGCCTTGATAGCCGACATATCGAGGCGCTTAGGCGTCCCGCTTGACTCACCCTCGGCGAGGGCCTGCCTTAGCGTCGCAAGACGTTCTTGGGCTCGCTGATCTTCCCGGATTAGATGGCGGATATACTCGCTATCACTACCGAAATGACCGCTTTCAATCTGGCTTTTCACCCAGCCGTCTTGTTGTTCAGTCAGGGTGATGGTTTTCCGGTGCATGCTCATAGCAGGCGCTCGTAAAGCAGTTGCAGTATGACAAAATCATACCATCCGCTTCTGCCAAATCGATAGCCACGCCCTGGTGCCCAACGCCTGCGCTGGTCGCCGTCGAACTGTTCGACATGGCGGTGGCGTAGTCGGCATCGGTGATGCGCGAACGGGCCGGGAAGATATTGTTGATCGCCGAGTCCAGACGGTTCTGGACCGCACCGAGATCGCTGCGCAGATCGGCGATTTTCTGAGTGGGTTTGGCCCCGTTAGATACTTTGGATAGGCTCGCACGATGCGAACACTGATGCGCATATTTCATGCGCGTAAGACATGTAGGTGCCTGCTCAGTAGAAAAGTGGGGAACCGCCCATGACTGAATCGATAAAGCACGCGAGAAGACCGACGAACTTATCTTTGGATAGCGCCTTGCTTGAAGAGGCTAGGGCGCTGGGGGTAAATATGTCGCGATCTGCTGAGGCCGGTATTGCTGAAGCGGTGAGACGGTCGAAACAGCAACGGTGGCTTCAGGCCAATCAAGCAGCATTGGATAGCTCCAACGAATATGTTGCATTGAATGGGCTGCCGCTCTACCGACATCGCCAGTTCTAAGGGGCTGCTGAAAAACCCGCCGGATTTACGCGACACTATCGTGACTCGAAGCCACAAGGAAGCCGCCTGATGCGTAGCCCGGATGCCGAACAGCCGTGCCTGTTTTCGTATTCCCAGACTGCCGATTTCGTGCCTGCGGATCACCCGTTACGCCGGATCCGATCACTCGTCGATGCGGCCCTGGATTCGATGCAAGGCACGCTCACGGTCGGTTACTCGCATACAGGCCGCCCCGGGATTGCGCCCGAGCGCCTGATCCGGGCGTTGTTGCTGCAGGTGTTGTACTCGATCCGCTCCGAGCGCCAGCTCGTTGAGCAGATGCGCTACAACATGCGCTATCGCTGGTTCGTCGGTTTGTCGCTGGACGACGCGATCTGGGATGCCACCACGTTTACCAAGAACCGTCAGCGCTTCATCGATAGCGACATGACCGCTCGTTTGCTCGAAGCCGTGGTCGATCAGGCACGCCAGCGTCGACTGCTATCCGATCAGCATTTCTGCGTGGATGGCACCTTGATCGATGCCTGGGCTTCGATGGGCAGCTATCGACGCAAGGACGATGACGACGAACCGCCCACAGGGCCGCCGAACTTCAAGGGCGACAAGCGCCGCTCGCACACGCACGCATGCAAGACCGACCCCGATGCCCGGCTCTACAAGAAAGCCCCGGGCCAGGCGAGTCGTCTGTGCTATATCGGCCATGTGCTCACCGACAATCGGCATGCGCGGGTGGTCGATAGCCAAACCACGGTGGCCAGTGGCACCGCCGAAGTCGATGCCGCATTGACGATGCTTGATAAAAGGCCGGGTACACGCCGCCTGAGCGTAGCGGCCGACAAGAGCTACGATCAAAAGCGCTTTGTGGCGGGCGCGCGAGCGGCCAACGTCACGCCGCACGTGGCCCAACATACCCGCGGGCGACGCTCGGCGATCGATGCCCGGACCACGCGTCACGCGGGTTACGCCCAATCACGTAACGCACGCCACCGCGTGGAAACGCCATTCGGTTGGGGCAAATTCAATCGCCCGCTCAAACAAACGATGCTGCGCGGGCTGGCCAGGGTCGGCGCCCAGGCCACGCTGGTGTTCACCAGTTATAACCTCGTGCGCATCGCCGCATTGGAGGCTGCATGAGCTCTTGCTGTGGCACTGCTGTGTCTGAAAACCGCGATTCGAGCGGTTTAACCCACCAAACTGAACAAAAAATGACCAATCAAGAGCGGTCGATCTCTTCAGTCGCGACGACGCGAATAGATTTTGCGGCTATTTCAGCAGCCCCCTAATGGCACGGTTCGATGTGTGCCGAAACCAGGGTGGAAGCGGTTATCTGCTGGACGTTTAATCGGATCTTCTCAGCGGCCTGAATACGCGTATGGTTGTGCCCTTGTTGCCGAAAGCCGCGGCGCCGCGTCCTGCCGAAAGGTTGAATCCCGAGTTCGAAGTCAAACGAACCCAAGTGGTCATGGCCACGCAGTACATCGCAGCCGTGCCCGAGTCCGAGCTAGGCCCAACGGTATGCAGCCTTGCCGAACAACAGCATGCCATTTCAGTTGCGCTGGATATGTTGTTCCTGGGTTTCTGACGCAATGAATCCAGCGCCGAAACAGTTGGCGTTATGAGCTGTTTGCAACGACTTTTTTGACCGGTTCCGCTGCACGAATCGGTTCGCCGACGCGCGCTGTCAACCCGGATAAATCGTCTATGCACGCCAGGGTAATAAACAGGCCAATAAAAAGGGCGCCCGAAGGCGCCCTTTGTGTTTCGCGTGAGCGAATCGGTATAGCCGAGGCTTACCGGAGCAGGGAAAGTACGCCCTGCGTGGTCTGATTGGCCTGGGCCAGCACGGAGGTGCCGGCCTGCTGCAGGATCTGGGCCTTGGACATGTTGGACACTTCCGTGGCGTAGTCTGCATCGGTGATACGCGAACGGGCTGAGGAGATGTTGAGCGACGTTGTATCGATATTGTTGATAGCCGAATCCAGGCGGTTTTGCGCGGCGCCCAGCCCACTACGCTGTTCATCTACAGACTTCAGCGCGGCGTCAAGCGTGCTCAGGGCGTTGCTATCGCCCGGTACCGTGATGGTAGCGCCGTCAGCCACAGCGGCGGAACCATCCGTCGCAATATCGTTGGCCAGCGCAGTGTTGCCGGCCGAGAGCTCTGCACCCAGCGTTGCGTTTCCATCTACATCAAAGGTTACGGCATAGGCATCCCCATTGCCGGTCGATTCACGCAGCGCATAGGCGGTCTTGCCGGACGTATCCGTATATTCGACAACCTCGGCAGAGGTTAGCTGAAGGCCGTTGGCGCCTTCATTGCCCGCCGTGATCGCACTAAGGCCTGCGGCAGTGGCCGATCCTGCCGCTGCCGACAACACGTCGAAACCTTCGGCGTCAACCGAGCGTGCTTCGCCGTTGACCAAACCAAGTGAGCCAGCGCCGGTGGTGCCATTCGCGGCCAAGTTCCAACCGGCCGAGTCGTTCATCGTGATGCTGATGGTTTGATCGTCCTGCGCCCCGACCTGGATGCTGAAGCTCTTGCCACTGCCTTCAAGTACAGAGATACCGTTGAATTCAGTCTGCTCGGTCACGCGCGTGATTTCGGCCAGACGCTCGTTGACTTCCTGCTGAATGGAGTCGATGTCGCTAGCAGAATTAGTACCGTTCTGGGCCTGTACGGTCAGTTCGCGAACGCGCTGCAGATTGTCGTTAATCTGATTGAGCGCGCCTTCTGCGGTCTGAGCCAGCGAGATGCCATCGTTAGCATTCGACGAGGCCTGCTGCAGACCGTTGATCTGCGAGGTCATCCGATTAGAGATGGCCTGGCCGGCTGCATCGTCCTTGGCAGAGTTGATCTTGCTGCCCGAAGACAGGCGCTCAATGGCGCTGTTGAGGGTCTTCTGGGACTGGTTGAGGTTCTGCTGGGCGGTCAGAGAAAGGGTGTTCGTGTTGATGACGAATGACATGGCGATGTTTCCTGTGTTTGTAGTCTTGTTGACTGCCGGATAGGTCCGGTGGCTGATGCGACGTCGAATATCGCGCCGCTGGTGTCATATCGCCCCACTGGTTTTTTTCTTTAGCGCGGTCCTGAAAAATTATTTTTAATTCTCGCGTACGGCGTTTGAACTGGCCCCCATAATTCGGACAGAGCGCTAAGTGATGATCTGCTCCCTAATGGCCGCACCCGGCCAAGGAGCAACTATGCGACGCAAACGCCGTAATCATTCACCGGCCTTCAAGGCGAAGGTGGCACTCGCCGCCGTGCAAGGCGATCGAACGCTCGCCGAACTGGCTCAGCAGTTCGACGTGCATGCGAACCAGATCATGCAATGGAAACGCCAGCTGGTCGAAGGCGCGACCGAGACGTTCGACAAGGGACCATCGACGTCGGATAACCAAGCCCAGATCGACTCGCTGCATGCCAAGATCGGTGAGCCATGATCGATCCCGGCCACACATTGCCGATCACACGCCAATGCCGTGTCCTCGATGTCGCCCGATCGACGGTCTACTATCGGCACAAGCCGGTATCGGATGCCGATCACAGGCTTATGCAGCGTATCGACGTGCTGCACCTCGAGCGGCCGTTTCTCGGCAGCCGACGCATTGCCGATGCACTGGCTGATGAAGACGGCCTGGTGATCAATCGCAAGCGCATACAGCGTTTGATGCGTATCATGGGGATCACCGCCTTGTATCCGAAGCCGCGCTTGTCACGACCGGCAGCGGGCATCGGATCTATCCGTATCGCCTGCGGGGTCTGAAGATCGATCGACCCAACCAGGTCTGGGCCAGCGATATCACGTACTTGCCCATGGCGCGCGGTTTTTTATACCTGGTCGCCGTCATGGACTGGTGGTCGCGCAAGGTCCTGGCCTGGCAGATTTCGAACACGCTCGACGACGCGTTCTGCGTCGATGCCCTGCAGCGCGCGGTCGCACGCTACGGAGCGCCCGACATCTTCAACACGGATCAGGGCAGCCAATTCACGGGTAACGCCTTCACCGGTCGGGCGCTGGATGGATAACGTCTTCATCGAACGGCTCTGGCGCAGCGTGAAGTATGAGGAGGTGTATTTGAAAGCCTATGACAGTGGGCGCGACGCCAAAGCGGGCTTGGCTGATTACTTCGCCTTCTACAACGCCAAGCGCCATCATCAGGGCCTTGATCGAGCCACGCCCGATCAGGTCTACTTCAACGCCCAGCCGCTACCGCAGGCGGCTTAACCTAGCCGGTCATCACTTAAAAATCGCTGCGGACTGTCCAATGGATGGGGGCCAGCTCAGAATGAAGAAGCGTTGCTTGCCGCTAATTTAGTTAGGGTGGCCCGGTATGCAAGTGCTATTCGTCGAGAAGGGGCCGAAACCTGCGCTTAATTCGCCAATCGCCGGCTATTGCCAGCGCCTAAGATTGCCTGCATCGGAAAACCAACCGCGTTGGACGTGCCATGCGTAGCCAGCGGTTGACCATTCAGGCGCATCACCTATGTATACGGCTCAAGGCAAGATCGATCGGTCCCAGGCAGTGGAACAGTATCTGCCGTTGGTCAGACGGCATGCGCTGTCGCTGCAGGTGCGCCTGCCGGCCAGTGTCGAGCTGGATGACCTGATCCAGGCGGGCATGGTGGGGCTGCTGGATGCCTTCAACCGCTTCGATGCTTCCCAGGGGGCCTCATTCGCGACCTATGCGTCCCAGCGTGTGAAAGGCACGATGATCGACGAGTTGCGAAGCCGCGACTGGTTGCCACGTAGCGTGCGTCGTGCCAGTCGTGACGTCGATCGCGCAATCCAGCGTCTCGAACACCGTTATGGCCGCCAGGCTACCGATCGGGAAATTGCCGAAGAACTCGATATGCCGATCGACGAATATCATCGTCTACTGCACGATGTGAACAACGGCTTCATCGAGGCCTTCGAGGAAAGCGGTACCGAAGAGACAGCGGCCTCCGTGGTCTCGGCGGACGTCGATACCTCGACCAACCCGCTCGATGCGCTTCTGGCGTTTGGCGATCGCGAGCAATTAGCCGAAGCGATCGACGAACTGCCTGAGCGCGAAAAACTGCTGCTGGGTCTTTACTACCAGGAAGATCTCAACCTCAAGGAAATCGGCGTGGTGCTGGGCGTGAGCGAGTCTCGCGTATGTCAGCTACACAGCCAAGCCGTATCGCGTCTGCGCGCAATGCTTACCGAGCACTAGGATCGGGAGATACTTTTCTACGCTGCCGCTTTGATCGTGTCCGCGAAGCGCTTGATGACCATGCGTCGCCGACACGATTGTGCACAAGACGAGTCGCATGATTGTTCCCGAGCAACGAGCCGGGCGCTTGCCTCGGCGGCGCTTACGATCGCTCCTGTGACCCCCTGCTTTTCGACTCGATAACCGTTATCGGTCGCTAGCGGTTTGCGTGCCGGCGTCATTCGCGCGCCGAGCTCCACAGTACTCGCCGCTGCAGGCAAGGCATGCCGGCGCGGCTGTTTGATTTTGCCTGCGAACGTGCTCGATCGCGCGCTAGCGCAAGCCGCTCAAGCAATACGGCGCTACGCCGATAGGTACCGGGTGCTAAAGCTGCCATCTGCGCGATGTTCGAACGTCATCCGCGTGGCCAGCATTCCAATAATCGTAATAACAACCCCCGCCGAAGGCGTATCGAACCTGTGTTCGCGCTGGCCGAAACCGCGGGAATACGGGTACTGAACAGGCAGGTTCGCAATGATGAAAAGTGTGAAGGGGAAGCTAGGGTTGGGCTTCGGTGTGATTACCATTCTGGTACTAGCGCTCGGCGCGTTTTCGCTTTATAGCAACAGCCAGGTGGCTTCCGTCACCGATCGGATCTATTCGAAAAACCTGAAAGGCGTTATCGAGGTCAACGTCCTCATCGATACGTTCAATACGATACGCCGCGACGTTCAGACCGCCCTCATGTTTAACGACGACGGCACCGAACTGGCGCAATCCATCGACAACAATATCGCGAAGATCACGCGCGTCTGGAGCGACTACTATCCGGCGTTGCTGACCGGCCCCGAAGAGCGGGCCAAGGCCGACCAGGCGGCAGCGAAGTTCAAGGAATTCATGCCGGTGCTCAAGACGATCGTCGAGCCGATGCAATCCGGCGAAACCTATCAGGCGCAGGCCCTCTACGCGGTCGATGTGGCGCCCGCCTTCGAGACGCTGGTCGGTTACATGGATGAATTGGCCACCTTTCAGACCGAGCGCGCCGGTGCGTTCTTTGCGCAAGGGCAGGCTACGGTCGCGACCAGCCGCAACATCATCGTTGCGACACTTGTCGTGGTGGCGCTCTTCACTCTCGGCATCATGGTCGTGATCACGCGCATGATTACCCGGCCGCTCGATCAAGCGCGTCGACTGGTCGGCTCGATCGCTGACGGTCACCTCGAGAACGACGTCCATAATCCATATAAGGATGAGTTCGGCGGCATGCTCGAGAGCCTGAAAAACATGCAGGCCAAGCTGTCCGAGATTGTCGCCAACGTGCGCCAAGGCTCCGAGTCGGTCAGCGTCGGCGCCGGCCAGATCGCCTCGGGGAACGACGAACTCAGCAGCCGTACCCAGGAACAGGCGGCCAATCTTGAAGAAACCGCGGCCTCGATGGAGCAGATGACCTCTACGGTCAAGCAGAATGCCGACAATGCCGCCCAGGCCAATCAGCTGGCGCACGGTGTGCGGGCGCAGGCCAGTGAAGGTGGCGAGGTGGTATCGCGCGCGGTCGCCGCCATGCAGGAGATCGATGCATCGAGCCGCAAGATCAGCGAGATCGTCGGTCTGATCGACGATATTGCTTTCCAGACCAATCTTCTGGCCTTGAATGCCTCTGTGGAAGCCGCCCGTGCGGGTGAACAGGGGCGCGGGTTTGCCGTGGTCGCTTCGGAAGTTCGCAATCTGGCCAGCCGGAGTGCGGCGGCAGCCAAGGACATCAAGTCGCTGGTGGAAGACAGTGCGGCGAAGGTGGCCGATGGCTCACAGCAGGTGGCGTTATCGGGCAAGACGCTCGACGGCATCGTCGAGAGCGTGCATAAGGTCGGCGATATTATTGCCGAGATCGCTGCTGCGAGCAGCGAGCAGTCCAGCGGTATCGAACAGGTCAATCTGGCCGTATCGCAAATGGACAGCATGACCCAGCAAAACGCCTCGTTGGTCGAGGAATCCGCCGCCGCAAGCCGGTCGCTCGAAGAACAGGCCGAGGCGCTCAAGCGTCAGGTCGCATTCTTCAAGCTGCGTGGCGATATCAATGTGGTCGAGTCTGCGCCCGTTGCAAACGAACAGCCGGTGGCAGCGTCTGTTTCACCGAGCGTATCGGCTGCGCCGTCAGCGCCGTCAGCGCGGCCGACGCCGGCTGCGGCGCCGGTCAAAAGCGATATCGATATTGATGATGGTGATTGGGCGACGTTCTAGGCGCGGTTTGAAGCGAAAATCTGCCGTTTGATACAAGCCCCGTTTCGACGGGGCTTGTTTTTTGGCGCTGGCGCAGCTGACGCGCTCAGCTGTTTCAACGCCGTGGCATATCAAGCGCAGATCGTTTCAAGTCCTGCCGAGGGGCGGTCAGGCTGCGCCTGACCACGATCTACTTAGCCGGCATGCACGCATCAACAAGGAGTTGAGCAATCTGGTTTTTTGCGGGATTAATACTCGGGGTCGGTCCGCGTCGTCCAGGCAAGCGGTAATACGGCTGTGTTGAATGCCAGGAATACGGCGACGACCGCATACGGCGAGCCCAATGCGTCGGCGGCTGCGCCGGCGGCGATCGGTGCGGCAAAGCCGAGGATATAGCCGACCGCGAGCATGCCGGCGGCAAGTCGCCCGGCGGAGTCGGCGTCGCGCAGTAGCGGTGGTAGGGCGGTGAGTACGATCAGCTGGAGTGCCGCAGTCAGGCTCAGCAGCACGGCAGCTGGGTAGAGTAGCGCCAGCCCGTCCGCAAGCAGGAAGCCTAGAAGGCCGATGATATGGGCGAGACATGTCAGTGCCAGCAGCCGTGGCAGGCGCAACACATGGCGAACGGCGAACACCAGCACGATTGATGTCACGAGCTGGGTCAGGTTGAACGCAAACAGCATCGTGGCGAGATCATCGCCCAATGCCTTGCGCTCGAGTAGGACGCCCATATAGGCATTCATGCCGAAAAAAGTCGCTGCGGTCGCACCGAGCAGCAGCCCGAAACGCCAGAGCAGACGATCGTCGAATGCAGGCAGACCACGCGTGCGCTGGGTAGGCCGCTTGCCGTGCAGTCGTGGCCCCAGCAATAACGGACTCAACGCAATAGCCGGCAGCGAAAACCAGGCCAGGGCGCTGCGCCAGTCGCCGCCTACTGCGGGTAACAGTAATGGAAGCGTCAGACCGGCCCCGACGAACTCGCCGAGCATCATGCCGTTGATATAAATTGCTGCACCCAGCGCCACGAACGAAGGGCACCAACGCCCGACCAGAGCCGGCAGCGCCGGTTGCATGGCGGCGATACCCAGGCCCATCGCGGCGGTTAAACCCAGCAGTACGGCGATGTCTGGCGCCAACGCGCGCAGCATCGATGCCACGCCGGTAAGAAGAACTGACGCGACCAATGTGTTGCGCGCCCCGTACCGGCCGATCAACCAGGCGGCAGGCAGCGCGCCGAGGCCGAGCATGAACACCGGTAGCGTGGTGAGCGCACCCAACGCCGTTTGACCAAACCCCAGATCGTCGCGAATACGCTCGCCCAAGGGGGCCGCGATCAGAATCGGCGCGCGCATATAGATGCCGGCCACCCACAGTAGTAGCAGAATTCCGGCTCGGCGCAGCACTTCCGTTGGCGACAGCATGAGCAGCGTTGGCGTGAATGGGCGCACGAGTCTAGTTCGCAAGAGAAGTGGTTGCGAACCGTTTATGCAATGCACCCGTCCAGGCGCATCGGCAGGCTTGGGTACAGGTTAAAACCATGATTGTCCTGTCTTGTCATCCCGCCAACACAGGCGCTGTGCTAGCGTTTGCAGCATGAAACGAAAAACCAAGATTGTTGCGACCCTCGGCCCGGCCTCGGATTCACCCGAGGTGCTCTCCAAACTGCTCTCGGCCGGGGTGAATGTCGTACGAATCAATTTCTCGCATGGCGAAGCCGACGACCATCGCGAACGTGTACGCCGCGTCCGTGAGGCTGCAGCCGAACTTCAGCTGCCCGTTGCCGTGCTGGCCGACCTCCAGGGGCCGAAGATTCGGATCGAGTCCTTCATGGACGGTGCGGTCGAACTCGAAACCGGTCAGCCATTCACGCTCGATACGCAGATGGCCGCCGATGCGGGCACGCGCGATGCAGTGGCCATTCATTACGAGCCGCTGCTGGCCGACGTCAAGGCCGGCAGTCAGCTGCTGATTAACGATGGCGCGATTTCGCTGGCTGTCGATGCAGTCGACGATCACCGTATCCAGTGCACGGTCGAGGTCGGCGGCAAGCTGTCGGGTCGCAAGGGCGTGAATCTGCGCGGTGGCGGATTGTCGGCCGGCGGGCTCACGGAAAAGGACTTCGACGATATCCAGGTCGCCGCCGAAATGGACGTGGACTATCTGGCCGTGTCCTTCGTGCGTAGTGCGGCCGATCTGCACGAAGCGCGCGAGCGCCTCGAAGCCGCGGGCGGTCAGGCGCGACTATGCGCCAAGATCGAACGCGCCGAAGCGATCGCCGCCCTCGACGAAATCATCCAGGCCAGTGACGCGGTGATGGTCGCGCGCGGCGATCTGGGCGTGGAAATCGGCGATCCGGAACTGCCCGGCGTGCAGAAACGCATTATCGCCACCGCCCGCGAAATGAACCGGCTGGTGATTACGGCCACCCAGATGATGGAGTCGATGATCGAAAACCCGATCCCGACTCGGGCCGAGGTGTTGGACGTGGCCAATGCCACCCTCGACGGTACCGATGCGGTCATGCTCTCGGCCGAAACCGCGGTCGGGCGTTATCCGGTGCAGACGGTCGCGGCCATGGCCAAGATCTGTGTCGGTGCCGAACGCGAAGCCACCGCCGACCGGCCGGCCAGCGGGCTGGCTGCGCATTTCAAACGCACCGACGAGGCCATCGCCATGGCCACGATGTATACGGCGCGGCATATGCATGCCGATGCCATCATCGCGCTGACCGAGTCCGGCACCACGGCGCTTTTGATGTCGCGTCAGGATACGCATATCCCGATTTTCGCGTTGACTCAGTACCCGGCGTCGGAGCGCTATCTGGCGCTGTGCCGCAACGTGTTTCCGGTGGCCTTCTCGCCCTCCGAGCTCAACGGCGTGGTGCCGGTCGATGAAGCCGTGGCCTGCCTGCGTGCGCGGGGCGATCTGGAAAGCGGCGACCGCGTGCTGGTCACCAAGGGCGATTTCACCGGCCCCGGTGGCACCAACGCTTTGAAGATCATCACGGTCGACTAAAGCGCGGGTTGGCGTAAGATCACGCCGGCCGTCGGCATCGGGCCGCGTATATGCGCCGCACCCGCTAGGGAATTTCTGCACAGCCTCTCGCGGTTCGCGTTCGAGACCGGACCCCGTCGAGGCCCACGGCTTTGTGCGCGCCTGGTCGGCGTCGAGGCAGGCGCACCGTGCAACCAGCACGCTGCGCTGCGCCTTTGTCTGCCAGCCATGTGCAAAGCACGCCGGCGCGACCACGACAGGTTGTGCACAGATTCCTTAGAATGCGCCCAGCGAACGAGGGCGAGACCGATGGATTTCAATGACGTACTGACCCTGCGTGCAGGCCATGGCGCGCGCGCCGTGCTGGAAAACAACGGCCTGAGGCCCGGCGATGTCGGGGCGATGGCCGGCGCCGCCGGCGGACCCAAGTGGCTGATTCTGTCGGCGCTGGATCGTTATCTGTTTTCCGACTGGCTGCATCGCGACGGCGCCAGCCAGCCGATCGATCTGGTGGGGTCATCGATCGGCGCCTGGCGCTTCGCGGCCGCCTGTGAACGAAATGACCCCGCGAGCGCAATCGACAGGCTGGAAAAAGCCTATCTGGATCAGTTCTATAGCGCCAAGCCGGATCGCGACGAGATCAGCGGTACGGTCCGTGCGATTCTGGATACGTTTCTCACCGACGCGGTACGCGACGGCATCCTTGGCCATCCACGTTTTCGTCTGCACGTGCTGACGGTTCGCTCGCGTGCGCTGACCCGCACCGAGGCGCGCGGCCCGCTCATGCTCGGCTCCGGCCTGGGGGCGCTGGGCAATGCCGTATCGCGCGACAGCCTGCGCTGGTTTTTCGAGCGCGTGGTGTTCTCCCGTGGGCGCAACGGCTTGCGTTGGGCCGATACCCATCTGGGCGAACGAACCGTGCAACTCACCGAGGCCAACGTACGCGATGCGGTCTATGCCAGCGGCAACGTGCCGCTGGTGATGCGCGGTGTGGTCGACCCGGATGGCGCGCCGGCCGGTGTCTATCGCGACGGCGGCATCGTCGACTATCACATCGATCAGCCACTGCTCGCGCCCGATACCCAGGCTCCGCTGGTGCTCATGCCGCATTACGACGAACGCCTGGTGCCGGGCTGGTTCGACAAACGCCTGCCCTGGCGGCGCCCGCGTCATGCCGCCAATACGTTGCTGATCGGCCCGGGGCCCGCGCTGCGCGATCGTCTGGTCGACCGGCGCGTGCCGGACCGCAAGGATTTCTATCGCTATGCGCAGCGCGACGACGCACGCCTGGCGGCCTGGCAACAGGCCATCGATGCAGGCCGGCTCATGCGCGATGCTTTCATCGAATTCGCATCCTGTGCCGACCCGGCTGACCACGTGAAACCATTATGAGCCGCCGCCTGATTCTGGCCTCCGCTTCACCGCAGCGCGCCAAACTGCTCGATCAGCTCGGCGTGGCCCATAGCGCACAGGCGGCCGATATCGACGAAACCCCGCAGCCGGGCGAAAGCGCCGAAGCGCTGGCCGAGCGCCTGGCCCGTGGCAAGGCCCAGGCGCTGGCTACAGACCATGCCGGCGAGGCGGTGCTCGGCTCGGATACGGTCGTGGCCCTGGGCGATACGCTCTACGGCAAACCGGGCGACGACGGCGAGGCCGATACGATGCTGGCCTCGCTGTCCGGTACCACCCACCGCGTGGTCAGCGGGGTGGCGCTATGTGTGGCCGGGCGCTGCACATCCCGCATATCAGTCAGCGAAGTCACCATGCGCGAGATCACCTGCGCCGAGCAGGCCGCTTATATCGCCAGCGGCGAGCCGATCGGCAAGGCCGGCGGTTATGCGATCCAGGGCCGCGGCGCGATTTTCATCGCGCGGCTCGACGGCAGCTATTCCAGCGTCATGGGGCTGCCGCTCTACGAAACAGCGGCGTTACTCGTCGAGGCCGGCTTCGATGTGCTCGGTTCGCGGTCATGAACGCGCCATCGCCTGCCCGTATCGCCATCGTGTTTCCGTTGCTTGCCGGCGCGCTGGCGCTGGTCGCCTATGCCGCGCCTTGGCTTTTCGTGCCGGGTAAGCCGGCGATCGTGCCGCTACTGGTGGTGATCATGTTCGGCATGGGCCTGACGCTCATGCCGACGGATTTCTCCCGTGCGATCGCGCGTTGGCCGGTGGTCTTGCTGGGGCTCGTGCTGCAGTTCGGGCTGATGCCCTTCGCGGCCTGGGCCATCGCGCACGTGCTGGGTCTGGACGCGCCGCTGGCGCTGGGCCTGATTCTGGTGGGTAGCGTCGCCGGCGGAACCGCCTCCAACGTGATCTGTTTTCTGGCCGGTGGCGATGTCGCGCTGTCGATCACGCTCACGAGTATCGCCACGCTCGTATCGGTCGTGGCAACGCCGGTGCTGACCTGGCTTTATGCCGATTCGCAGCTGGCCGTGCCGGTGGCATCGATGCTTTTCAGTATCGCCGGGATCGTGATCGTGCCGGTGGTGGCTGGCATGGCACTCAATCTCTGGATTGGCAATCGCTGGCCTGCGCGCGAGGGCTGGTGCGCGCTGGGGTCATCGATCGCGATTGCGGTGGTGATCGCCATTATTGTTGCCCTCAACGCGGACGCGATCGCCACGATGGGGGCTGTCGTACTCGCGGCTGTGGTAATGCACAACCTGATCGGGCTGGGCGCAGGCTATGGCGCGGCGCGCCTGGTGACGGGCGATCGGCGTATCGCGCGTACGCTGGCTATCGAAGTGGGCATGCAGAATTCGGGGCTGGCGGTCGCGCTCGCACAGCAGTATTTTTCGGCCGCAGCCGCGCTGCCGGGCGCTTTGTTTTCGGTGTGGCATAACGTCAGCGGGGCGCTGTTCGCGGCGGCCTGTGCACGTACAACGGCGGCGGCGTCGGCGCAATCGCTGCATCACGAGGTCTAGTCGGAACGCTGGGCCAGCCAGTCGGCGGCGATACGCCAGGTATGTGCCGGTGCCTCGCTGCCCGCGAACACGCCGGCATGGCCACCGGGTGCGAGTTCGAAGCGGCGATCTTCGCTGGTCACCAGGGCCATGATCCGGCGCGCGCTCGCCACGCCCACCAACTGGTCGGATTCGCCGGCGATGGCCAACAGCGGGCAATCGATACTGGCCAGATCCGATTCGACTTCGCCCAGGCGCACGGTGCCACTGGCCAGGGCGTTGTCGATCCATAGCGTGACCAGGAAATCCTGGACCAGCACGCCCGGGTAATCGAGCATGTCGCCCATCCAACGGCCAAAGGTGGCATGGGTGGCCACGAAGTCGCGATCGTCGAGGCCGCGCAGCAAGGTCAGATAGGTGGTCAGGCTGCCGATCGGGTTGGTGAGCTTGAAGGCCAGGCCATTGAGCCAGCCGGGCACATGCATCAGACGCGGGTCGATCTGATGGATGCGCCAGGCCGTATACAGGCGAATCAGCCGGGCCGGGCCGTTGAGCGCACGTAGGGCACGCGCGGCGAGGGTGGCATCGTGCATATCGATCGGGCTGGCGATGGTCACGATATTGCGAATGCCGTAATCCCGACCCGTGCCGGCATAAAGCAACGAAAACAAACCACCCATGCAGTAGGCCACGAGCGACACGTCCGGACTGGCGCTGTGCGCACGTACGGCGGTCAGTGCATCGGGCAGCAGACGCAGGGCATAGTCGCGTACGCCCAGATGGGCGTCGGCGCGTTGCGGTTCGCCCCAGTCGACGAGATAAACGGCAAAGCCGCGGGCGCGCAGGTAGCGCACCAGGCTTCTCTGGGGTAGCAGATCGAAGATCAGTGTGCTGGCCGCCAGCGGTGGCACCAGTACGACGGGGGTAGCGTGTTCGTATTGGGCCACATCGGCGATCGTGTCGCCGACCGGGATCTGGTGTTCTGCCAGCGGCGGGTAATAGCGCACCGCCATCAACCCCAGTCGATGGATTACTTCATACGGCGTGCGCTCGGCCTGATAGAGCGTCGGGTCGTTGCGTAGCCAGTCACGGCCGTTGGTGAGCGCGTTGCGGGCGTGGTTACGTGCAGCCGCGGCGCGTCGGCGGAGTCGATCGAGCATGGCCGTATTGTGGCACGGCTAGTGGTGGCCGCCGGCCGCCGCGCCCCAGCGTTTTTCCAGTACTGCGTCGCGCCGGCAGGAACTGCGATAGAACTTGTAGCGCAGCGGATTCTTCTTGTAATAGTCCTGATGGTAGTCCTCGGCCGGGTAGAAGGTGGTAGCGGCCACGATCTTGGTCACGATGGGCGAGGGCGCATCGGGGTCGTCCTGCAGGGCCTGCTTGGACTGTTCGGCGGCTTTCTTCTGGGCGTCGTTCACATAGGAGATCTCGCTGCGATAGGAATCGCCGCGATCACAGAACTGCCCGCCGTCATCGGTGGGGTCGATGTTGTGCCAGAAGGTATCGAGCAGGGTCGCGTAATCCACCTCGTCGGTTTTGTAGACCACCTTCACGGCTTCGGCATGGCCGCTGGTTTCGGCGGTGACGTCGCGATAGCTGGGGTCGGCCAGGTGCCCGCCGGTATAGCCCGAGGTGGTCGACACTACGCCCTCGACCTGATCGAAGGCTTCTTCCACACACCAGAAACAGCCACCGGCGAAGATCGCGACCCCTTCGTCGGCGGCCACATCCGGCTTGAAGGGCGCCTCCGGCGCAGGCGCTTCATCGGCGCCGGCCGAAGCAGAAAAGAAAAGCGCGAGGCTGGCAAGAACCAGAAGATAAATCGGCAGGCGACGCATGGGCGACTCGATAGCGAATTCGATAGCCAGTTTACGTTGCCCTGTGCCGCGCCGATGCGTTCATTCGGTTTCCGGTAGACCGATCGCCAGTGCGGCACCCGCGAACGCCGGAATGCTCAAGGCCGCCACGGCCCAGGCCGCGCCCAGAAGGCCGACGAGTGCGACCAGCCCGCCGCCGGCCAGCAGGATGACACCGATACTGGTATTGGCCACGGCCGTGAGCTGTGCCCGATCCTCGCTGTTGCCCAGGTCGGTGAGATAGGTCTTGCGACCCAGTCGTACCCCGGCATGCAGGCCGGCGAGTACGAAATAGCCAATCGCAAATGGCCACACGCCGAAGCTTTCGCCCAGATGCGAAAATGCACAGAGCGCCACCAGCAGGTTGAGCACGCCTGCAGCCATGCCCGTGATCATCAGAACCTGGCGCGAGGAGCGGTCGGAGAAGCGGCCCCAGAACGGCGCCGACACCAGCGAGGCGAGACCGGACAGTGCAAGCAGAATCGCCAGATTGCCGATCGCTTCGCCGCCGCTGTCGCGGGCCAGCGTGGCGTAATAGGGCGCGGCCAGCGCGGTGGCGACAAGCAGCCCGCGTACGCCGATGAAACGCGCAAAGCCGGGCTTGCTGCGAATGATGCCCAGGCTCTGCCAGGCAGTCTTGAGCGCGTTGCCGCCGCCCTCGGTCGCGCCCGCGTATTCGCGCAGGCTGGAAAAGACGATGGCCGCGAACAGCCAGGCCGCGCCGGCGATTGCCAGCAACACCAGCAACGGGGTGAGCCTGGCGTTGCCGATGGGCGTAAGCCACAGCAACAGCCCGAGCGCCACCGCCACGCCGCCGGCCGCGCTCGCGGCATAGCCGGAGAGCGTGCCGCGCCGGGTCTTGGCAATGGTCTTGCCCTGAACGTCCTTGTACGACACCGAGCAGATACCGCGCCCGAGCGAGAACACCGCCAGCAGGGCGAGAATTGCCGCGCCGGCGGCAACGGCGGTGAGAGTGATCGCGACCGCGATCATGGCGACCACACTCGCGCCCTGAATGGCGGCGCCGGCCACCCAGAACCACTTGCGCCGTGGTTGGGTGCGCATCCAGCCGGCGACGGCGAGCTGGGGCAGCAAGGCCAGCGATTCGCGGATCGGCACCAGCAGTCCGGTCATCCACACCGGCACGCCGAGTGCGCCCATCAGCCAGGGCAGCACCAGCTTGGGGCTTGCGATCAGATCGCCGGTCTTGTTGGCGAGCAGCGCGACCAGATGGAGAAAGAAATTGGTCGGCTGCTCGCGACAGGCCGCGTCCGAGATGTCGCGGCATACGCGCGCATTCTCGTCGCCGGTGACCAGATCGTAGAGATCGCGTAGCGGCCCGCTTTCGGGCGTGTTGGCGTGCGAGTTGGGTTCGGATTGGCTCACGGTTAATTCATGCAGTTCGGTGGATCGTCAGGTGACGTGTTTTTCGCGCTCGCGCCGATGCTGGCACCAGTCGCCATCGTCGATGACCGGCCACGCCGGATCGCGCGCGGCGATCCATAGATAGATCCAGGCATCGCCGTAGTCGGTTGCAAGCTCGCGGCGCGTGTAGTGCACCGGATAGTCTTCCAGTCGGTCGAGCGCGGCGAATGTATCGTCGTCTACCGCGAACACATCGCCCACCAGGGCGGTCCGGCCTTCGTCGAGCGCGGCCGGATAGGGGCCGGTATCGAGCAGGGTGAAACACCCCGGCGTGGTATACGCGCCCAGATGCGTGGCGGTTGCCATGAAATGATGATTGCGCTCGCCGGGGCGCAGTGTGCCGTAGACAAATACCTGATGCATCGACATGCGAAAGCCGGAATGATGCAGGTATGCTAGCCGACATGGATTGCCTGACAACTGCCTCGCCGTGAATCGCGCCGTGAACGTGCGCGATGCCGCCACGACCGCGCTCTTGCGCGACGCGCCGGATACCGGCCTGGAGGTGCTTTTGTTGCGTCGCCATGCCAGCCATGTGTTCGGCGCCAATGCCTATGTCTTTCCCGGTGGGGCGCTCGACGCGGCCGACGACGATGCCGAGCTGCGCGTACGGTGTGCCGGCGGCGCCGAGGCGATCGCCGAAGCCGTCGGCGACCAGGGGTTTGCGCTGGCGATGGCTGCGATTCGCGAATGCTTCGAAGAAGCCGATCTGTTGATCGCTTGCACCGCGAACGCGCCGGTCAGCGCGCGTCGCCGCGAGGTATTGCGTGCCGCGCTCAATCAACAGACTGCGTGCTGGACCGATATCGTCACTGAAATGGATCTGCGCTTCGATCTCGACGCGTTGGCATTCTTTGCTCACTGGACCACACCCGCCGGCCCGCCCAAGCGCTATTCCACCCGTTTTTTCGCGGCGGCCGCGCCGGACGGCGAAGCGCGTTGCGACGGGCTGGAAACCACCCATGTCTGGTGGGCGCGCCCGCATGCGGCGGTGGCGGCCCATGACCGCGGCGAGATCGAGCTGATGACACCGACCCGGGCCACCCTGGAATCGCTGGCGCGTTATCCCGATGCTGCGACCGCGCTCGCCGAGCTGATGCAGGCGGCCACGGTGCGCGTACCATGAGTCGCCATACGCCACAGGCCGAACAGATCGCCGACGGGGTGCGACGCGTCATCGCCCCCAACCCGAGCCCGATGACCGGCGAGGGCACCAACAGCTATATCGTGGGTGAATCGCGCTGCGCGATCATCGACCCCGGTGTAGACGATACGGCCCATCTGGATGCGCTAGTCGCAGCCGCGCCAGGCGAGATCGTTGCGATTCTGGTTACCCATGCCCACCCCGATCATACCGGCGGCGCCCATCGGCTCGCCGAGCGCCTGGCCGTGCCCATCCATGCCTATCCGCTGGCGCTACAGGGCATACGCGACAAGGAGTTTTCCGCCCATCGGCCGCTTTATCACGGCGATGTGATCGCCTTGGATGATATACGTCTGGAAGCGATCCATACCCCCGGCCATGCGGCCGATCACCTGTGCTTTTTCTGGCGCGAAGCCGGCCTGCTGTTTGCCGGCGACACGGTGATGGCTGATGTCACGGTGGTGATTCTGCCGCCCGATGGCGACATGAGTGCCTATATGCAAAGCCTGGAACAGCTCCAGGCCCTGCCCATCGCGCGTATCGCGCCCGGCCACGGCCGGCTGCTCGAGGATGCGCCGGCGGTACTCGCGCATATCGTGGATCATCGGCGCGAACGCGAAGCCCAGGTTCTGGATGCGTTGACCGCGGATGAACCGGTCACGCCCGAGCAGATCGCGCTGCGGCTGTATCCCGATCTCGATGTGCGCCTGCAGCCCATGGCCGCGGCCCAGGTCGAAGCCCATTTCATCCGGCTGGTCGAACTGGGCGAGGCACTGCAGTCCGGCACGGGCTGGCTGAAGACGACGGCCTGACAGGTCGTTGTCCGGACCACACGGGCCGGTGCGCCAGCACGGCCCGGCTGAGCCCCTGCGCTAAAGAAGCGGTGTTTTCTGCATCAGTAAAACGGATTCAAAAGCGCGAATAAATATATTTTAACGAATACCGGGTGGCCTCTAAGCTTTTCCCAAAGGCGATCATCCCGCGCCGCTTCGCGTTTACATCGATGTCATACCGCATTCGATGGTGCCGACGCGGGTATAGCGGCCGTCGTCGCCGGCGGCGTGGGTTTAGCAAGGACACTCGAATGGAATCAGCACGAGAAACCGTCGATACGGTGGTCATTGGCGCCGGCCAGGCGGGCGTTGCCATGAGCGAGCATTTGACGGCGCTGGGAGTGCCGCATCTCGTGCTGGAGCGCGATCGCATCGCCGAACGCTGGCGCACCCAGCGTTGGGATTCGCTGGTGGCCAACGGCCCGGCCTGGCACGACCGTTTTCCGAATATGGAATTTACTGAGGTCGGTCCCGACGAATTTCCCACCAAGCAACAGGTCGCCGATTATTTCGTGGCGTACGCGGCCCGCTTCGATGCGCCGATTCGTACCGGCGTCGAGGTCACCCGGGTCGCGCGCAACAACGGCGCGCCCGGTTTCGTGGTGGAAACCAGCGATACAACGATCGAAGCACGCCGGGTGGTGGCCGCGACCGGGCCGTTCCAGCGGCCTGCGATTCCGGCGATCGCGCCCCCGCAAGACCAGCTTTTCCAGATTCATTCCAGCGAATACCGCAATCCCGAACAATTGCCGGCAGGCGGGGTGCTCGTGGTGGGCGCGGGTTCGTCCGGTGTCCAGATCGCCGATGAATTGCAGCGCGCCGGCAAGGCGGTGTATCTGTCGGTTGGGCCGCATGATCGTCCGCCGCGTTCCTATCGTGGCCGTGATTTTGTCTGGTGGCTGGGCGTACTCGGCAAGTGGGATGCCGAAACCCAGCCGCTGGGTAACGAACATGTCACCATTGCCGTGAGCGGTGCCCATGGCGGACGTACGATCGACTTTCGTGCATTGGCCGATCAGGGCGTCACGCTCGTGGGCCGTACCCAGGCGTTCGATGCCGATACGGTGCGCTTCGAAGCAGATCTCGCGGCCAATCTGGCGCGCGGCGACGAGAACTACTTCTCGCTGCTCGATGAAGCCGATGCCTATGTCGTCGAACATGGCCTGGATTTGCCCGAAGAACCGGAGGCGCGTCGGGTTTTACCGGATCCGGACTGCGTGACCGATCCGATTCTGAGCCTGGATATGAATACCGCCGGGATTACATCGATTGTCTGGGCCACCGGCTTTGCGACCGATTACAGCTGGCTCGAAGTGGATGCCTTCGATGCCGACGGCAAGCCACAGCACCAGCGCGGAATTTCCTCGCAGCCGGGCATTTATTTCGTCGGCTTGCCCTGGCTTTCGCGCCGCGGCTCGAGCTTCATCTGGGGCGTTTGGCACGACGCCAAGCATATTGCCGATCATATCGCCACGCGCCGCCGGTACCAGGCCTATCATGAGGCCGCCCGCGCTTCGCATGAGGCGTCCGGCGGCGGGTCCGGCCGCGGCGGCGAGTCCACAGGCGCTGACGTACGCCGAGCAGGAGCGAACTGATGCCAACGCATACGCGAATCCGCATGTTCAACACCAAGGACACCTATCCGAACCAGGCGCTGGATAACGATCTCTGTCAGGCCGTTCGGGCCGGCAACACGGTGTATGTGCGTGGCCAGGTGGGGACCGATTTCGAGGGCAATCTGGTGGGGCTGGGCGATCCGGCCGCCCAGACGCGCCAGGCGATGCAGAACGTCGAGCAGTTGCTGTCCGAGGCTGGCTCCGATCTGAGCCATATCGTGAAGACCACGACCTATATCACCGATCCGCGATTTCGGGAGCCGGTTTATCGCGAGGTCGGCCGGTATCTCAAAGGCGTGTTTCCGATTTCGACCGGGTTGGTGGTCGCCGGGCTGGCCCAGCCCGAATGGCTGATGGAGATCGACGTAATCGCCGTTATCCCCGACGAAGAGGACAGCAAATGACGTTTTCCATTGCCGGTTTCTGTCGCCAGTCAGGCCAGTTCGGCGCGGCCGTGAGCTCGTCGAGCATTTGTGTGGCCAGCCGCTGTCTGTTCACTGCCCCCGGCCACGGCGCGATATTGACCCAGAACGTCACCAACCCCGCGCTCGGCCAGCGCGGCGTGAAGTTGCTTTCAGAGGGGCTGTCCGCCGAGCAAGTGCTCACGACGCTGTGTGAACAGGAGCGCTACCCGGAATGGCGGCAATTGCTGGTGCTCGATGGCGCGGGCGAGAGTGCGGCCCATAGCGGGCACGAAACACTGGGGATTCATGCGGTTCACCGCGGCCCGGATTATGTCGTCGGTGGCAATATGCTGGCCGACGCGGCTGTGGTTCGTGCCATGGGCACGGCCTTCGAATCGGCCGAGGGTGAGCTGGCGCAACGTCTGCTTGCGGCCATGGACGCCGGCGCCAAGGCCGGCGGCGAGATGGGGCCGGTGCATTCGGCCGGTCTGCAGGTCACCGATCGGGTGAGCTGGCCGGTGGTCGATCTACGCGTGGATTGGCATGACGACCCGCTGGCACAGTTGCGCATGCTCTGGGAGAAATACCTGCCGCAACGCGACGATTATGTGTGCCGCGCCGCCGAGCCCGATCAGTCGCCCGGTTATGGTGTGCCGGGCGACGAACGCTGAACAAGGCGAGCGACTTGATGCGGTCATGACGACCGCCGGGTCGGCTCGCAACGCTGGAGGAGCAAACGCCGTGCCCGAGTTGTCGACTGTGGATCACCTGGCGCAGCTGATCGCCTTCGATACCACCAGCGCGCGTTCGAATCTGGCGCTGATCGACTATGTCGAACGCCATCTCGCGCGCCATGGCGTGGATTGTCGGCTCGTTGCCAACGCGCAGGGCGACAAGGCCAATCTCTACGCCACTATCGGCCCGGCGCAGCGGCGCGGCGTGATGCTGTCCGGGCATACCGATACGGTGCCCGTCGCCGGCCAGACCTGGCAGTACGACCCCTATGCATTAACCGCGTGCGGCGAGCGGCTTTATGGTCGTGGCACGGCCGATATGAAAGGCTTTCTCGCGTCCGTGCTGGCAGCGGTGCCGGCGATGGCCGAGGCCGATCTGTCGGTGCCGATCAATCTGGCCTTTTCCTACGACGAGGAAGTGGGCTGTCTGGGCGTACGTGGCCTGATCGCGGATATGGCGCAATACCCGCAACGCCCGGTGGCCTGTGTCGTGGGCGAGCCGACCTCCATGCGGGTCTGCTGTGCCCACAAGGGCAAGCTCGCTGCGCGTGTGCGCGTTCGTGGCAAAGCCTGCCATTCGGGTATGGCGCCGGAGGGCGTCAATGCCATTCATGCCGCGGCGCGCCTGATCGGCTGGATCGAGCAGGCCGCCGCTGGGCGCGCGAAAGCCGGCCCCTTCGATGAGCGGTTTGGCATCCCGCATACCACGCTGCAGGTGGGGACCGTGGAAGGCGGGGCGGCACTCAATATCGTGCCCGCGCATTGCCAGTTCGATTTCGAAATTCGCAATGTGCCGGCCGAGGACCCGCAACGCATTCTGCAGCAGTTCCTGGAGTTCGCCGCGGCGCTGGAAGCCGAGCTGCGGCAGGGCCATGCCGATGCGTGTATCGAGGTCGAACGCCTGAGCAGTTACCCGGGCCTATCCTCGAACCAGGACAGTGCATTGGTGGCGTTTGTCATGGCGTTGCTCGACGATGCCGCCATCGAACGCATTGGCTTCGGTACCGAGGGCGGGTTGTTTCAAGGCGAGCTGGGTATCCCGACGCTGGTCTGTGGGCCCGGCAGCATGGCCCAGGGTCACCAGCCGGACGAGTTCGTCACCGGCGAGCAGCTCGAGCGCTGCGATGCGTTTCTGCAACGCTTGATCGCCGGCCTCGAACAGCCTGGTGTCGGCGAGCGTCTGGCTGACGGCGGCGTGAGTTAGGCCTATCGCGACGCATGCCGCCACGGGCACTGCTATGCTCGATGAACGTGCGCCGCCTCGCTGTGGGCAGCGGTGGCGTTGTCAGGCAGCGGTCGGCGGGTGATGCGGCAATTCACACTCAAGCAATTACGCTATTTCGTTGTGGCGGGCGAACTGTCCAGCGTGACCGGTGCGGCCAAGAAGCTGCACGTGTCGCAGCCGTCGATTTCGGCAGCTATTCAACATATTGAGGAAACGACGGCCTTGCAGTTGTTCGTGCGCCATCACGCGCGTGGCTTGTCGTTGACGCCCAGCGGTCGGCAGCTGCTGCAGCGGGCACGCAACCTGTTGCGCGAGGCAGACGGACTGCAGCAATTCGCTGTTTCGCTGGGTGAGGAAGTCTCCGGTGAACTGCGGCTCGTGGCGTTTCCCACCTTCGCGCCGCTGTATCTGCCCCAACTGCTGCGCCGGTTCACCGATCTGCATCCGGCAGTCAGCCTCTACTGCGACGAAAAGACACAGCTGGGTATCGTGCGTGGGCTCTCGCGTGGCGAGTATGAGCTGGCTTTCACCTACGATCTGCAGATACCCGAAGATATGGATTTCTTCGGTCTCTACCGGCTTCCGCCCTATGCCGTGGTGGGTGCCGACCATCCGTTGAGTAATCGCGAAAGCATTACGCTCGAAGAACTCGTGCATTTTCCGATGGTGCTGCTCGATTGGGCATTGAGTCGCGAGTATTTTCTCTCGATCTTCACCCAGCGCGGGTTGTCGCCCCGGGTCGCGCATCGGGCCAAATCAATGGACATGGTGCGGGGTCTGGTCGGCAACGGCTTTGGCTTTTCGCTGTTCAATACGCCATTGAGCGCGTTCGGGCGGCTCACCCCGGGCCGACCGGGATTGAAAGCCATTGCGCTGCGCGATGAGGCCCGTGCCCTGTCTCTGGGTACTGCCTGTCCACCTGCGCTGCGGTTATCGCCGGCCGCCGAGGCCATGCGCACGCTGGCGATAAACGATGAAGGCCATGTCGCGGGTTTCGACCATCCCGACCGGCCGGCCAAATCGCAGCCAGAAGACTGACCGCATAGCGTTTTCGGCGTTTTTCCAATGTTCCCGGGCTCTGCGGCGGTGTTCGCCTGCAGCGGCCGGATGAGCGACACGCCGATGGGATCAGGAAAGCTGATCCTGATGCCCTGAAAATAATATTTTAGCTTATCCAGGCCGTCGACTAGGGTGAAATGACGCTTTGTGGCCGGATTGATGCCGCGCGCACATCGGTGCCGGGTTTTCGAAAACATCGAAACCGCGACCTGTAATCGCCGCTCGCGGCCCGCGCGTAGCGCGCCTGGGCTGCCTGCTCGGCGCCCGCCCACGAGCCTCATCGGCCGGATCGGCCATGTGCCGCCGCCACTTATCCAGCTCAGGAGTCGATATGGAATCTTGGACTTTTGTTGCCTTCGGCATCAGTTCCGCGGCGACGCTTGTATTCGCGATCGCCGCTCTGCTGCTCGATCGCGCGGCGATACGACCGTAAAAATCAAAAGGGGGAGGCATGCTTTTCAACTGGTTCTTACTCGCGCTGTCCGCAGCAATCCTGATCGCGCTATCGCTCTACTCCATGCGGGTCGCTGGCGATAACGACGAATCGGGATTTCTCGTTGCCAATAATTCGCTGGGTCCGTTCGTTGCCGCGGCCACGCTGGTGGCGACCGGCTATAGCGGCTTCGTGTTCATCGGTTCGCCCGGTGTGGCCTACGAATACGGCTCGCTGGAACTGTTTTCGAATACGTTCTATACGCCCGCGTTTCTGGTGGCGACACTTTTCTTCGCCAACTATCTGCGTCGAAAGGCCGCAAAGCTGGGCAGTCGCACGATTCCGGAATATATCGCGCAGACCCATTCCTCGGGCCCAGCCGGGCGTTGGCTGCGCGGAATCGTAGCCGTGATCATCATCCTGCTACTAAGCGTATTTCTCGTCTCCCAGATCAAGGCCATCGGTTTGCTCGTGGCCGGTTGGCTGGGGATATCGCCGACCACCGGTGCCTTGCTGATCACATTGCTGGTGATTGGCTACACGATGTTCGGCGGCCTGCGCGCAGTCGCCTGGACCGACGCGGCCATGGTGCTGGGCATGGTCTTTGGGTCCTGTGTCATTGCCTACGTGGTTTTCGTGCAGATTGGCGCCGGCGAATTAATCAGCCGTCTCGATGCGGTAGATCCGGAAATCGCGAATCCGACCACCGGCGCGCCCTATGGCGAAAGCTGGATGTCGGCGTTCCTGTTGTTGCCTTACGCCTTTCTCTGGGCGGCCGCCCTGCCGTTCATGTCGGTACGCTTTCTGGCGATCAAGCAGAGCGTGAGCATGGCCAGGGTCGGTATCTGGGTCGCCATTCTCGGCTTGCTGCTGAATTTCACCCCGCTGGCCGGACTCTATGCGAAAGCGTATTACCCGGATCTGGCCTCCGCCGACCTGGCGATGCCGACCTTCCTCGAGCATGGCGTCGGCCCGCTGATGTCGAGTTTCATCACGCTGTTCATTCTCTTCGCGATGAAATCCACGGCCAACTCGCTCATGCATACGGTATCCACCGCGCTTTCCTACGATCTGCGTTCGGCGCTCGGCCAGCACAGCGGGTTCACCACCTCGATGACCTTCAATCGCATGATGGTGTTGATCGTGGGGCTGTGCGGTTTCTTCGGCATGGCCTATATGCCGCCGGTGATGATTCTCTGGCTGGGCATTCTCGGCAATGGCACGCTCATGGCCTCGCTTTTCGGGGTCACGCTGTGTTCGACCTTCTGGCAGGGCAACAGCGCCGGCGCGCTGAGTTCGATCGCGGCCGGCTTCGGCGTGAGTGCCTATCTGTTACTCGCTACCGATATCGGCTGGGTTCAGGGGCCGTTGTATGGCTGCCTGGCATCGGCGGCGTGTTATTTCGCGGTGAGTCTGGCCACCCGGCGCGTCGCTGACCCGGTGACCACCTAAGCGGTTTTGACGATGTACAAAGTGCGGCTTCAAACAAGGAAGACAGTCCGCGAATGCACGCCAATAAACGCGAATGCTCAGCTGTTTGATTATGCAAACAGCTGAGCATGCGACGTGAGCATCAGCGCCGCTCGTCCTTCGAGCGGCCTGCCTGTCGTGTCATTCGCGTGTCTTCGCGTTCATTTGCGGACAATCTGCTTGCTTGAGAACAGCCGGCTGCGTTTCATCGCTAATCAAGAAGCCATTTAGCCGCAGATCGACGCAGATCACGCAGATCAAAGACAAAAAAGCGGCCGTTCGCTGTCGTTTGTAACCCGCTGTATTCATCTGTGTAATCCGCGAAATCTGCGGTTGCTCTTGATGAACGAAGCCATCACGCAATCAATTACCAAACCCTCATATATCCGTGCTGAGTCGGCGGGCGGCCTTTAGCATGTGGGGCGAACAGCAGACCAGCTGGCCTTCGAGCGCTCTGTCTTTCGTCTTATTCGCGTGTCCTCGCGTTCATTTGCGGACAATCTGCTTGCTTGAGAAAAGCCGGCTACATTTCACACTTAATCAAGAAGCCATTTAGCCGCAGATCGACGCAGATCACACAGATCAAAGACAATAAATCGCGGTCGTTTGGCGTATGTGCCGCGCTTTTCTTCATCTGTGTAATCTGCGAAATCTGTGGTTACGCTTGAAGAACGAAGTCATCACGTGCTCGATTACTGAAATCCGCAGACATCGTGCTGCGTCTGCGGATGGGTTTTAGCATGCGCGGGGTAGCAGCCCCCTGTCTTTGCACGTTCTGTCTTTCGCCTTATTCGCGTGTGTTCGCGTTCATTTGCGGACGATCTGCCTGGCCAGTGCAAGCAAGCGTTTGCGCGGCGTCGTGTGGGCCGGCTGGCGGCTTATGCCGGTTGGTTCTTGCCGGTGTGCGCTAATGCCCCGCGCCTTCGGGCACCTCGGCATTCTTCGAGCTGCCGATGAAAAACACCAACGGTATGAGGGTCGTGAGGATCACGCCGAGCAGCCAGAAGTCGTCGATGAACGCCAGCATCTGGGCCTGTTCGCCGACGAGTTTGTAAATCGAGGCCAGGGCCTGGCCGCGGGCGGCTTCGACGCTGGCGCCCAGCTGATGGAAGTGGGCGGTCAGCGATGTCATCAGGTCGTGATACTGATGGTCGTAGGGGGTGACGTTTTCCACCAGCACGTTCTGATGGTACTGGCTGCGTCGGGCCAGCCAGGTGGTGACCAGCGAAATCCCCACGCTGCCGCCGATATTACGGGCAAGGTTGATCAGCGACGATACTTGGTCGGTCTTGTCGGCCGGTACGCCGATATAGGCGACATTGGTGATCGGGATGAACAAAAACGCCAGGCCCACGGTCTGGAAGATACGGGCGACCACCAGCTCGTTGAAACTGACATCGAGATTGAAGCTGGCCAGATGAAACATCGAGGCCGCGACCACCACCAGCCCGAAGGCGATCAGCCAGCGCGCCTCGACCTTGTTGGAGAGAAAGCCCACCACCGGCATCATCAGCACGATGGCGAAACCGCCGGGCGAGATCACAAGCCCGGCCAGCGTCGAGGTATAGCCGAGCGCGGACTGGACGAACTGCGGAATCAGCAGCGTCGAGCCCAGCAGCACGAAGCCGAGCATGAACATCAGCACATTGGCGAAGGCGAAGTTGGAAAAGCGAAACAGCCGCAGATCCATGATCGGATGTTTCTGGAAAGGCTCCCAACAGATGAGCGCGCCCAGACACAGCGCCGCGATGATGCCGTTGACGAGGATGAACTGCGATTCGAACCAGTCGTTCTGCTGGCCCTTGTCGAGCATGATCTGTAGACAGCCCAACCCGAATGCCAGCAGGGCGAAGCCGATATAGTCGATACGAAAGCCATCGGTCAGCTTGGCGCGGCGGGCAGCCTCGTAGGCGGCCGAATCCTTCACCAGAGCGCCGGCGAGGATGAGCAGCACGACGCCGACCGGCACGTTGAGCAAAAAGATCCAGTGCCAGCTGGCATGATCGGTAATGTAGCCACCCATCGCCGGGCCGATGGCGGGCGCGAACACCACCGCCACGCCGTAGATGGCAAACGCCATGCCGCGCTGGCGCGGCGGAAACGAATCGGCAAGGATCGCCTGCGACACCGGCTGCAGACCGCCGCCGCCCAGGCCCTGCAATATACGAAACACGATCAGCCAGCTCAGCGACGGGGCGAGACCGCAGGCCAGCGAGGCGATCGAAAACACCACGATCGACACCAGAAAGAAGCGTTTGCGCCCGAGCACCTGCGAAAACCAGCCGGACACCGGCAGTACGATGGCATTGGCCACCAGATAGGAGGTGAGCACCCAGGTCGCTTCTTCCTGGCTCGCCGACAGGCTGCCCGCGATATGCGACAGCGACACGTTGGCGATGGAGATATCGAGTACCTCCATGAACGCCGCCAGGCCCACCACCGCCGCGATCAGCCAGCGATTGGCCGGATACTGAGCCGCCTCGGGCGGCGCGGCGGCGATTTCGCTCATTGCGCGGGTGTGGCGGTCGCGGTGGCCGGGCGATCCGTGTCGAGCGCTTTCGCGGGCGCGCCCACGTTCACGGTCGGTACCGCCGACATGCCCGGCGCCAGTTCCACGCCATCGAGCTGACCGTTACGCTCGAACACGATCTTGACCGGCACGCGTTGCACGATCTTCACGAAATTGCCGGTCGCGTTCTGCGGCGGCAGCAGCGAAAAGGTCGGGCCCGTGCCGGACTGGATCGATTGCAGGCGGCCTTCGAACTCGTGATCGGGAAAGGCATCCACTTCGATACGTACCGGCTGGCCGACCCGCATGCGACTAAGCTGGGTTTCCTTGAAGTTGGCGACGACCCACGGGTCGTCGGCTACCACCGCGAGTGCGGCCTGGCCGGCATTGACATGACTGCCGGCGAGAACCGATTTCTGGGCCACCTTGCCTGCCTGCGGCGCCCGGATTTCGGTATACGACAGATTCAACCGGGCCTGTTCCACCTGGGCGGCGGCTTCGGCGATACGCGCCTGCGCACTTTCGGCCCGGGACTGGCTGCGTGCGATCTGATCGGGCGCGGTTTGTGCCTGTTTGAGCTGGGCTTGCGCTTCGCGAACGCGGGCGGCCGCCGAGGTGGCCGTGGTGTTGGCCTGATCGAGTCGCTGACGCGAGACTTCGCGCTTGGCATAGAGCTTTCGGTAACGCTGGGCATCGGCGGCTGCGCGGCTGGCCTCGGCCCGGGCGGTTTCGAGGGCGGCTTCGGCGCTTTGCGTATCGGCGCCGCTGGTCTGACGTGTGACTTCCAGCTCCCGCTGGCTTGCCGCATAGGCCGCCTTGGCTGCCTGCAGGCTGGCCTCGGCGCTGGCCAGACGCACGCGAAAGTCGGCCGGGTCGAGCGTAAACAGGGCCTCGCCTTTTTCGACATGCTGATTGTCGCGTACATAGACTTCGGCCACGGTGCCGGTGACCCGCGGCGCGACCTGCACGATATCGGCCTGAACGAAGGCATCGTCGGTACTCACCAGGTCGCGGTTTAGCCACCACCAGATCCCGGCGCCAATCGCACAGAGCACAACGAGCGTGCAGGCAATCACGGCCACGCGTTTGCCCTTGCCGTTTTTGGTCGGCGGGTTATCGGCCTCGGGGGCGTGTTCAGTGGAATCGGTCATGGCGTGGCAGGCTCATAAAGACGAAAACGGCTCGCGCGCCCGAGCGCGGCCGCCAGATTGATACGGGCACGGGTGTAGTCGGCCAGGGCGGCCACTCGGCCATTGCGGGCATCGGCCAGCGCGGCCTGGGCATCGATGACCTCGACGTTGTCGCTGATGCCTTCGGCAAAGCGATCGCGCGATAGGCCCAGCTCGCGACTGGCGAGTTCGAAGGCAGATTCGGCCGCGCGCACCTGATCGGCGAGGGTATGCAGGGTGCGCCGCGCCACGCGCACGTCCTGTTCGATCTGGGTGCGGGTATCGCGATAGCGGATACGCTGCTGATCCAGCCGGCTGGCAGCACTGTCGATACGGGCACTAATCGCGCCGCCGTCGAAGATGGGCACCTCGATCTGGGCACCGATGGTGTAGGTGTCCTCGACGTTCTCGTGATAGGTATTACCGGATTCGCCATAGGTCGCGCTTGCCGACAGACTGGGCAGCCGCGCGCCGCGGGCACCGGCGAGTTGGGCGCGGCGCACAGCCAGCTGGCCCTGGGCCAGACGCAGCTCGGCACGACTGGCGTAGGCACTGTCCAGGTCGGTTTCGATATCGCCATCGACCACCGCGCTGTAGTGCAGGTCGTCGCTCAGGGCCAGCGGCGTATCCAGAGGCATTCCCACGGTACGTGCCAGCCGGATATCGGCGCGCGTGCGGTTTGTGCGTGCCTGGGCCAGGCGTGCCCGCGCCCGCGCCTGGCGGGTCTGGGCACGGGTGACATCCACCCCGGTCGCGATGCCGACGTTCTCCTGATCGACTGCCAGATCGGCCAGGCGATCGGCCAGTTCGAGATCGGCCCGGGCGGCATCCACCGATGCCCGCGCGGCGAGCGCGCCGACATAGTCGAGCGCGGCCTGGGAGGCGACCTGTTCGCGGGCCAGGGCGAGCTGATCGGCGGCGACCCGCTCGCCGAGCTTGGCGCTTTTGTACTGCTGCCAGGCGCTGTAGTCGAACAGGTTCTGACGCAGTTCGGCGCGTGCGTCGAAGCTGTTATAGGTCACGACGTCCGGCACGCTGATGTCCGCGTTCTGGGCAGCCGGGCCGAGCGAATCCAGCGCCGACTGAATATTAAGCCCCTGGGCGGCGAGATTGTTCTGTCGGCGTGCCTGGCTGACGTTGGCCGAGACATGCGGCAGAAACGCGGCACGCGCTTCGCGACGATCGCCAGCCACTTCGTCGCGTCGGGCATCGGCCAGCAGCGTCTGAACATTGGCTGCCATGGCCCGATCGACCGCATCGCGTAGTGACAAAGCCGCTGTGGCCGGTGTGCTGGTCGATGCGGCGGCCGGGGGCGGCGGCGCGGCCGGTGCCCCTGCCCAGGCCGTAGCGCCGGTGGCTATGACAAGACAGGCCGCCACGGCCTTGCGTGCGGTCATGGCGTTCATGGCACAAGCCGCGCGAGCAGGGCGCGCAACTGGGCCTGTTCGTCGTCGTTGAGTGGTGCCAGCAGTTCCTGCGTGGCCGCACGCGCCGCGGGGCGGACCTTCTCGAGCCCGGCCATGCCCGCAGCTGTCATACGCACGATATGGGCACGGCGGTCGGCTGGATCGCGCTGGCGTTCGATCCAGCCGCGTTGTTCGAGACTATCGACCAGATAGGTGACCGTCGTGCGATCCAGATCCAGCCATTCCGCGATATCACTCTGGCGCAGCCCGTCGTTGGCTTCCAGCAAGAGCAGGGTGGCGTACTGGCGGCCCGAGACCTGCATCTCGCGTGTATGGGCTTCGAAAAACCGGACCTGGCGCTGATGGCTCTTGGCCAACAGGTAACCCAGCCGGCAGCGAATCGAGTCCGGGAGTACGTGGGCCAAGCTACACCTCATATGCCGTTGGAAAGCGCGTCCGGCATTAAGTGTATAGCGAAGCAATATTATTGCAAGACTATTTTGTTGACAGATTATAGACGCGCAGTCGGATTGCCGCGCTTCGTTATTTACGCGCTGCGAACAGCGGTTTTCGACTAGTGAACGCGCGTATGCGAAGGCAGGCGCGCCAAAGCCCACGATCAAGACAGCGGACTTGGTCGGCTGTGGGTGCCGGGCGCTGCGAGACCAACACCCGGCCCGTATTCAGCCCTCGGCGAGGTCGACGCCGGCGCGCTCGATCAGGCTTGCGAAATCGATATCCGCATCGAGGGTGCCGTAGGCCATGCCGCGATTGCCGGCCAGCCGGGCCTCGCAGAACGCCTCGCCGACCCAGGCGGATTCGCCGGTGAGCAGAATCTTTGCCTGCAGGGCGCGGGCCACGGCCTCGGCGACCCGGCGGGCCTGCATGGGCTGGTCGGCCACGCGGGCGAGCATGCGTTCCAGATCCTTGCAGTGGGCGTCGTAGGCAGGATGCGTGCCTTGGGCGGCGCCGAGTTCGGCCTGTAGCGCATCCAGTGCGGCCGGGCTTTTCGCCATGGCGCGCAGCATGTCCAGACACTGGACATTGCCGGAGCCTTCCCAGATCGAGTTCAACGGCGACTGGCGAAACAGCCGCGGCAAAATCGATTCCTCGACATAGCCGGCGCCACCCACACATTCCTGGGCTTCGTTGACCAGCGGCGGGGCGGCTTTGCAGATCAGATACTTGCCGACCGGCGTGGCAATTCTGGCAAGCAGCTTTTCCTGCTCGTCGTCGGATTCGAAGGCCCGGGCCACACGCATGGAATAGGCGATGGCGGCCTCGGATTCCAGCGCCATATCGGCGAGCACGTGCTGCATGAGCGGTTGCTCGATCAGGCGCGCGCCGAAGGCCTCGCGATAGCGGCAATGATGAATCGCCTGCACCAGCGCCTGGCGCATGAGCCCGGCCGAACCGAGCATGCAGTCCAGGCGGGTCTGCGAGACCATTTCGATGATGGTGGGCACGCCGCGTCCGGCCTCACCCACGCGATAGGCTTCGGCGTCGAAAAACTCCACCTCCGACGAGGCATTGGAGTGATCGCCGAGCTTGTTCTTCAGGCGCTGAATTTCAATCGTGTTGCGCTCGCCCGCCGCCGTCCAGCGGGGCAACAGAAAACACGACAGGCCGGCTTCTTCCTGGGCCAGTACGAGAAAAGCATCGCACATGGGCGCCGAGAAGAACCACTTGTGGCCGGTCAGGCCGAAATGGCCATTGGCGCGCGGCGTGGCTCGGGTGGTATTGGCGCGTACGTCCGAGCCGCCCTGTTTTTCGGTCATGCCCATGCCGATGGTCAGCCCGTATTTTTCGCCGTGCGGGGCGAACGTCGGGTCATAACTGTTGGCGAGAATGCCGGGCAGCCACTGTTCGGCCAGTTCCGGGGCATGACGCAGCGCGGGCACGCTGGCGTGGGTCATGGTGATCGGACACATCGTGCCCGCTTCCATCTGGTTGTGCATGTACACCAGCGCCGAGCGCACCACCTGGGCGCCCTCGCGCTGGGCGGTCCAAGTCAGTCCATGCAGGCCATGTTCCTTGGCCAGGGTCATGCTGCGGTGATAGGCCGGATGGAAATGTACTTCATCGATGCGGTGGCCGTAGCGATCGAAGGTGACGAGTTCCGGGCGATGTTCGTTGGCCTCGAAGCCCACCTCGATGAGTTCCGTGCCGGCAATCGCACCATAGCTTTTGAGCCGGTCCTGGCCCCAGTCGCCGCCTTCGCGGTGTACGGCTTCCATGAGCGCGATATCCGAGCTGTAGGCGTTGTAATCCACCAGCGGCGGCGGCTGGTTGGTGACGTCGTGGGTACGCAGGTGCTGGCGCGGGTGCAGCGGGGTATCGGACATGAGCACGATCCGGTTCGAGTCAAGACCCTGGATTGTGCATCATCCGCTGCGTTGCGACAGATATTGCGGATTACCGTCGCTGCGCTTTTCCCGCGGGTGGGGCGGGCCGGGTAGGTTATCCGCAAATGAACGTAAGCTTGTGCGGTGTTTCTTAAAAACAACAAAACAGTCCGCCAATAAACGCGAATAAAAGGCATGCAATGCAACCGCTGAGCGTTCGGCGAGAACAGCATAGGGGTCGGCCTCCGACCGATCTGTCGTTCGCCTTATTCGCGTGTCTTCGCGTTCATTAGCGGACAATTTGCTTGCTCGATCGCCGCCTGAATCAGGGCAGGTGTCGGCGATCCGGCGCTACGCCGTCGGTCGCACACGCCGCGACATCGGCGGTTTTTTCGTCTTAAAAAAAGAAAAACAGTCCGCGAATGCACGCCAATAAACGCGAATGCAAGACAGCGATTGATGATGCAAACAGCTGGGCGGCGTGAATAGCGGATCAACGCGCCTTCGATCGATCTGTCCTTTGCCTTATTCGCGTGTCTTTGCGTTTACTTGCGGACAATCTGCTTGCTTGATTGCTCGCTGAATCAGCGCCGGTGTCGGCGATCCGGGACTACGCCGTCGGTCACACACGCCGCGACATCGGCGGTTTTTTCGTCTTAAAAAAAAGAAAAAAGTCCGCGAATGCACGCCAATGCAAGACAACGATGATGATGTAAACGGGTGAGCGGTCGGCGCGAAAGCACAGCGACAGCCTTCGCGTGTATTTGCGGACCGAAAAAGCGATATTCGTAAGACAAAAAAAAGGCCGACCCTCGGGCCGGCCCGCGTGGCACGGGGCATACCCCCGAAGCCACCCGATACTGGTTGTCGCCGCGATCAGCCGTGTTCGGCCTTGAGCGACTCGGCGGTCACCTGTTCGCGGTTTTTCCATTTCTCACGCATCGCCTCGAGCTCTTCGGGCGGCAGCGAAATCAGGCCCAGCGACTTGAGCGCGCCGCGATCGCTGGCCATCTGATCGGACAGGAACAGTTTGACGTAGTCGTCCATGCCGTCGATCCGCCCGACATGCGCGTTCTTGGCGTAGAAGAACAGCGAACGCGATACCGGATATTCGCCGGAAGAAATCAACTCGCGCTTGGGCTCGACGCCGTCGACCTTGGCGGCCTGAATCTTGCCGCGGTTCTCTTCCAGGAAGGAGTAGCCGAAGATGCCGACCGCATTGCCGTTCTGGGCGAGCTTTTGCACGATCAGATTATCGTTCTCGCCGGAGGGCACGAACTTGCCGTCCTGACGCACGGCGGGCTTGTTGCCGTCGTAGCCGTCGATGTTCTCGGCGCCGTGTTCCATCACCAGCTCCTCGAAGGCATCGCGCGTGCCCGAGGAGGTGGGCGGGCCGTAGATCAGAATTTCGTGGTCCGGCAGGCTCGGGTCGATATCGCTCCACTTGTTGTAGGGATTGTCGACCAGTTGGCCGTCCTGCGGCACTTTCGCGGCTACGGCCTTGGTGAGTTGTTCGCGCGACAGGTCGAGATCCGGCTCACCGGCTTTCTGGCCGATCACGATGCCGTCGTAACCGACCATGATCTGGGTGATATCGTCGACACCGTTGTCCTGGCACATCTTCAGCTCGGAGGCTTTCATCGGCCGTGAGGCATTGGTGAAGTCCGGCGTATCTTCGCTGGCGCCCTCGCAGAACAGCTTGAAACCGCCGCCCGAACCGGTGGATTCGACGACCGGCGTACGCAGGTCGGTGGTCGCACCGAGTTCCTCGGCCACATAGGACGAGAACGGATAGACCGTCGACGAGCCGACAATACGGATCTGGCTACGGTCGTATTTCTCGGCGCCCGCCTGAGCCTGCGAATCGCTGGCGCCTTGGCTGGCTTGATCGTCGTTGCTCTGCTCGCCCTGGCCGCAGGCAGTCAGCGCGAGCGCGGTAACCGCGATCGTCAAAAACGATTTGGGCGAGTTGGAAAATAGCGAGGTCCGCATTAAATGATCCTGGATTTGAGGGTCGATAGTCGACGCGTTTTGCGCAAGGCTGTCAGGCAATCATGACAGTTTTATGACGTCGCCGGCTGTGCGGCCGTGGCGCGTGCGTTCGCTGGCAGCCGGGTGACCGGAGCGAATTCCCCGACAAAGGAGATTTCCGGGGTCAGCCAGTAGCCGGTTTCGGCCTGTACGCAACGCTGCGCATGCATGATCAGCGCGCAGACATCGGCCGCGGTGGCGTGGCCGTGGTTGACAATGATGTTGGCGTGCCGCGGTGAAATCTGGGCATCGCCGCAGCGCAGCCCTTTGAGGCCGCATTCGTCGATGAGCCGGCCTGCGCCGATGCCCTCGATCTTGCGAAAGATCGAGCCGGCCGAGGGTTCGCTATCCAGCGGTGGGTGGCGCTCGGCACGCCAGCGCAAATTCTCCTGCATGATGCGGGTGAGCGTGGCCGCCGGCGCGGGCTCGAGCTCGAAGGTGGCCGAGAGCACGATATCGTCGCGCGAATGCAGCACCGACTGGTCGTAGCCGAATTCGAAGTAATCGACATCCACACGCTGGCGTCGGTTGTCGGCGGTGAGAATCTCGGCGGATTCGAGCACTTCGCCGATGAACATGGTGCGTTCACGCGCCGGCGCGGGCGAAAGAAAATGCAGGTTCTGCCAGAGCGCGCCGCCCACGGTGGAGGGAATGCCGACATAGTGTTCGAGCCCCGACAGACCCTGGGCGACGGCGGCATCGATCAGGTCAGGATAGACCAGGGCGCCACTGGCCGCGGTTACGCAGGTGCCATACACGTCGATCGCGCGGGCCTGATTGGCAATCACCAGCCCCGGATAGCCACGATCGCCGACCAGAATGTTGGCGCCGCGCCCGAGCAGGAAATAGTCGATATCGAAGCGCCGCGCCACGCGTACCGCGGTGGCCAGCGCTTGCGGGGTTTTGGCTTCCACATAGAAAGCGGCCGGCCCGCCGATACGAAAGCTCGTGCGCGGCGCGAGCGCGACATTGCGCTTGAGCGCTGCACCCAGATGCTGGGCCAGGGCGCGCTGCTGCGCGGCGGTGGGCGTACGGGGTTTACGCATGGCGGTAAACGGTCAGCATAAAACGCCAATGTTCGATGCCCGAGAGCGCGAATACAAGCACGCGCGCGTCACGGGATGTCGACGCCGGTCGTGTTTGACGTAAGCTGGCAGCAAATCAAATCGATAAAACGAGAACGCCTTGTCTGAGTCGCAGCGCATCGTCGTATTCGACCTCGATGTCACGCTTACCCGCTACGACACGTTTCTGCCCTTCGTGATCGGTTATCTGCGTTACCAGCGCAAACGGCGCAGCGTCGGTGCGAGTTGGCGCCTGCCCTGGAACCTGCTGCGGTTCTGGCGCTGGGGCGATCGCACCTGGGTGAAGACCCAGGTGCTGCGCTCGTTCGTGGGCGGGCAGCCGCGCGAGCGCGTCGAGGCCTGGGCCGATCGGTTTGTCGACGAGTTGCTCGAAGACGCCATGCGCGAGCAGGGCGTCGCCCAGCTGCGCCAGCATCAGGACGAAGGTGCGCGCGTGATTCTGGCGTCCGCGAGTTTCGATATCTATGTTGCGCGCCTGGCCGAAAAGCTGCACATCAACGAAGTCCTGGCCACCCGCGTGGCCTGGAATGCCCGCGACCGGCTGGTGGGCATGGACGGCGAGAACTGTCGCGATGACGAGAAACTGCGTCGTCTCAAGGCGCTCGACGGCATTCCGGCAGACGGCCACGGGGTGACCGCCTATTCGGATTCGCATGCCGATCTGCCGCTGTTGTCCTGGGCTGAGAATGGCGTGGCAGTGTGTCCGTCCAAGCGCCTGTTCCATCAGGTCGGCGGGCTGGGGCTCGAAGTCGCGCGCTGGTGAGCGTTTCCCAGATCTTTCTGGTGCTCGCCGTGGGGCTGGCCAGCCTCGCCCAGATTCTGCTCAAGCACGGCATGATGCGCTGTGCAAACGACCGCGCCGGCCATGTGTGGCTGCGCCCGCTACGCGAACCGCTGGTGCTCGCCGGCATGAGCACCCAGGTCATCTTGACCTGCCTGTGGCTCGTGGTCCTGTCGCATATCGATGTCAGCCTGGCGTTTCCGGTACTCGCGCTGAGCTATGTCGTGGTGGTGGCTTATTCGGCGATTTCGATGGACGAAGTGGTCGGCAAGCGACGCTGGTGCGGTGTCGTGCTCATCGTGGCGGGCGTGGGCGTGCTGGCCTGGGCAGCCTGAATGCTGGGTGTCCGGCGCAAATCCTGGGTGAGTATCGGGCTGTTGCTGTTGTCGGTCTCGCTGATGGCCGCCGGGCAGCTATGCATGCGCCGCGGCATGCTCGACTTCGGGCCGATCGACTCGCCGACCGCGTTCGCGAATCTGGTGTGGGGCGGCATCGTCGCGCCGTCGAGCATCGGCTTTGTCTGGCTGGGCATGAGCGTCTATTCGATCGCGATTCTGGTCTGGCTGCAGGTGCTTTCGCGCATGGATCTGAGCATCGCTTTTCCGCTGATGAGCCTGAGCTATGTGCTGGTCTATCTGGGGGCGGCCCTGTGGCCGGCGCTCGAGGAGGCGATCACCATCGGCCGGCTGGCGGGCACGGCGTTGATCATGTGCGGCGTGGCGCTGGTGGCCGGTTCTCGTCGGCGTTAGCTGACCGGCGAAGCGCTAAAACCCGCAGTCCGTTGCCGAGGCACAGAACAGTACGGGCGTGCCCGGCTCCAGCTCGGTCAGGCTGAGCGAGGGCGCGGCCAGACTTACGCCCAGGCTATCGAGCAGCGGGTCGAGAATCGGCGCGAGGGTGGTGGCGGTGAGCACGGTCAGCGTATCGCCCAACCCGTCGATGGCCGTGGCAAGAACGGCGCGCGTCAATCCGGTGGCGATCTCGCCCAGCACGGGTGCTTCGGGGAGAATCACGTAGTCGAGCTGGATATTGTCGACCAGGGCTGCGATATCGGCACTGCGCAGGGTCGTATCGCCGTCGTGGGTCAGCGGTAGACGCGCGAGATCGTCGATATCGTCGAACACCACGCGCTGGTTCGTACGCGCCAGTAGCGTCGAGCGCTGGTTGGCTCGATTGAAGATTTCGGCCACCGTGATGCCCGCAATGCGTATCGCCGCGCGCTCGCCGGTGGCGATATCGCCGGCCGGCGTCGGCGAGCCGATGGCGGCTTCGGCCGCAGCGCTGTCGGCGCTGACCGTTACGGTATAGAACGGCTGTTGTGCACTCGCGCAGTCGATACGCTCGAGACGCGCCTCGCCGGAGGCCACGCGCAGCGATACCGGCAAAACGACTTCCGCCAGGGCCACGCCGCCCACATCGAGCGCCAGCCGCAGATCGAGCCCGAGTGCGACCTGGGCCGATTCGACCCGCGTGTAGTAGCGCCCGCTCGCGTTGGTACCGGCCGGGCCGATGACCGTGCGCGCCGGTTCGAGCAGCGCAAGCGACACCGCGACCCCGCCGAGATTCACCGGCAGTGTGGGCAGGGCGAGATCGAGCGCGATCGGCGTGTCGCGATCGGCGGCGATCAACTGGGCCACGGTATTGATCAGGTTGCCCAGGCTGATCGAGGCATCCCGGCCCACCGGCCCAGCCAGGCTCAGCACGGCCGACAGGGGTTGGTCGCCGAGCTGATCGAGTACCGCCGCGATCACCCCGCGTCCGAGCCCGTCCAGGCGCGCCGAGACATTGCCCAGCGCCGTGGCAATACGCACGTCGAGCAGATCCTCGGGTTCGATCACCCCGAGATCGATGCCCAGCAGATCGCCGAGATTCACCCGCGTTTCGGCCAGGTCGCCGGCGCTGGCGAGCTCGATGTCGGTGCCCAGCAGATCGCCCAGCAGGGCAGGATCGATACGCGCCAGCGTGGTGCCATAGCGCAGTGCCGCGCGTGGCTGGCTGCGCGCACCCGCCGCGGCCGTGAGCGTGATATCGCCGTTGTCGAATAGGCCGAACAGCGGCTCATAGCCGCGATCGACCACCTGCAGCCGTACGCCATCGGGCCGACCGGTGCCGCGCGTGCTCAAGGTATACAGACCGAGGTCGTCGTCGACGCCGACAAAGCCTTCGTCGTAGCGCGTGACTACGGGGATGTCCTCGCCCGCGCGTTGCGCATAGTTGGCCGCCAGGCTGGCGCGCGCGGCCGCCGCGCCGTCGCTGCTGCCCAGATCGCGGCGACAGCCACTGGCCTGACGGGCGGCTTCGATCGCGGCGAGGTTGGCACTGGCGGCAAGCTTGCGCTGGGCGGCATACAGGCGCCCGGTATCGACGGCGAAGGTCAATAACGCTACCGCGGCGACGATGAAAGCCGCCGTGAGAATCGCGATCGCGCCGCGCTGTCGCGAATGAAGGGCAGGCCGGCTCAAGCTGGAATGGTCTCCTGGGGGATACGCCCGCGACGATCGCTCGTCGCCCTGATCACGCTATCGGCGGCGCCCCCATCTGTGGTCTATTCATCGTAAAGGCCGTCGTACAGGCCATTGTATGGGCAGCAGCCCGGCGAGGGCGTACACTTGCGCGCCTTCGAATCGAAGACCCGACGCATGCCAACGCTGGATTACATCGTAACGCCGGTCGCAGCGGGTGCCCATCGCCTGCGGGTGGTGCTGGAGACCGCGGTCGAAGCCGGCGCGCCTGTCGAGCTGGTGCTGCCCAGCTGGATTCCGGGCAGTTATGTCATTCGCGATTTCGCCCGGCATCTGTTGTCGATCGCGGCCGAAAGCGATGGCGAGCCCATCGACGTGGTATCGCTCGATCGCCAGCGCTGGGGCTGTACGCCCGGCGGCGAACGCTTGCGTGTGGTCTGCGAGTTCTATGCCCGCGACGAATCGGTACGCGCGGCCTTCCTCGACGATACCCGGGCGTTTTTCAACTTCACCTCGCTTGCGCTGCGCCCAGCGGGACGCGAGCGCGATGGTTGTCGTGTCACCCTCGAAGCGCCGGTCGGTATCGACGACTGGCAGGTGGTCACCACGCTGGCCGGCGAAGACATCGACAGCCGTGGCTTCGGCGTCTATACGGCCGACGATTACTGGGCGCTGATCGATCAGCCCGTGGCCATGGGCACGGCGGTGGAATATGTGCGCTTCGCGGTACGCGGGGTGCCCCATGCCTTCGTGCTGCTGGGCAGCCATGATGCCGACACTCAGCGCCTGGCCGCCGATCTGGGCCAGGTCTGCGAGGCCCAGGCCGCGGTGTTCGATGAATTGCCCGCGCGCGAGTATCTGTTCTTCGCCCAGATCACGGCCAACGGCTTCGGCGGGCTCGAGCATCGCGAGTCCAGCGTATTGCAGGTCGCACGCAATGCCCTGCCGGCGCGTATCGAGCCGCAGCCCGGCCAGGCCACGCGCAGCAGCGCCTATGAAACGTTGCTGGGGCTGTGCAGCCACGAATATTTTCATTTGTGGAACGTCAAACGTATTCGCCCGGCGGCGGTGGCTGCCAGCGATCTGCAATCGGAAGCCTATTTTCGCGACCTGTGGGCCTATGAAGGCGTGACCTCGTATTACGACGATCTGGGACTGGTGCGCGCGGGGCTTATTTCCGAGCAGGGCTATCTCGACCGGTTGGCGACGCTGGCCACGCGTATCGACCGCACGCCGGGGCGTTATCGCCAGAGTCTCGCCCAGTCCAGCTTCGATGCCTGGCTGAAGTTCTATCGCCCTGACGAGAACACGCCCAATGCGGTGGTCAGCTATTACGGCAAGGGCGCCCAGTTCGCGCTCGGCCTCGATCTGAAACTGCGGGTGGAAACCGACGGTGCGCTCGCGCTCGACGACGTGATGCGCGAACTCTGGCAACGCCATGGTCGCCACGACGCGCCGGTGCCCGAACACGGGCTGGCCACGCTGGCGGCCGAGCTGTCGGGGCTGGACCTGTCGGATTTTGTCGACGCCCATCTGGAAACCACGATCGATGCGCCCTGGGCCGACTGGCTGCGCTATTTCGGTATCGAGGCGCTGTTCGCGCCGGCCAGCGACGATGCCGCGCTCATCCAGGGTCGCCTGGGTCTGCGTGTGGGCAGCGAAGCCCAGCCGCGGGTGGCGCATGTCTTCGACGCCGGCGCGGCCCAGACCGCGGGGCTATCGCCCCAGGACCGGCTGGTCGCGCTCGATGGCGTGGAAGTCGTTGGCGCCACCCTGGCCGAACGTCTGCGCCGGTATCCGGCCGGGGCCGTGGTGCGTATGCATCTGCTGCGGGGCGACGAACTGTTGCTGCGCGAGGTCACGTTAGCCGCGGATGCGGCAGGAGAATGGAAGCTGCGTATCGATAGCCAAGCCGATCCGGACGCCCATGCGCGCCGTGCGAACTGGTTGCAAGGTGTCCACGCAGCGGCCTGAATCCTGGATCGGCGCCGCGGACGCAGACACGCTCTGCGATCTGTTCGCCGCCCGTGTCGCGCGTACGCCCGACGCGCTGGCCTATCGTTTCTACAGCCCCAAGCGGCATGAATGGATCAGCCTGACCTGGGCCCAGGCCTCGGCCCGGGTTCAGCGCTGGCAGGCGGTGTTGGCCGAGGCCGGCGTCAAGCCGGGCGACCGCGTGGCGATCATGCTGCGCAACAGCCCCGAATGGCTGTGTGTCGATCAGGCCGTCATGGCGCTCGGCGCCGTGACCGTGGGGCTGTTCTGTGCGGATACGCCGGCCAGCAATGCGCATCTGATCGAAGACAGCGGCGCGCGTGTGCTGGTCGCGGTCAAGGCACGCTGGGTCGAGCGTATTCTCGAAGCCGATGATTGCCCGCAGCTGGAAACGGCGCTGGTATTCAACGGCGACATCCAGCCTGGCACGCGTATTCGCGGTGCGGAAACGGCGCTGGCCAACGCCGCGGAAGCGCATCGTGCCGGCGTCGCGGTCGAGGCCGACGCGTTGGCGAGTCTGGTCTATACCTCGGGCTCGACCGGCCGTGCGCGCGGCGCGATGCTCACCCATGCCAATCTGGTGTTCAATGCCCAGGCCTGCGCGGATGCGCTGCCGGTGATCGAGCACGAGCATGCGTTGTCCTACGTGCCGTTGCCGCATTCCTACGAACGCGTGGTCAATGCCTATCGGGCAATGATTACCGGCGGCGTGATCACCTTCTGCCGGCATCCGCGTTTTCTCGGCCTGACCCTGGCACGCGCGCCGATCACCACGCTCATCGGCGTGCCGCGTGTCTACGAGCGTTTCTATATCGAGCTCAACCGCTGGCTGTCCCGGCGCCCGCAGTTCGTACGCCGCCTGGTGGCGTTCACCATCACCCTGGGCGAGTCGGTATTCGAGCGCGAACAAGGGCGCAGCCGTCGCCGGGCCCGGCATCTGCTCTGGCCATTGCTGCGCTATTTCGTGGCCCGGCGCTGTCTGCGTCTGTTCGGCGCCGACATGCAATATGCCGTCTCCGGCGCCGCTGCCTTGCCATACCCGGTTGCACGTACGCTCGTGGGGCTGGGCGTGCCGGTGCTGCAGGGCTACGGCCTGACCGAGGCCGGGCCGGTGGTCAGCGTCAACCGGCTGCACGACAACGCCATCGACAGCGTGGGCATCGTGCTCGACGGCGTGGAAACCAAGGTCGGGCCCGACAACGAACTTTTGGTGCGCGGCGCGGGCGTGATGCGCGGCTACTGGCAGGACGACGAGGCCACGGCACGCACCATCTCGGCCGGCGGCTGGCTGCATACCGGCGACAAGGTCAGCCGGCTCGACAAGAACCGGCTTTATCTGACCGGGCGCATGAAAGAGGTGATCGTCATGACCACGGGCGAGAAAGCCTCGCCCGAGCCGCTGGAAGAAGCGCTGCGCCTGGACGAACTGGTCGAGCGGGCCGTGGTTGTCGGCGAAGCGCGTCCGGTACTCGCGGCGATCGTGAGCTGCCCGGCGGATACCTTGGTGCCGGTCATGCGTCGCCTGGGGCTGGATTCGAATATCCCGGCCAGTTTGAGCAGTGCGCGTCTGGAGAATTTCTTCATCGCACGTTTTGCCCGGCTACTGGCGGGCTATCCGGCCCATGCCCAGATCCGGCGGGTGGCGATCACCACCGATCGCTGGAGCCAGGCCAACGATCTGGTGACGGCCACCGACAAGACCCGCCGTCGGCGTGTGGCACGCTGCTATGCTCGCGATATCGCGCGTCTGTATGGCCGGCGGGCACCGGGCGAAAAAGCGGACGTGTCGCAGAACACGAACCTGGGGTAACGATGAGTTTGAGCACCGTTTTGATCGGCGTCGTGGCACTGGCGCTGGCGTATCTGATCGGCTCGCTATCGGGCAGCCTGTTGCTCGCGCGCGCCTTCGGCCGGCCCGATCCGCGCACCAGCGGCAGCGGCAATGCCGGGGCGACCAACGCCCTGCGTACCGGCGGGCGCGGCTACGGCGCCGCCGTGCTGGTGTTCGATCTGGTCAAGGGCGTGATTGCGGCGCTGGCGGTGCCGGCGATCTGTGGTCTGGGGTTCGCCATGGCGCTGGCCTGCGGTGCGGCCGCGGTGATCGGGCATGTCTATCCCGTGTTCTTCGGTTTTCGCGGCGGCAAGGGCGCGGCCACGCTTATCGGCGTGCTGCTGGCGTTGCTGCCCGGCGCGTTGTTGCTGGGTCTGGCGGTCTGGATCGCTACGCTCGTGGCCAGCGGCTATGTGGGCCTGGCCACGCTGCTGGGCATGGTGGGTGTCGCGCTCGCCACGCTGTTTGCCCCCAGTGCGGGGCTGGCCGCCAAGGTATTCGTCATCGCCATGACCGTGCTGATTTTCTATACCCACCGCGAGAACATTCAGCGTCTGCGTGAAGGGCGCGAGAACCGCTTCGAGCGGGTGATGTGGCGCCGGCGTTGAGCAGCGCCACGCTCATCGAACGGCTGGCCGACGGTGCCTGGCATCGCGGCCCGGCGCTGGCCGAGGCCCTGGGCGTATCGCGGGCCGCGATCTCGGCGCGGGTGGCCGAACTGCGCGAATTGGGTCTGGTCGTGCATTCGGTGGCCGGGCGCGGCTATCGGCTGGCCGAGCCCATCGAGCTGCTGGCTGAAGACGCCGTGCGTGATGCGCTCGGCGAGGCGGCCGCGCGCCTGGATGGGCTGAGTATTCACGAGCGTATCGATTCCACCAATGCCGAACTCGCCCGCCGCGGTGGGCCAGGCATGCAGGCTTGTCTGGCCGAATATCAATCGCAGGGTCGTGGCCGGGCCAGCCGGCCCTGGGCCTCGCCGTTCGGGGCCAATCTTTACGTGTCGCTGGCGGCCGATGTCGCCAGTACGCGCGCGCCGCTGGGCGCGCTGAGTCTGGCCGTTGGCGTGTGCGTGGTCGAGGCGTTACGCGATCTGGGCGCACAGGATCTGGCCTTGAAGTGGCCCAACGATATCTGGGCGGGGGGCGACAAGCTCGGCGGCATTCTCATCGAGCATCGCGGCGAGCTGGGCGCGCGGGCGCGTCTGATTGTGGGGCTGGGGCTGAATGTCGCCATGAATCGGACCCAAGCAGAAAGCATTGATCAGCCCTGGACTCGGCTGGCCGATCACATGCCGAGCCTGCCATCGCGCAATCGTCTGGCTGCGGCCATGCTCGCGGCGTTGATTCGGGCGCTCGACGGCTTCGAAGCGCAGGGCTTCGAGATGTTTCGGGCGCGCTGGCAGGCTTTCGACGGCGTGCGCGACAAGCCGGTACGCGTGATCGAAAGCCAGGGCGAGCGTGTGGGTATCGCCCGCGGTATCGCCGTCGACGGCGCGCTGCAGGTCGAATTCGAAAACGGTATACAGCCGGTCTATTCCGGCGATGTGAGCCTGCGGCTGGCGCCATGATCCTGGTCGTGGATATCGGCAATACGCGTTGCAAGTGGGCCTTGGCGCAGGGCACCGCGCTTGCCCAGACCGGCGTGGTCGCGCGTGCCGATCACGCTGACTGGATCGAGCTGCTGCCGGCCGCCCCGGTTGAGGCCGTGCATGTATCGAGTGTCGCCCAGCCCGAGGCACTGGCTCGGCTGCGTGCCTTTGCCGACGCGCGCGGCATCGCTGTGCATGTGGCCGTAAGTACAACCCAGGCGCACGATCTGACCAATGCCTATGACGAACCGCAACGCCTGGGGGTGGATCGCTGGATGGCCTGTATCGCGGCCCGCGCCAGCGGCGACGGTTCCGTACTGATCGCCGATGCCGGCACCGCGCTCACCCTGGATTTCGTCGATGCCGAGGGCGCACATCGTGGCGGTCTGATCGCGCCGGGCGTGGCCACGATGCGCGGCGCGCTACGTCGTCAGACCCAGCTGCGCCCGGCCAGTGAAGACGCCGCGCCGGTATGGCTGGCCCGCGATACCGATACCGCCATCGCAGCCGGCACGCTGCGCAGCGCGATCAGTCTGCTCGACAATGCGGCTGCGGAACTGGCCCCCGACCGGCTGCTGCTGACCGGCGGCGGCGCCGCGCAACTCGCCGAGCACCTGGCGCAACGATGGTGCCAGCGCCCGCACCTCGTGCTCGAAGGCCTGGCGATACAGGCGCATCGTTCGCAACCCTAGCCAGCAGGCCGCGTACACGGCAGAATGAGCGCCAGCGCGGCCCGGCTGGCTGCGCTGTCTGCCCCAGGCCGGCGTAGCTCAGTTGGCAGAGCAGCTGTTTTGTAAACAGCAGGTCATCGGTTCGAACCCGGTCGCCGGCTCCATCTTCCTGTTTCGATTATTGCCCATTGCGGCTGCGCGTTACGCGCGGGCTGGCGTACGGCTGTGCGGGGCCTTTCGACTTTTGTCGTATAACGCCGATTCACCATCCGCCGTGCTCGGCCCCTGCGCCGATTGCCGCGGTGCGCGGTTGCGGCGGTTCATCCCTTGGCTGGCTTGTGTTGCCGTGGCGCGCCCCGTGCGGGGCGTATACGTGTTGCCTTGCACCATAGTTGGCATCGATTAAGCCATCGAGCGCGCCGATTTGACAGCGATTCGGGCAGGTGTATTGCTAATCGTCAAAGCGTTGCCAAGCAGCGCAAAAGAAAAGCAAAGCACCGAGAAAAGGTTGAGGCGATGACGAGGAGTAACGGCAAGGCCGACCCGGCGGTGGTCGCGATCTGTGCGCGTCACCAGGCCAGCGATGGGCCGCTGCTGCCGATTCTGCACGACGTGCAGGCGCAGTATGGGTATGTCAGCGACGAGGCGATCGCCCAGATTGCCGATGTGCTGAATCTCTCCCGCGCCGAGGTGTTCGGCGTGGTCACCTTCTATCACGATTTTCATCGCGAGCCGCAGCGTCGCCATACCCTGAAAGTCTGCCGGGCCGAGGCCTGTCAGTCGGTAGGCGGGCGCGATGTATGGGCCGCCGCCAGCGCGGCTGCCGAAACCGAGCCCGCGGATGTGCAGCTTGAGGCGGTGTATTGCCTGGGTAACTGTGCCTGTGCGCCGTCGGTGCAGTTCGACGGGCGCACGATCGGGCGTATGAACGCAGAGCGGGTGGGCGCGCTGTTCGCACCGGCCGACGTGCAGGTGTCGTCATGAAGCTCTTTATTCCGGCCGATAGTGCGGCGGTTTCCATCGGCGCCAACGAAACCGCGGCAGCATTCGAACACGCGCTGGCCGATGCCCAGATCATTCGCACCGGTTCACGTGGGCTGTACTGGCTGGAACCGTTGGTCGAGATCGAGCACGCCGGCCGGCGGATCGGTTTCGGGCCCATCGAGGCGAGCGACGTGCCCGTGCTCGCCGAACAGTTGGCCCGCGGCGATTACGAATCGCATCCGGCCTATGTCGGTGATATCGACCATCTGCTACATGAGCAGGGCCAGCGGCGGTTCACCTTTGCGCGTTGCGGGGTGATCGAGCCGGCCGACTGGCCGGCGTTCGTGGCCCACGGCGGCAGTGCGGGTCTGCGCGCGGCACTGGATAACAGCGGTCAGGCGATCGTCGATGCGGTCAAGCAATCCGGCCTGCGCGGGCGCGGTGGGGCCGGTTTCCCAACCGGTATCAAATGGCAGACCGTGCACGATACGGCGGCCGCGACGAAATATGTGGTCTGCAATGCCGATGAAGGCGACTCCGGTACCTATGCCGATCGCATGCTCATGGAAGGCGACCCGTTCACGCTGTTCGAAGGCATGGCGATCGCCGGCGTGGCCGTGGGCGCCGAACACGGCCTGATCTATCTGCGCTCCGAATATCCGGACGCGGCGCGCGTGCTTCGACAAGCACTCGAGGTCGCGCGTGCCCAAGGCATGCTCGGCGACGATGTGCTGGGCTCGGGCAAGGCGTTCGATATCGACCTGCGCATCGGCGCAGGCGCCTATATCTGCGGCGAGGAAACCTCGCTGCTCGAAAGTCTGGAAGGCAAGCGCGGGCTGGTGCGCTTCAAGCCGCCGCTACCGGCCGTACAGGGCTTCATGGGCAAGCCCACGATCATCAACAACGTGATTACGCTGGCGAGCATACCGGCGATCATGGCCCATGGCGCGGCCAACTACCACGATCTGGGCGTGAACAAATCACGCGGCACCCTCACCATTCAGCTGTGCGGCAATGTCGCCCGTCCCGGGCTCTACGAAATGCCGTTCGGGGTAACGCTCGATCACCTGATCAACGAACTGGGCGGCGGTTCGGCCAGCGGTCGGCCCGTGCGTACGGCCCAGGTGGGTGGCCCGCTCGGCGCCTACGTGCCGGCGGCGCATTTCGCCACGCCGCTGGGCTACGAGGAAATGGCCGAAAAGAAGGCGATGATCGGCCACGGCGGCGTGGTGGTCTTCGACGACAGCGTGGACATGGCCCAGCAGGCCCGTTTCGCGATGGAGTTCTGCGATCTGGAGTCCTGCGGCAAGTGCACGCCGTGTCGCGTGGGGTCGGTGCGTGCGCAGGAGGTCATCGATCGTATTCGCGCCGATGACGAACGCGAAGCCAATATCGCGCTGCTGCGCGAACTCTGCGACACGATGATCAACGGCTCGCTATGCGCCCATGGCGGCATGGCGCCGTTTCCGGTGCTCTCGGCCCTGAATCATTTTTCCGAGGATTTCGGCGTCCGCGAGGCCGCGGCCGTCGCCCGCTAGCGCATCACGCTGGCCAAAAATATAACGAGAGGAGGTTGCCATGGCATCTCTGAACCCCGTCGACTACGGCACGCCCAAGCGCACGTCCGATATCCAGGTTACGCTCGAGATCGACGGCCAGCCGGTGACCGTGCCGCAGGGCACATCCGTGATGCGTGCGGCGATCGAGTCCGGCATCGATGTGCCCAAGCTGTGTGCGTCGGACATGCTCGAACCGTTTGGTTCCTGTCGGCTGTGCCTGGTCGAAATCGAAGGGCGCAAGGGCTATCCGGCCTCGTGTACCACGGAAGTCGCGGAGGGCATGCAGGTCTCCACCCAGACCGACAAGCTCGATCAGATCCGGCGTGGCGTGGTCGAGCTGTATCTATCCGACCACCCCGGCGAGAGCCTGACCCCGGACGGTCACGGCGACGACGAGCTGCTCGAACTCGCCGACCGGCTGGGCGTGACCGAGGTGCGCTATGCCAAGGGGCGTAACCACCAGCTCACGACGGTGGATGAGTCCAACCCCTATTTCGACTTCGATGCCTCACGCTGCATCGTGTGTTCGCGCTGTGTACGGGCCTGCAACGAAGTCCAGGGCACGTTCGCGCTCACCGTGGATGGGCGCGGCTTTGCTTCCATGATCAGCGCGGGTACGGACGACGACAATTTCCTGTCGTCGGAATGCGTGTCCTGCGGGGCCTGTATCCAGGCCTGCCCGACCGAAGCCCTGATCGAACGGGACGTCATCGAAATGGGCATGCCCGAGCGCTCGGTCACCACGACCTGTGCCTATTGCGGCGTGGGTTGTTCGTTCAATGCCGAACTCAAGGGCGATGAGGTCGTACGCATGGTCCCGGCCAAACAGGGCAAGGCCAATCAGGGCCATTCCTGTGTGAAAGGGCGCTTTGCCTGGGGCTATACCAATCACCCCGATCGCATCACCAAGCCCATGGTGCGCGACAAGATCACCGACCCCTGGCGCGAGGTCAGTTGGGACGAGGCCATTGCCTTTTCGGTGGATCGGATCAACGCCATCCGCAACGAATACGGCAGCGGCGCACTGGGCGCGATCACCTCGTCGCGCTGTACCAACGAGGAAACCTTTCTCGTGCAGAAGCTCGCACGGGCCGTGTTCAACACCAATAACGTCGATACCTGTGCGCGGGTATGCCACTCGCCGACCGGCTACGGTCTGAACTCCACCTTCGGTACATCGGCCGGCACCCAGGACTTCGTTTCCATCGAGCAATGCGATGTGATTCTGGTGATCGGCGCCAATCCCACCGATGCCCATCCGGTGTTCGGCTCGCAGATGAAGCGGCGCCTGCGCCAGGGCGCGCGCCTGATCGTATGCGATCCACGGGCGATCGATCTGGTGCGCTCGCCGCATGTACAGGCGGACTATCACCTGCAGCTCAAACCCGGCACCAACGTCGCGTTGGTCAATGCGATGGCGCATACGATCTTGAGCGAGGGGCTGGAAAACCGCGTGTTCGTCGAGCAGCGCTGCGACATGGACGAATACGACGGTTGGCGTGAATTCATCCTGCGCGCGGAAAACAGCCCGGAAAACACCGAGCAGTACACGGGCGTGCCGGCAGCGATGGTGCGCGAGGCGGCACGGCTTTATGCCACCGGCGGCAACGGCGCGATCTATTACGGGCTCGGGGTGACCGAGCACAGCCAGGGCTCGACCATGGTCATGGGCATGGCCAATCTCGCCATGGCCACCGGCAATATCGGCCGGCCGGGTATGGGCGTGAACCCGCTACGCGGCCAGAACAATGTCCAGGGCTCCTGCGATATGGGCTCGTTCCCGCACGAGTTGCCGGGCTATCGCCATGTATCCGACGCCAACGTGCGCGCGATCTTCGAACAGGAATGGGGCGTCACCCTGGGCGCGGAGCCGGGCCTGCGTATCCCCAACATGATCGACGCGGCGACAGCCGGCACCTTCAAGGGGCTGTATATCCAGGGCGAGGATATTCTCCAGTCCGACCCCAACATCAAGCACATCGCCGCCGGTCTGGCGGCCATGGAATGCGTGATCATTCAGGACATCTTCCTGAACGAAACCGCCAGCTATGCGCATGTGTTTCTGCCCGGTTCGACATTTCTGGAGAAGGACGGCACTTTCACCAACGCCGAGCGGCGCATCAACCGCGTACGCAAGATCCAGACCGCGCCGGCCGGCTATGCCGACTGGGAAATCACCCAGATGCTGGCGCAGGCGCTGGGCTACCCGATGCATTACCGCCATCCGTCCGAGATCATGGACGAGATCGCGCGTACCACGCCCACCTTCAAGGGGGTGAGCTTCGACAAGATCGACGCGCTGGGCAGCGTGCAGTGGCCCTGCAACGACGAAAAGCCGGAAGGCACGCCGGTCATGCATGTCGACAACTTCGTGCGTGGCAAGGGCAAGTTCATGCTCACGCCCTTCGTGCCCACCGAGGAACGCGCGAACCGCCGGTTCCCCCTGCTGCTCACGACCGGCCGTATTCTGTCGCAGTACAACGTGGGCGCGCAGACGCGGCGCACCGCCAATCGACTATGGCATGCCGAGGACTGGCTGGAAGTCCATCCCTCGGATGCCGAGCTGCGCGGTATCGAGGACGGCACGCTCGTGGCCGTGGCCTCGCGCATGGGCGAAACCACCCTGCGTGCCAAGGTCAGCGAGCGCATGACCCCCGGCGTGGTCTATACCACCTTCCACTTTCCGGAAACGGCGGCGAACGTGGTGACCACCGAGTTCTCCGACTGGGCCACCGAATGCCCCGAGTACAAGGTGACGGCGGTGGAAGTGCGGCCCTGTAATACCCTGTCCGAATGGCAGCGCCGCTATATCGATATGCGCGAGCGACAGCAGCAGATCGACGGTGAGCAACCGGTACGTCATCCCGACTCCGTGGCAGCCGGCTTTGATGCGGGCGATACGGAATGGGAGCCGGCCGAGTAGCCGGCTGCACGCGCAACGAGGAGGCTTGCGATGAACAACGACAAGATGGTGCGCCAGGCCAATCAGATCGCCCAGTATTTCAGCGCGTATCCCCAGGCGCGGGCCGAGGAGGGCGTGCTCGGCCATATTCGCAAGTTCTGGGAGCCGCGGCTGCGCCGCCAGCTGGTCGCCTATGTCGCCGACGGCGGCAACGGCCTGCATGCGCTCGTGCACAGCGCGGTGAACGCACTGCGCGACGAAACCGTGAGCACGGCGGCCGCCGGCGAGCCGGCTGCGAGCCAGGAGATCGGGCGTCGCGCGACCTGAAGACGGGTTGGCTGATGAGGTCGCGGTTCAGAAAGCGTGTACGAAGCGCTGGCGTGCGCGCCTCGAGCGATCTGCCTGTTCGCCTTGTTTGCGTATCTTCGTGTTCATTGGCGCTCGATAGGGCGGCTTGAACGCAAGCGGTGGCGCTGCCGGCGTGATCAAGCCGTTGTCAGCCGCGATTGTCGGCCAACGGAAACAACGCGCCTTCGCGGCAGGTTTCGAACAGGGCCGCCACCATCGGTGAGAGTGGGTCGCGTTCCAGCGTAACCAGGCCCACCCGGTGGGTACTGTCGATATCATCGAGCGCGATCGAGCGGATCGACGTATCCGGGGCAAGCAGCTCGCTGAAATACTCCGGCAGAATCCCGCTCAGGCCCGCGAATTTGATATGCGCCCAGACATTGACGATCGAATCGGTCTCGACCGGCGCGACCGGCGTCTTGTGCGTGCGCGCAAAGATCTCGTCGATGATGCGCCGGTTCTGCATATTCGGCGTGAGCAGACACAGCGGCTCCTCCGCCGCTTCGCGCCAGGTCACGCTGCGCCGGTTCGTCCATGGGTGGTCTTGGGCCACGAACAACCGGTAGCGTTCGGCATAGAGGTCGAGCGTGGTCATATGCTCGACGGGTTCGTTGTCGAGATAGGTAATCCCGGCATCGAGGCGAAAGTCCTGGATATCGCGTAGCAGCTCGTCGGAGGTGCGCGAATAGATCGCGAAGGCCACTTTCGGGTAGCGGCGGCGCATGGACTGTGTCAGTGCGACCACCATTGGCAACGCCGAGGGCACCACACCCAGCGACAGCCGGCCCGCCAGGCCGCCCTTGAGCACGGTCAGCCCTTCATTCATGGCCGCACAGTCGCGCAGGATCGCCTGCGCCCACTGCAGCACGCGCCGGCCTTCCGGTGTCAGGTCGTGATAGCGCTGACCGCGCTCGACAATCGGCACGCCCAGTTCCTGTTCGAGTTGCCGGATGCGCCCGGACAGGGTGGGCTGGGTCACATGACAGCGTTCCGCCGCGCGCGTGAAGTGGCGTTCCTCGGCCAGCGCGACCAGATATTGCAGCTGTTTTATATCCATACGCCCGCTCTCGTCGCCTGTTGTGACTGCCGACTCGCGTATCATGATCATCATACGTGCTGAAATGCGGCAAACGATTGCTTTTTTGCGGTTGACAATCAGGTTTCGATTGCGAACAATGCGCGGCTCGTTTGTGGAGGGATACCCAAGCGGTCAAAGGGAACAGACTGTAAATCTGTCGGCTCAGCCTTCGGAGGTTCGAATCCTCCTCCCTCCACCACTTGAACAATAGAGGTAAGTGGCAATAACTGGTGGTCGCGGCGAACAAAAAGCCGGACCGAGGAAGGATTCGAACTGTTAGAGGTTCGACGAGGGCGCGAAGCGACCGAGAACGGTCGCGGCACGCGACCGGCCCGTAGGGTGAGCGCCGCAGGCGCGAATAATCCTCCTCCCTCCACCATGAAATCTGAAGCTCGCAAGATTCGGTCGGCTTGAAGGCGGTTAGAAGTACGCAAGAGTTGTAGGTGGTTTTCGAGCCGATAGCGGTTCGACGAGTGGCGGCACCGCCGAGAGCGGTCGCATAGCGCTGAATAGCCTGCCTCCCTGAAGCGTTCCTATGATCGACTATGGTTGTCCGGTTTTTGCGGGTACGTCGGCACCCCAGGCAGCGCCCTTGCAGGAAGCGCCGGGATTGGCGACAGTCGGGTGGTTGGCAGCGCGGGCGTAGTTCAATGGTAGAACCTCAGCCTTCCAAGCTGATGATGCCGGTTCGATCCCGGTCGCCCGCTCCAGTTTGAGATTCGCTTGGCGAATCGACAATTTGTGGCCCATGTAGCTCAGCGGTAGAGCACTTCCTTGGTAAGGAAGAGGTCACCGGTTCAAGTCCGGTCATGGGCTCCAGTATTGCCGGCGATGCAATGGCGTGGTCGGCGCGCGATGCGTTTTGGCGTCGCGGCTACGGCGAGTTGAACTCACGGCAACAACGACGAAAGGCGAGTAATGTCCAAATCAAAATTCGAGCGTAACAAGCCGCACGTAAACGTCGGCACGATTGGTCACGTGG
>NZ_APNF01000011.1:0-113604 GCF_040361235.1 Salinisphaera sp. S4-8 | reverse complement strand
TTTGCCACGCTCCCGGCGTGCTGCGTAAAACCAAAGACGCCAACGGCGCGCCATTGGTCAAAGACAAATCCGTGACCGGGTTCACCAACAGCGAGGAACAAGGCGCAGGCCTGACCGACGTGGTGCCGTTTCTGGTCGAGGATTCGCTCAAGGACAATGGCGGGCACTATTCCAAGGGCGAAGACTGGGCGCCGCACGTCGTCACCGAAAACAACCTGATTACCGGCCAGAATCCGGCGTCCTCGGCGGACACGGCGCAAGCGCTGCTCGAGCAGGTCCGTCGGCGCGTCGGTTCTCGCGATACCGCGCCTGCGCGGTGATCCCCAACGAGCCGCCGCGGCAGTAGGCACGAAAAAGTAGTTCGTCGAGCAATTCCTGAAGAGAAATCAACATGACACATACTCCGCCCCTACCCGGGAGCGAACACTACCCCGCCCTGTTTTCGCCGATTCGCATCGATTCACTGACACTGGACAATCGCGCCACGGTGGCCCCGATGACCCGCGCCAGCGCCAACCCCGACGGGACAGCCACCGCGCAGATGGTCGAGTATTATCGTCGCTATGCTCGCGGCGGTTTTGGCCTGGTGATTTCCGAAGGCACGTTCACCGATACTGCCTACAGCCGCGGCTATTATCGCCAGCCGGGGATTGCCACCGAGGCGCACGCGCTGTCCTGGCAGCCGGTGGTGGACGCGGTCCACGACGCCGGCGCACGGTTCGTCATGCAGCTCATGCACGCCGGCGCACAGTCGCAGTACAACGACTATGCCGACATGAACGTCGGGCCATCGGCGGTTGCGCCCTATGGCGAAACCAATCCGATCTACCACGGCAACGGCGAGCCGTATCCGGTGCCCGAAGCGCTGACCGAAACCGGCATCATCAAGGTGATCGACGGTTTCGTGGCCGCGGCCCAGCGCGCGATGCAAACCGGCTTCGACGGCGTGGAAATTCACGGCGCCAACGGTTATCTGCTCGATGAGTTCATCACCGCTTATCACAACCAACGCGATGACGAGTACGGCGGCGATATCGGCAACCGCGTGCGCCTGATCCGGCGTGTGGTGCAAAGCGTGCGCGACGCGGTGGGCCGCGACTTCGCCGTCGGCGTGCGTCTATCGCAGACCAAGATCGCCGACATGGATTATCGCTGGGACGGTCCGGACGACGCCGCCGTGATCTTTCGTGCCATGGCCGAAGCCGGCGCGAGTTATATCCACGTCACCGGCGCCGGCGCGGTCGATCCGGCTTTTTCCGCCGACGGCCCGAGCCTGGCCGAACTCGCTGCCGAACACGGCGGCGGCATCGCGGTCATCGCGAACGGCAAATTGCACGATGCGGATAAAGCCGAAGAGCAACTCGCCTCCAGCGGCGCCAGCCTGATCTCCATCGCGCGCGGGGCATTGGTCAACGCCGACTGGCCCCGGCGCATGACCGAGGCGCGCAAGCAGAACGATTTCGATCCGGACATGCTGTCGCCGCTGGCCACGCTCGACAATCAGGCTGATTGGCAAGCCAATCAGGCGGATATCTTCGAGCCTTTGCACGAATCAGATTGAGCTCAAGACGGCGGCGCCCGTGGCTGAGTCCAAGCATTTCGACGTCGTTGTCACCGTTTTTATACCGGTGTGCCCTGTGTCAGCGACACGCTGTCCAAAACTGAGTGTGCTTCGCCCGGCGCGGTGACGTGGCCAGCAATCGCCGCGAAGATCACAAGATCAGCATGCTTGCGCCCTACCTGAACTAGAACGGCATAATCTTCATCAAAAGGAGTACGTTATGACAACCAAAACAACGGCATCGACGAGCACGGGGGTGCGACACCCTCCGAGCGCGCCCCCGCGAACACCAAGCTCTATCGCACCAAGAATGACCTGCCGCCGGCGACTCGGGCTCAGGTCGCGGACTTGCTCAATCAGCGGCTCGCCGACTGTATTGACCTCCAGACCCAGTGCAAACAAGCCCACTGGAACCTGAAGGGCGCGAACTTTATCGCGCTCCACAAGCTTTTTGACGAGATCAACGACTCGGTCGAAGACTACGTCGACCTTATTGCCGAGCGCATCGCGCAGTTGGGCGGCATTGCCGAAGGCACGGCCCGCGTCGTAGCCGAGCGCTCCGCTCTGGACGTCTACCCATTGGTCCTGGAAACGAGCGATGAGCATGTCGATGCATTGTCCACGGCGCTTGCCGCATTCGCCCGCACTGCGCGGCTCGGCATCGACGAAATGGACGAGCTCGAGGATGCCGTCAGTTCGGATATTTTGACCGAAATTACAAGCGGCGTGGACCAGTGGCTCTGGTTCGTAGAGGCGCACCAGCAGGGCGAGCGAGTCGATATAAGCTGATTCGGCGACCAAGCTAATGATTTCCTGTTGTTGCTGGCGAGTGAGCTCGGGTCGTCGCCCGCCCACGCGGCCGGCGAGTCGAGCGTCCTTCAGGCGTAGCTGCACACGGTGCCGGTGTGTTGCGGTAATCGCCAACGGCGAGCTGGACGATCCCGACAAGGCCGAAGCCCAGCTCGCTTCCGGCGGCGCGAGCCTGGCCGCGGTCGCGCGCGGGGCGCTACCAAATGCCAACTGGCGACAGCGCGTGGCCGAAGACACCGCCCAGAAGGCATTCGATACCGACATGATCCAGCCGCTCGCCACACTCGACAATCAGGCGGATTGGGAAACCAACCAGGCGCATATCTTCGAGCCTTTGCACAAATCACTTTAGCTCAGAGCCTGTTCATGATCCGCACGACGCCATCGGCGGCACCTGCGTGAATTTCAGCAGCCCCTTAGGTTCGTAGCCAGAACCTTGGTGTAACCGGCTCAATTCGAGCTAGATACATGCCGAACTTACGGAGAGGGTGCCGGACTCCGGAAGCGCACATCGAATCCGTAAGCCGGCGGTGCCGAGCCCACCATCACTGGTGCCCGTAACACCGGTCTTCCGCGCGTATTAACTGCCACAAGCCAGCCAAAGCAGTACGTCGTTAGCCAAGCAAGCAGCAAGAGCGGTAAATTAGCCGCCTGCACATTTCGTCGAAAAAAATTCACGACAGATGTACGGTTTCTTGTCGATAAAATCCCATGTCATTAAAAACAACCACTTAACTGGGGATTAGCGACGGACCTTATTGTCTATCGGACAGACCTTATTGTCTGACAACAAACGATATATGCGGCGAGTGTGGCTACTCCACAGTTACGCTCTTGGCCAGATTCCGCGGCTGGTCGACGTCGGTGCCCTTGGCGACGGCGACGTGGTAGGCGAGCAGTTGTAGCGGGACGGTGTAGGCAATGGGGGCCAGCGTTTCGTCGACGTGGGGCATGTCGAGCACGGTGATGCCGGGGCCGGTATCCAGGCCGGAGGCGGCGTCGGCGAACACGTAGAGCTTGCCGCCGCGGGCGCGGACTTCCTGGAGGTTGGATTTCACCTTTTCCAGCCAGTCGTTCTTGGGCGCGATGGCGATGACGGGCATCTTTTCGTCGACCAGCGCGAGCGGGCCATGCTTGAGTTCGCCGGCGGCATAGGCTTCGGCGTGGAGATAGGAGATCTCCTTGAGCTTGAGCGCGCCTTCCATGGCGATGGGATACATGGGCCCGCGACCGAGGAACAGGGCGTGATTCTTGTCGACGAATTCTTCGGCGAGGTTACGAATGGCGTCGTCGAGTTCGAGCACGCGTTCGACCGAGGTGGCCAGCTGATGAATATCCTCGGCGAGCGCGCGCCGATCGTCGGCGTTGCGTTCAAGCATGCCGGTGAGTAGCAGCAGGCACAGCAGCTGGGTGGTGAAGGCCTTGGTGGAAGCCACACCGATTTCGGGGCCGGCGTGGGTCATGAGCACCAGATCGGACTCGCGGGTGAGCGAGCTTTCCGGCTTGTTGCAGATGGCAAGTGTGGCCAGATAGCCGCCCTCGCCGCTGCCCAGCGATTTGGCGTAGCGCAGTGCGGCCAGCGTGTCGGCCGTTTCGCCGGATTGCGATAGCGTGACGAATAGGCAGTTCTTGGGCACCACCGGATCGCGATAGCGGTATTCGCTGGCCAGTTCGACATTGCAGGGAATACGCGCCATGGCTTCGAGCCAGTAGCGCGCGACCAGCCCGGCATGGTGGCTGGTGCCACAGGCGACGATATGGATGTATTCCACGCCTTGCAGCAGTTCACGCGCATCGGCGCTGATGCTCGAGGCGAAGATATCGTCGGCGGATACACGGCCCTGCCAGGTTTCGGCCAGCGCGCGCGGTTGCTCGTAGATTTCCTTGAGCATGAAGTGGCGATAGCCGCCTTTTTCGGTCGCCGACAGGGACAGGCCGGATTCCTTGACCGGCCGGTCGACCTGCGCACCGTTGCCATCGATAATCGTATAGCTTTCGTGGGTGAGCACCACGAGATCGTCTTCTTCGAGATAGACGAAATCGCGAGTGACCGGCAGCAGCGCCGCCACGTCCGACGCCACGAAATGCTCGCCGATACCCACGCCCAGCACCAGCGGCGAGCCGCTGCGCGTAGCGACCAGGGTATGCGGGTCGTCGCGACAGATCACGGCCAGCGCATAGGCGCCGTCGAGTTCTGCGACGGTGGTCCGCACGGCGGCGGCGAGGTCGCCACTGTCGCCCAGATGACTGTCGACCAGATGGGCGATGACTTCGGTATCGGTCTGCGAGGTGAATGCGTAGCCGGCCTGTTTCAGCCGCTCGCGCAGCGGTTCGAAGTTTTCGATGATGCCGTTGTGTACCACCGCGATGCGATCGGACGAGACATGCGGATGGGCATTGGTTTCGGACACACCGCCGTGGGTCGCCCAACGCGTATGGGCAATGCCGAGCACACCCGGGCGCGGCGCTTCGGCCAATTTGTCGGCCAGCGCCTGAACCTTGCCAACCGCACGGATACGATCCAGCGACCCATCGTTGACGAGCGCCATGCCGGCCGAATCATAGCCGCGGTACTCCAGCCGCCGCAGGCCTTCGAGCAGGATGGGTTCGACATTGCGCTGCGCACTGGCGCCGACAATTCCGCACATGGCGCTGATTCCTCTGGTCGATCGATCGCGCCGCAACCCGCGGCCCGATAGCAAGCGTATGGGTTACGAGTGGCCGGGGTTGTTCTTGCGCGGGCGCTTCCAGCCGTCGATGCTGAACTGCTTGGCGCGCGAGAGCGTGAGCGTATCGGGCGGCGCGGTCTTGGTGAGCGTGGTGCCGGCACCGATGGTGGCCCCCCGCTCGACGGTGACCGGCGCCACCAGCTGGCAATCCGAGCCGATAAAGGCATCGTCGCCGATGGTGGTGACGTGCTTGTTGGCGCCGTCGTAGTTGCAGGTGATCACGCCCGCGCCGATGTTGACGTTGGCGCCTACGACCGCATCGCCGACATAGCTCAGGTGGTTGATCTTGCTGCCCGCGCCCAGCCGGAGCTTTTTGGTTTCCACGAAGTTGCCGATCTTGGCGCGATCGGCCAGCTCGGTGTCCGGGCGCAGGCGCGCGAACGGGCCAATCTGGCAGCGCGCGCCGACGGTGGCATGCTCGATGACGGTATGCGAAAGCACCTGGGTATGATCGCCGATGGTGCAGTTGCGCAGCACGCAGTGCGGGCCGATATGTACGCCCTCGCCCAGCACTACCTCGCCTTCGATCACCGCGTTCACGTCGACCAGGCAATCGCGCCCGACGCGCAACGAACCGCGCAAGTCGAAACGCTCGGGGTCGCGCAGGGTCAGGCCCTGATCCATCAGCGCATCGGCCTGGCGGCGTTGGAGTAGCCGCTCGGCGGTGGCCAGGTCGCGCTTGTCGTTAATGCCCTGGGTTTCTTCCACGCTGCCGGCCTGGCCGGCGACGATCTGTACGCCGTCACCGGCGGCCATGGCGATGCAGTCGGTCAGGTAATACTCGCCCTGGGTGTTTTCGTTGGTCAGCCGCGACAGCCAATCGCGCAGATGGCGGGCCTGGGCACAGATCAGCCCCGTGTTCACTTCGCGGATATAGCGCTCGTCGCCGCTGGCGTCCTTATCTTCGACAATGCCCACCACGCGGTTGTTGTCGTCACGCCGAATCCGGCCGTAACCGCTCGGATCGTCGAGCACCACGGTCAATAGCGCCAGGGCATCGCGACCGGCGGCATCCACCAGATGCGATAGTGTGGCCGCGCGTACCAGCGGCACATCGCCGTAGAGCACCAGCACGCTGGCATCGTCGGGCACATCGTCGATGGCCTGGCGCACGGCATGGCCGGTGCCCAGCTGCTGCTCCTGATAGACCCAGTTGACCTCGAGATACCCCAACGCCGATTGCACCTGTTCGGCGCCGTGGCCGTAGACCACGTGAATTTGCTGCGGATCCAGCGTTTGTGCGGCCTCGACCACATGCTTGAGCAACGGCCGGTCGCCCAGCGGTTGCAGCACCTTCGGCAACGCCGAACGCATGCGTTTACCCTTGCCCGCGGCCAGGACGACGATATGCAGACCCATAACTAAAGACGATTCGACGGTTTGACGTGGGACTATACAGCCCGCGGCGATTCCTGCGTAGATGCTGCGGCCGGGCGCTCGGCCAGCCAGCCCTGCCAGGCGCTTGGCGCCTGAGCCCAGACTTCGCGATGCAGCCAGCGCATACGCTGCGGATCCGCCAGTAGACGACGCTGTTCGTCGGTATCGAGCACGTCCGGGCCGTTATCCAGCGCCCGTTCCGCTAACAGCTGACGATACTCGGCAATCGCCGCGGTAAGCGAACGGTCACGCCCCTGCATGCCGGTATGCAGGGCGTTGATGACCGGATCCACCACGGCCTGCGCAAAGCCGGCCTCGGCCGGCGCGCCCGCCTCCAGCTCGACCACGCGGGCCAGTTCCGGCGGCGCGTGGCGCTCTTCGGGAATGAGCTGCAGATCGTGGCGGCGCAACCAGATACCCAGATCGGCGCGCGCAGTGAGCACGGTAATCGCCGGGGCAATGAGCAGCGGCACGAGAATCGGTGCCAGCCAGGGCGCAAAACCCGGCGTATACCACAGCAGCAACGCACCCCAGCCCAGCGCCAGCAACATGCCCCAGATATGAAAACGCAGTGCGCGCGACCACGGCACCTGGGCATCGGCACGCTGCTGGGCATTCCATTTCACCTGCTTGCCGATGAGCGTGGTGAACACGAAACGTGTATGCGCGAGCATGCGAATAGGCGCCAGCAATGACGTCAGCAGGATTTCGATCAGAGTGGAGGCGACCAGATTGCCCACGCCACCGAACTCGCGCTGCTTGCGCTTGGCCACGATCATGACCACGCCCAGAATCTTGGGCAGAAACAGCACCACGAGCGTGGCCACGAACAGACTCACCGCCCATATCGGCTGCCATACCGGCCAGGCCGGGAACAACGCCCCCGCAACCGGGAAATAGTCCGGCGTGCGCACCGCCTCGAGCACCGCTTCGGTACTCGACAGCAGCAGGAATATGAACCAGATCGCAGCCGAGGTATAGGCCATCACCCCGTTGGCGAACAGCGCCCGATGGGCCGGCGCGAGGTTGTCGGAGAACAACAATCGGATATGCTGGATATTGCCCTGGCACCAGCGCCGGTCGCGGCCCAGCTCGTCGAGCAGAGTCGGCGGCACTTCTTCATAGCTGCCGGGCAGATCGTAGGCGATGAACACGCCCCAACCGGCACGGCGCATGAGCGCAGCCTCGACGAAATCGTGGCTGAGAATATCGCCCGATAGCGCCCCACGCCCGGGCAGGCGCGGCAACGCACAGTGGGCCATGAACGGCTCGATACGGATGATCGCGTTATGCCCCCAGTAGTGGGCATTGTCCAGATGCCAGAAATGCAGGCCGGCCGCGAACATGCGCCCGTACACGCGGGTGGCGAACTGCTGCACCCGCGCGAGCACGCTGTCGCGATTGACCGCCGTAGGCGGCGTCTGGATCAGCCCCACGCCGGGGTTGGCCTGCATGCGATCGACCAGCGCGGTCAGCGTATCGCCGGCCATGATGCTGTCGGCATCGAGCACGATCATGTAGCGGTAATGCCCGCCCCAGCGACGACAGAAATCGGCCAGATTGCCGCTTTTGCGTTTCACGCGGGCCCGGCGGCGCCGATAGAACAGCCCGCCGAAGGCATCGAGCGTGCGGCACGTCTCGGCCCAGGCGTTTTCCTCGGCGATCACCGTATCCGGCTTGACCGAGTCACTGAGCACGAAGAAATCGAACTCGTCGAGCCGGCCGGTCGCCTGTACCGATTCATAAATCGCGCGCAGACCGGCAAACGTACGGGTGACGTCTTCCTCGTAGATCGGCATGACGATGGCGGTACGTGCCGCGCCCTCGACCGGTGGCTTGCGCGGCGGTGGGCCGCTCGGCGCATCGCTGCGTACGAGATACCGATCACCCCGCCAGAGCACGAAAAAACCGGACAACGCCGTCCAGAAACCCACCAGAATCCAGGCAAACAGCAAAAACGCCGCGCCCAGAATGAAGGCTTCCAGCACGGTCGCACCGCGATGCGGCAAGACCGTGGCCATATAGGCTGCCGCGCCGGCTGCGGGAAAGGCGACCATCAGCGCCAGCAACGTCTGGCGCCAGCGCACCACGCCCTTGAGCCGGCTGGGTACCGACTTGGGCAACGCGTTACTGCCGCGGCCAAGCCAGGGCAGAATGCGCCACGGCCGGCGATCGATATCCGCCGGCGACATGGGCCAACGGTTGAGCGGCGGCATGGCGGCGGTACGCAGTGCCCCGGCGGTCGGCGCGCGCGTCTGCGACGCCTGCCCCATATCCGGGTAGCTGTCGTGCAAGCGGCCCATCAGCGCACGGTCGTCGGCCTCGAGCTCGGGCTGACCGTAGGCGTTTTCGAGTTCGGCATGCAGCAGGTCGAGCGCGGCACGCCGGTCTCCCGGCTGGGCATCGAGTACGCGGGCGCGCAGGCGGCGGCGTTTGTCGTCGGCCAGATCCAGATGCGAAAGATAGCCATCGATCGCCTGGGTCACCTCGGCGGCTGGGTTGGTATCGCTCACGGTGATAACGCGTAGCTCCAGGTCTCGGTCAACGCACCGCCATCGGCGCCGGCGAGATAGGCGCGCAGCTCAAGCGGCGTCTTCAACGAATCCGTGGGCACGAGGAAGGTTAATCGCCAGCCGCCGGTATGCGGATTGCGAATGGCCTCGATGTTGTTGATGGTCGCATCGCGCATGGCGTTCACACGCGGTTGCACACTAGCCGGATCGGTGAGCTTTTCCAGTTCGCCGCCGACGAAATCGATCGCCACACGAATGGTATTGCGCGGCTGGCCCGGGGTGACGGCGGCCCGGCCGATACGCGTAGCCGCGGTATGCGCCAACGACGCGGGACTGGCCAGTTCCATACCCCATTTGATCGTGTAGGCATAGTGCAGGCGCTCGCCGGCCGTCACCGGATCATTGGGTACCCAGTACAGCGCGACGTTGTCGTTGACTTCGCTTTCCGAGGGGATCTGGACCAGTTCCAGATGGCCCTTCCCCCAATCGCCTTCGGGCGTAATCCAGGCGCCCGGGCGTTTTTCGTATTCGTAGTCCAGATCCTGGTAATGATCGAAATCACGATCGCGCTGGAGCAGGCCGAACCCGCGGACGTTGTCGGCCGAGAGCTGGTTCATCGTCAACCGCTGCGGGTTGCGTAACGGGCGCCACAGCCATTCGCCGTTGGTCGCGGAGATGAGCAGCCCATCGGAGTCGTGCGCCTCGGGGCGATAATCGTCGAGGCGCGCAAGACTGTTTTCGCCCCACATGAACATGCTGGTGAGCGGGGCCACGCCCAGTTTCGTGATCGCCTTGCGCGTGAACAGCGTCGCCTCGACACGTGTGAGGGTGGAATCCCCCGGCGTAATCTCGAAGCGATAGGCACCGGCCGCACTGGGCGAATCCAGCAGGGCATAGGCAGTCACGGTCTTGTCCTGCGGCTTGGGCCGGACCAGCCAGAAGCTTACGAACGCGGGAAATTCCTCGCCCTTGTCGCTGCCGGTATCGATGGCCAGCCCGCGTGCGGACAGGCCATAGTGCTGATCGCTGCCGAGCGCACGAAAATAGGACGCGCCCAGAAACGAGGCGACTTCGTCGAGCTTGCCGGGGGTGCCCAGTTCGTGCAGAAACTTCAGACCGGCATAGCCGAGATCGTCGGGAATGCGGTTACGCAATTCGTCGTTGGGGTACTGGAAACGGTTCTTGTCGAACCGAAATTCGCCCACGTCCCCATCGTTGACCAGATTGATGCGCACGGCATGCGTGTAGTACGAGCCGGGGTGATAGAACATCACCTCGAAGGGCAGCTGCATGTCGTGCCAGAGCGCGCTGTCGGACTTGTAGCTGATCTGCTCGAGGGTGGAAAAATCGAAATCCTGCAGGAACTGCGGGATCTGGGCCGGCGCTTCGTAGGGCTTGCCCGCCAGCGCCTGGGCTTTGGCGACCACGGTGTCGTAGCCGAAGGCGCTGCGCTTTTTAGCCGCGTCGCTGCCGTCGGTGGTTTGTTGGGCAGCGTCCGGCTTTTTAGCCGGGGCAGACGAATCCTGTGCTGTTGCCGGCAGCGCCAACGCTGCGCCGAGCACGACGAAACCGGCAAGCATGCCGGCAGGCCAATGCCTTGTCATGTATCACTCCAATGTTGGCCGGCCACCCCGCCCTGCTGCTACCGACCCGGATAACGCGGGCGAGTTCCCCCTCGTCTACGCGTCATAATAACCCATCAAAACACGTGCCAGTTACACGCGGCCGCCGGAATCTAGCGCCGGCGCTGCCACGGCAGGCGCAGCGTTTCCGCCATGGTGCGAATACCCGGCAGGAGCGCACCGGTACTCTGAGTGAAATTGAGCGTCATCTGCAGGTCGTCGCCCAACTCCGGCGTGGGCGACCAACCGGCCGACAGATAATTGACGCTAAAATCGATACGGTCGCTCAGCTGAGACAGCCCCAGGTTCAGACCTGCGCGCGCGGCACTGCCATGAAGCTGATAACGGCTTTCGCCGAGGGCGAAGGTCGGCGACAACTCGGCCTCCAGGCCCGCGATGGTCAGACCGCGACTTGCCGACAGCCGCCAGAGCCGGCCGTCCACGGGCAGATCCAGCGGCGCGTCCATGCTCGCGTCGTACCAGCCGAGGCTGCTGTTCATGCGCCAGTCCCGCCATTGCAGCGTCTGGCTGGCCAGTTCAAGCGCCAGGGGCGTGCCGTTGTCCGCCCGGGTATCGATGGGCGCCCCCAGTTCCGCCCGTAGCTGCCAGGGCCGGCCGATATCTGTCGCGCGAGCATTGCGTGACAGGAGAAAAGTCTGGGCCAGGGCCGCCTCCTCGCGCAATGGCGATGGCTCGTGCAGACGCACGTCGTGGGACAACTGCCAACTGTCACCCAGCGGGCGGCTGGCCTGCAGGCCGAAACCACGATCGCCCGCAACCACCGAACTGCCCAGCGCATCGAATTGGGCATCGGCCTGGAAATACCGCAGCGTCAAATCGTTGGCGCCCAGCGACTGGGTCAGGCCGAGGCTGGCCGCACGCCCCGTGCGCACCGTGCCGTTATCCGCGGTGTTGTTCACCTGGGCGACTTCGGTGGCCAGATCGGGCATATACCAGCGTCCGCCCAGATCGAAGCGGTTTTCGGCCCGCAGCAATGTCTGGCCGCCCGCAAGGGTAGTGCCCTCGCCTTCGGTACGCAAGGCCGATAGATGCAAGCGCGAGCCATCGCTCGCGCCACCCTGCCACTGCAGGCCGCTGGTCAGATAGCGTTCGTCGCGGGTGCTCAGCGCATCGACGCCGAAGAAAGCTTCCGCGCGGCCCAGCCCCTTGCGCATGCTGGACAGATCCACTTCCCGTTCTTCACCGTGGATGGTGCGCTCGAACGAGGACGACATGAACGGGGAGATGGATTTCGTGGGTCCGGCGAGCGCCACTAACGGGCTCGCGAGCAACAAACCCAGCGCGAGCCGAATAGCGGTTCGAATTGCGAGGCCGTCCGACGGCATGCCGTATACCGAAACAGTAATGGAGTGTCGCAGTGCAACAACCTAGACGATTGTTGCGCAGCCGGCAAGTTAACCGTTATATCTCGCCTGATTTATTAGGTACCGCCGCGCCAGGCGAGCGGTACGCCCAACCGGCTAGTGGTTCGAACGCAGCTTCTTGACGATGCTCAGGCGCGCGGCCGCTTCGGCCAGTTCGGCCTGGGCCTGGGCAATATCCATCTTGTCCTCGGCCTTGGCAAGCTCTTCTTCGGCGCGCTGCTTGGCCTTTTCGGCCGCGGCCTCATCGATATCCGCGGCCCGCTCGGCGGTATCCGCCAGCACCGTGACCAGATGCGGCTGCACCTCGAGCACCCCGCCCGAGACAAAGAACTGCTGCTCGTCCTGGCCTTCCTGCTGGATACGAACCTGGCCGGGGCGCATACGCGTGAGCAGCGGCGCATGGCGCGGCGCGATCCCGACTTCGCCCAGTTCGGCGGCGACGAACACCATGGTCGCCGAGCCGGAATAGATCTGGCCTTCGGCACTGACGAGGTCAACGTGTAGTTTCATATCGCGGCTCTAGGAGAGGAAGAAGACCGATGCCACCGGCATCGGTCATGCCTTGCAGTTCAGGCGCCGATCAGGCCGCCTTCTTGCCCATATCTTCGCCCTTCTTGACGGCCTCGTCGATGGTGCCAACCATGTAGAAGGCCTGCTCGGGCAGGTGATCGTAGTCGCCGTCGACAATGCCACGGAAACCGCGGATCGTTTCGGACAGCGGCACGTACTTGCCGGGCGAACCGGTGAACACCTCGGCCACGAAGAACGGCTGCGACAGGAAGCGCTCGATCTTACGGGCACGGGCCACCGACAGCTTGTCTTCTTCGGAGAGCTCGTCCATGCCCAGAATGGCGATGATGTCCTTGAGCTCGCGATAGCGCTGCAGCGTCTGCTGCACATCGCGGGCCGTCTGGTAGTGGTCGTTGCCAATGACGTTCGGATCGAGCTGACGCGAGGTCGAGTCGAGCGGATCCACCGCCGGGTAAATACCACGCTCGGCGATACCACGGGCCAACACGACGGTCGCGTCCAGATGCGCGAAGGTGGTTGCCGGCGACGGGTCGGTCAAGTCGTCCGCGGGCACATACACGGCCTGCACGGAGGTAATGGAACCCGTCTTGGTCGAGGTAATACGCTCCTGGAGCAGGCCCATTTCCTCGGCCAGCGTGGGCTGGTAACCCACCGCGGAGGGCATACGACCCAACAGCGCCGAAACCTCGGTACCGGCCAGCGTGTAACGATAGATGTTGTCGATGAACAACAGTACGTCACGACCTTCGTCACGGAAGAACTCGGCCATGGTCAGGCCGGTCAGCGCAACACGCAGACGGTTACCCGGCGGCTCGTTCATCTGGCCGTAGACCAGGGCCACCTTGTCGATAACGTTCGACTCCTTCATTTCGTAGTAGAAGTCGTTGCCTTCACGGGTGCGCTCGCCGACGCCGGCAAACACCGAGTAGCCCGAGTGCTCGGCCGCGATGTTACGGATGAGCTCCATCATGTTGACGGTCTTGCCCACGCCGGCACCGCCGAACAGGCCGACCTTGCCACCCTTGGCGAAGGGGCAGAGCAGATCGATGACCTTAATACCGGTTTCGAGCAGCTCCTGGCTGCCGGCCTGGTCCTCGAACGTCGGCGGCGCACGGTGAATCGGCGCGGTTTCGTCGGCGCCGATGTCGCCGCTGTTATCGATCGGATGGCCCAGCACGTTCATGATGCGGCCCAGGGTCTTCTGCCCCACCGGTACCGAGATCGGCTTACCGGTGTTCTCGACCGTGGCACCGCGGGACAGACCTTCGGTCACGCCCATGGCAATACAGCGCACCACGCCGTCGCCAATCTGCTGCTCTACCTCGAGTACGAGATCTTCGCCGCCCTCGACCTTGAGGATCAGCGCGTCGAAAATTTGGGGCAACGATTCGCGATCGAATTCCACGTCCACGACCGGGCCGATGATCTGTACGACTTTACCGCTACTCATATCCGATTCCTCACCTGGGCAGCGCTCGCCGCTGCCGATCTGTGTCTAGGGTTTCGCCTGTTCGGGTCTTACGATACCGCGGCCGCGCCGGCCACGATTTCCGACAGCTCCTGCGTAATTGCCGCCTGGCGCTGCTTGTTGTATTCGAGCTGGAGGTCGTCGATGATTTCGCCCGCGTTGTCCGAGGCGGACTTCATGGCGACCATACGTGCCGCCATCTCGCAGGCGACGTTCTCGACGACGCCCTGATAGACCTGGGCCTCGACATAACGCACCAGAATCGACTCCAGCAATTCGGCCGGCTCCGGTTCGTAGATATAGTCCCAGTGATCGGGCAACTCTTCGTCGTCGTCCTCGGGCACCGGCAGCAACTGCTGGGTAGCCGGGCGTTGCGTCATGGTATTGACGAACTCGTTGCCCATCAGGAACAGCCGATCGATATTGCCTTCCCGATAATCGTCGAGCATCACCTTGATGGTGCCGATCAAATCCTCGAGATGCGGCCGATCGCCCAGGTCCGTGACCTCGGCCTTGATGTCCTTGATACGGCGAAAGAAGCTGGCCGCCTTGCGGCCAACCACCACGATCTCGACCGGGACGTTCTTCTTGTCCCACTCGCGCAGTTCGCCGAGCACCTTGCGGAACAGGTTGATGTTCAGGCCGCCGCACAAACCGCGATCGGTCGAGATCACGATCATGCCCACGCGATTGACCTCGCGCTCGACCATGAACGGATGCTGGAAGTCCGGGTTGGCCTGGGCCAAATGGCCGATGGTGCGCCGGATCTTCTGGGCATAGGGTCGCGCCGCCTCGACACGCTCCTGGGCCTTGCGCATCTTCGACGCCGCGACCATTTCCATGGCCTTGGTGATCTTCTGCGTATTTTCTACGCTCTTGATCTTGCTCTTGACTTCCTTGCCGCCGGCCATCAGTTGACTCCGTTGGTGGACTCAGGAACGCGCGGTGTTACCACGTATGCGTTTCCTTGAATTCCTTGAGCGCGCTGTGCAGTTCCGACTTGATCTCGTCGTTGTAGTCGCCGGTGTCGTTGATCTTGTCGACCAGCTCTTTCTGCTCGTTTTCCATGTACTGATGCAGCGCGGCCTCGAAGTCGGTGACCTTGTCGGCATCGACGTCGTCGAGGTAACCCTCTTCGGCCGCGAACAGCGAGGAAGCCGTCAACGCCACCGACAGCGGGTTGTACTGCTTCTGAATCATCAGCTTGGTGACACGCTCACCGTGCTCGAGCTGCTTACGCGTGGCATCGTCCAGATCGGAGGCAAACTGCGCGAATGCCGCCAACTCACGGTACTGGGCCAGCGCCAGACGAATACCGCCGCCCAGCTTCTTGATGATCTTGGTCTGGGCCGAACCACCCACACGCGAGACCGACAGACCGGCGTTCACGGCCGGGCGGGTGCCGGCGTTGAACATATCCGTTTCCAGATAAATCTGGCCGTCGGTGATCGAGATCACGTTGGTCGGCACGAAGGCAGACACGTCACCCGCCTGGGTTTCGATGATCGGCAGCGCCGTCAGCGAACCGGTCTTGCCCTTGACCTTGCCTTCGGTCAGCTTTTCCACGTAATCGGCGTTGATACGCGAAGCGCGCTCGAGCAGACGGGAATGCAGGTAGAACACGTCACCCGGATAGGCTTCACGGCCCGGCGGACGACGCAGCAGCAGCGAAATCTGACGATAGGCGACAGCCTGCTTGGACAGATCGTCATAGACGATCAGCGCGTCTTCGCCCTTGTCGCGGAAGAACTCGCCCATCGAGCAACCGGCATAGGGGGCGATGTACTGCAGCGCCGGCGAGATCGCCGCACCTGCAGCAACCACGATGGTGTGATCCATCGCGCCTTCCTGCTCGAGCTTGCGCACCACGTTGGCGATCGAGCTGTTCTTCTGCCCGATGGCCACGTAGATGCACTTAATGCCGGTGTTCTTCTGATTGATGATGGCGTCGATCGCGATCGCGGTCTTGCCGATCTGGCGGTCACCAATGATTAGCTCACGCTGGCCGCGGCCGATCGGGATCATTGCGTCGATCGATTTCAGACCGGTCTGGACCGGCTCGTCCACGGACTGGCGTTCGATCACGCCCGGGGCGACCTTTTCGATCGGCGAGGTCTGGCTGGTGCCCAGCTCGCCCTTGCCGTCAATCGGGTTGCCCAGCGGATCGACCACGCGCCCGAGCAGCTCGTCGCCGACCGGCACTTCCAGAATGCGTCCGGTCGTCTTGACCTCGCAGCCTTCCGAAATATGCGTGTACTCGCCCATGAGCACCGCGCCCACCGAATCCCGCTCGAGGTTGAGCGCGATACCGTAGGTGCCGCCCGGGAATTCGAGCATTTCGCCCTGCATGGCATCGGCGAGGCCGTGGATTTTTGCAATCCCGTCGGCGAGGCTCACCAGTGTGCCGACATTGCGCGACTCGGTCACGGAATCGAAGTTTTCGATCCGTTTCTTGATCAGGTCTGAAATTTCCGACGGATTGAGTTGCATTGACCTTATTCCTCTATATCCATGTCGCTGCGGCGAGCTGCCGCCAGCGGATGATCGCCTGTGGGTCGAGCTATTGCGCGAGCGACTGACGCATGCGCTCAAGCTGTGCGCGCAATGAACCGTCGATCACCAGGTCGCCGGCGCGGATCACGGCCCCGCCGATCACGTCTTCGTCCTGCTCGAACGTCAGCCGTACGCTGCGATCGAGCCGTTTTTCCAGCGATTTGGCCAAGGCCGCACGCTGCTCTTCGGAAAACTCGACCGCCGATGTCACGTTGACATCCACGCGGTGTTCGGCCTCGGCCTTGCGCTGCTCGTAGAGCGTGGCAATGGCGGGCGCAAGACTCAGACGCCCATTGGCCACGAGCAGCCGCACGAGGTTGGCACTGGATTCGTCCAGATCGTCGCCGCCAATCTCGATGACCAAATCGGCCAGCCGACTGTCGGCGATTTCCGGATTATCCAGCAGCAGGACCACGTCCGGGTTCGAGACGATGGCCGAAAGCGCATTCAGCGCCTGCGACCATTCATCCAGCCGGCCCTGGCTATCGGCCAGTTCGAAAACGGCCTCGGCGTACGGCCGTGCGAGCGTCTGCGTCTCGGCCATGGCTAACGAATCTCCGCGACGAGGTCGTCGATGATGTCGTTATGCGCCTTGGCGTCGATCTCGCGCTTGAGAATGCGCTCGGCGCCGACAACGGCCAGCGAGCCCACTTCTCGACGCAGATCTTCCTTGGCAGAGGCCACGGCCTGATCGACCTCTTCGCGGGCGGCGGTGACAATACGCTCGCCTTCGGCGCGCGCGTCCTCCCGTGCCCGTTCGAGGGTATCGTCGGCCTGACGCTGCGCATTGGTCAGGATTTCCTGAGCCTGCGTACGCGCCTTGGCGACCATTTCCTCGGCCTTGGCGGTGGCTTCGTTGAGCTCGCGGGCGCCGCGTTCGGCAGCCGCCAGCCCTTCGCTGATCCGCTTCTGGCGATCACGCATGGCGTTCATGATCGGCGGCCATACGAACTTCATTGTGAACCAGACGAAGACCGCGAAGACGATCATCTGGGCCAGCAGTGTGGCATTGATGCTCATGGGTTACCCCTGGCTTTCGTAACTCGACTTAAGCGACTAGGCGAAACCGGGTGTTAGCCGCCACCGGACTGCACGGCCGCCAGGAAGGGGTTGGCGAACGTCAGGAACAGGGCGATACCCACGCCGATCATCGACACGGCGTCGAGCAGGCCGGCGATCAGAAACATACGGCCGGTCAGCATCGGGGCCATTTCCGGCTGACGAGCCAGGCCTTCCAGGAATTTGCCGCCCAGCAGACCGAAGCCCAGTGCGGTACCGATGGCGCCGAAGCCGATCAGCATCGCAACGGCAATGGCGGTCATGCCCTGGACGTCAGCAATTGCTTGTTCCATTTTCTACTCTCCAGTTTACGAGTCAGTGGGGTCAGTGGTCAGTGAATGCGTCGATCAGTGGTGCTCTTGCGCCATGCTCAGATACACGATGGTGAGCATGCCGAAGATATAAGCCTGCAGTGTGATCACCAGAATATGGAAGATCGCCCAGCCGACGCCGAGCAGTATCTGCAGGATAAACATGGGCACGGCCAGCAGGCTGGCGCCCGCGCCGAGCGTAAACACGGCGATCAGAATGAAGATCAGCTCGCCCGCGTACAGGTTGCCAAACAGTCGCAGCGACAGCGATACCGGCTTGGCGACCGTTTCCACCACGAACAACATGAAGTTGAAAGGCGCAAGCCACGGGCCGAATGGGTGGGTAAGCGTTTCCTTGAGAAAGCCCAACCCTCCCTTGATCTTCACGCTGTAGAACATCATCAGCAAAAAGACCGAGATCGACAGCCCGAAGGTAATGTTCAGATCGGTCGACGGCACGACCTTGAGGTATTCGATGCCGCTGGCATGGGCCGCGGCCGGCAGCGCATCCACCGGAATGAGGTCCATGAAGTTCATCAGAAAGACCCAGACGAAGATCGTCAGCGCCAACGGCGCGATCAGCTTCGACTGACCGTGATAGATGTCGCGCACCTGGGTATCGGTGAAATCGACGACCATCTCGACGAAGTTCTGCAGCCCGCCCGGCTCAGTCGCGGTGGCTTTTTTGGCGGCCATGCGGAAGAAGAACAGAAAGAACACGCCCAGGATGATCGAGAAGAACAGGCTATCGACGTTGAGCACCCAGAAACCGCTGGCGTGCCCGTCGAAGGACATGCTGCTCAGATCGAACTTGAGGTTCGTCAGATGGTGCTGGATGTATTGGGTAGCGGAGCCTCCGCCTTCGGCACTGGCCATACGATTTGTCCTCGATGAAAGCCTATGTCGAACCCGCTGCCATTTGTGCCAGCTAGCGCGTCAATATGAGGGCGAGCCAGTAACAAGCCAGGCAAGCCACGTACGTTCCCAGCAGTACAAGAAACTGCTGGCCAAACAAAAGGGCTGCCGTGAAAAACAGCCCTACGGTCAATCCCAGTTTTCCCAACTCGCCCCAATAGAAGGCGCGAGCCATTTTAGATGCATCCACCTGACGGCGGCGCGGCAACATCCACAGTGCCATCCATAATCCCGGCACTGCCGCCACGACCGCGCCGAACAGGGCAGCGCCAGCCGATGCCGGACCGATCATGAGGCCGACAAGGCCAGCCATGATCAGACCGATTGCGACTTGCGCGCCAAGCACAGCCCAGGCGAGGCGCATATTACGCAGACGTGGTCGGGATATCACAACAGCAATCCCCCACCGCGACCCCGGACTGACACGCGATTTTCTCGCGGCATGCCCGGCGCTCGGCGGACTATAGACAAAGCGAAATGGAAGGTCAATCGCGTCGAAAACGCCTGTTATTTACAACAAAAGGCGTTCGCGCCGAACTCTTGGCGCTACTTGAGACGGTCGAGCAGGGTATCGAGTTCGCCCGCGTTCGGATAGTCGATGACCACCCGTGCGCGCCCGCCGCGCTGCGAGCGCACCGTGACCTTGGCCCCAAGGGATTCACCCAGCTCGCGCTCGAAGCGAACCAGCCGGTTGCTCTGGCGCGGCGCGGCATCGACATCCTTTTCGGCCATGGCCGAGGCGACCAGCGCTTCGGTCTGGCGCACGGTCAGCTGACGTGCGGCCACGCGCGCGGCCAGATCGGCCTGCAAGGCACTGGGCGCGCCCAGCAGCGCTCGGGCATGACCCATTTGGATATCGCCTGCGCGTAGCAGCGCCTGCGCCTCGGGCACCAGCTCGGCCAGCCGCAGCAGATTGGACACGCTCGCGCGCGAGCGCCCCACGGCCTGGGCACAGGCCGCATGGGTCATGCCGCATTCGTCGATCAGGCGACGCAGCGCCGCAGCCTCTTCCAGCGGGTTGAGGTCTTCGCGCTGAATATTCTCGATGAGCGCGACCGCCATCGCCGCTTCGTCGGCCATCGGCCGGACCACCGCGGGCACCGTAGCCAACCCGGCCAGACGCGCGGCCCGCCAGCGCCGCTCACCGGCGACGATTTCGTAGCCGCCCTCGGCTTCGCGCACGACCAGCGGCTGAACCACGCCCTGAGTACGAATCGATTGCGCGAGCGCCTCCAACGCCTCGGCGTCCATATCGCGACGCGGCTGATAACGCCCTGGACGCAGGGCATCGAGCTCGAGCTCGACGAGTTCGCTTGCGCTATCCGGGGTATCGTCGAAATCGTTGGAGAGCAGCGATTCCAGGCCGCGCCCGAGTCCGCGTTTTTTTTGTGCCATAGCCCGATCTTGGTTGAGAGGTGCGCTCAGCCGGCGCTACGACGGCGCCGGCCGAACAACGACGACACCGCCCGGCGCGCGCCCTTGCGCGGCGCGTCGATGACTTCGCTGTCGTCGCGCCCGAGGATTTCGGCGGCCAGCTGACGATAGGCCACCGCACCCGATGCCGTATCATCGTACTGCATGATCGGCAGCCCGTGGCTGGGCGCTTCGGCCAGGCGCACATTGCGCGGAATACAGGTTTCGTAGACCGCACTGCCGAAATAGTCGATCAGCTGGGCCGAGACATCGCCGGTCAGGCGATTGCGCGGGTCGTGCATGGTACGCAGCACGCCTTCGATGATCAGCTCCGGATTCATCATCTTGCGCACGCTTTCGATGGTTTCGAGCAGATCGGACAGGCCTTCGAGGGCGTAATACTCGCACTGCATGGGGATGATCACCCCGCGCGCGGCGGCCAGCGCGTTGACCGTGAGCATGGACAGCGCAGGCGGACAGTCGATGATCACGTAATCGAAGCTGTCGGAAATCTCGGCCAGGGCCTGCTTGAGCGCAAGCCGGCCGTTCTTGCGATCGCGCAGACCGACTTCGGCCGCGGTCATGTCGCCGTTGGCGCCCAGCAGAAAGAATTGCCCGTCGAGCACCACCTGCAGCGCTTCGGAGACGCCCTTGTCGCCGAGCAGAAAGTCGCAGACCGTGGCTTCGAGGGCGTTCTTGTCCACGCCCACGCCCATGGTGGCGTTGCCCTGCGCGTCCATATCCACCAGCAGCACGCGCTGTTCGGCCTCGGCCAGCGCGGCCGCCAGGTTGATACTGGTGGTGGTCTTGCCGACCCCGCCCTTCTGGTTGGCAATGGCGATGATGTTGCTCATGGCCGCTCAGTCTAATGGACTCGTGAAGCGGATGTTATGTGCAAGCCGGTTTGTACGCATGCCCCTAGATCAAGCCCGGTTCCAGAATGGCGAGATGCCGATCGGCCTCCAGACCGGGCACGCGCAGCGCAATCGTATCCACCGCGCGAAAATCCAGCGGCAGGTCGGCCAGCTCTTCGGCCGGGTCGCGCCCCTTCATCAGCAGAAAACGTCCACCCGGGGCGACCAGATGCCCGGCCAGGCGCGCGCAATCGCCCGCCGCGGCAAAGGCCCGACAGATGACAGTATCGAACTTGTCGGTGCTTTCCACGGCCTCGACGCGCTCCTGCACCACCGTGACGTTCTCGAGTTCGAGCCGCCGGCGCACATGGCGCAGAAACGCCGCTTTCTTGCGGTTGGATTCGACCAGGGTCAGCGCCATGCGCGGGCGCGCAATCGCGATCACCAGCCCCGGCAGGCCCGGCCCCGTGCCGATATCGGCCACCGACGCGCCGGTGACGAAATCCAGCACCGACAGGCTGTCGAGCAGATGGCGGGTGACCATCGACAGCGGGTCGCGTACCGCAGTGAGGTTGTAGGTCGCATTCCAGGTCGACAGTTCGCGCAAATACGCGATCAATTGCGCCTGCGCGGCGGCTGTTACGTCCACCCCCAATGCGTCGATGCCCTCGGCCAGCCGCTGTTCGCAGGCGCGCCAATCCGTCATCGCCATGCTGCTCCCATCGTGATCCATCCCCTTGTCTGCCGTGCAGGATAGCGATTTTAGCCGCATGCTTGGTCGCCATGAACAATAGGCGTGTCGCACGGCGGTGTTTTACGCTGACCGCCCGCACCCGAATACGCCCCTTCGCCCCGCCCGCCTATGACCGACCCGCATGCCCGTACGCGCGATAGCGCCCGCCCCGAGGCCGTGGCCAAACGCCACGCGCTGGGCAAACGCACCGCCCGCGAAAACATCGCCGATCTGTGCGATGCCGACAGCTTTCTGGAATACGGCGCGCTCGCGATCGCCGCGCAGCGCAGCCGACGCGCGCTCGACGAACTCGAACGCGACACGCCCGCGGACGGCCTGGTCGGCGGCGTCGGGCGCATCAACGGCGATTGTTTCGACAAGGCGCACAGCCGCTGTGTGGTCATGAGCTACGACTACACCGTGCTCGCCGGCACACAGGGCTACCAGAACCATCGCAAGACCGATCGTCTGGTCGAGATCGCCCGGCGCGAAAAACTGCCGGTGGTGTTCTTCACCGAAGGCGGTGGCGGCCGCCCGGGCGACACGGACGCCGCCCTGGTGGTCAATTCCGGCCTGGAAGTCACCAGCTTCTACACCTTTGCCCGCCTGAGCGGCGAAGTGCCGCTCATCGGCATCAACGCCGGGCGCTGTTTTGCCGGCAACGCGGCCTTTTTCGGCTGCTGCGATATCACCATCGCTACCCGCGATGCCAATCTGGGCATGGCCGGGCCGGCCATGATCGCCGGCGGTGGTCTGGGCGAATTCGGCCCCGAGGACATCGGTCCGGCCGACGAACAGGCCGCGATCGGCGTGGTCGATATCGTCGTGACGGACGAAGCCGAGGCGGTGGCCACGGCCAAACAGTGTCTATCGTATTTTCAGGGCCCGATCGCCGACTTTCGTGCCCCGCAGACAACGAACATCGGCGATCTCATGCCGGCCAATCGGCGTATGACTTACGACGTACGCCGTATCATCGCCGCGCTGGCGGATAGCGACTCGATGACCGAACTGGGCGCGACCCATGCGCCCAACCTGGTGACGGCCTTCATTCGTATCGCGGGCCGACCCTTGGACGTGATCGCCAACAACCCGCGCAGCCTGGCGGGCGCGATCGACAGCGCGGCGGCACGCAAGGCCGCCGCATTCATGCGCCTGTGCGATACCCACGGCATCGCGCTGCTTACACTGTGCGACACGCCCGGCATCATGGTCGGCCCCGAGGCCGAAAAGACCGGCACGGTCGCCCATGCCGCGCAGCTGTTCATCGCGGGCGCGAAGGTCAACGTGCCCTGGTACGCCATCGTGCTGCGCAAGGCCTACGGGCTGGGCGCCCAGGCCATGCTCGGCGGACACCTCAAACGGCCCGATTTCACCGTGGCCTGGCCCAACGGCGAATTCGGGCCGATGGGCGTGGAAGGCGCGGTGACGCTGGGCTTTCGGCGCGAACTGGCCGCGATCGAAGACGAGACCGAACGCGCAGCGCGTTATCAACAGCTCGTGGACGGGCTCTACGAACAGGGCAAGGCCGAAAACGTGGCCAGCTATTTCGAAATCGACGACGTGATCGATCCGGCCGAATCCCGCCGCTGGCTTGCGGGGGCGCTTGGCAGCTAGCTTTCTAGTCCGCGAATGAACGCCAATAAACGCAAATAAGGCATCCGTTTAGTTGGCGCCACCGGGCTGGGTTTTATGAAGAAGTGTCCGCAGATCGACGCCGATCCACGCAGATGAAAAGCGGGGCGCGTCCTCGGCGCTCGCTCAAGACGGCGGCGCCGCGCAAACCCGGCGCCGCCAGGCACTCGATCTAGATCTGTGTTGATCTGCGTCGATCTGCGGACAGTGGCTCTCGAATCCCCTGTGCCGCCGACACGCTGAGTCGCGCTGTAACCTGCGGATAACCCTTCTGACAAAGCTCAGCACGCGGTGTGAATATCGGACCACCCGGCCTCGCGCGATCCGTCTTTCACCTTATTCGCGTGTCTTCACGTTCATTTGCGGCCTGCTCGAGAGATCGAACCCAGTCAGCCGCCCGCTTCGATCTTGGCCCAGGTATCGCGTAGCGGCACGACCCGGTTGAACACCGGCTGCCCCGGCGCGTGATCGAAGCGATCGGCGACGAAATAGCCGATACGCTCGAACTGAACCCGGTACTCCGGCTCGACCATGGCCAGATCCGGCTCGATCGTGCAGTTTTCGTACACGGTGAGCGAATCCGGGTTGAGGTCGTCGAGCATGTCGCGATCGCCGCGGCCGGGATGTTCGGCAGCAAATAGCCGGTCGTACTGGCGCACCGTGGCTTTCTTGCCGTGGCTGGCCGAAACCCAGTGGATCACGCCCTTGGGCTTGATGCCGTCGGCGGGGTTGTCGCCGAGGGTGTCCGGGTCGTAGGTGCAGTGAACCTCCACGATCTCGCCGGCATCGTTCTTGATTACGTCGGTGGCCTCGATGACATAGGCGTTGCGCAGGCGCACACGCTTGCCGAGCACCAGACGCTTGTATTTCTTGTTCGCCTCTTCGCGGAAATCCTCTTTCTCGATCAGGATTTCACGGGTGAACGGCAGGCTGCGCTCGCCCAGATCGTCGCGATTCGGATGGCCGGCGGCGACCAGCTGTTCGACGCCGTCTTCAGGGTAATTGGTGATTACGAGCTTGAGCGGGTCGAGCACGCACATCGCGCGCGGCGCGTTGTTGTTCAAGTCGTCGCGGATGGCATGTTCGAGCATCGCGGCATCGACCACGCCATCGGTACGCGCTACGCCAATCGTTTCACAGAAGTTTCGGATCGCCGCCGGTGTATACCCGCGTCGGCGAATACCGGCGATCGTGGGCATGCGCGGATCGTCCCAGCCGTCGACGACGTTCTCGTCGATCAGCCGTTTGAGCTTGCGCTTGCTGGTGACCGTGTAATTCAGATTCAGGCGGCCGAACTCGGTCTGAACCGGACGGGCCGGCACCGGCAAGTGTTCGATGAACCAGTCGTAGAGCGGGCGATGATCGGCGAATTCCAGCGTGCAGATGGAATGGGTCACGCCCTCGATCGCGTCCGACTGGCCGTGGGCGAAATCGTAGGACGGGTAGATACACCACTTGTCGCCGGTTTGATGATGCGCAGCATGCCGGATGCGATAGATCACCGGATCGCGCATGTTCATGTTGCCGGCGGCCATGTCGATCTTGGCGCGCAGCGAGGCCTGGCCTTCGCCGAATTCGCGCGCGCGCATCTTTTCGAACGCGGCGAGGTTTTCTTCCGGCGTGCGATCGCGATAGGGGCTATTCGTGCCCGGCGTATTCCAGTCGCCGCGGTATTCGCGTGCCTGCTCGGACGTCAGCTCGTCGACATAGGCATCGCCGTTTTCGATCAGATGCAGGGCGTATTCGTAGAGCGTATCGAAATAGTCCGAGGTAAAACGAACATGCCCGTCCCATTCGAAGCCGAGCCAGTGCACGTCTTCCTGAATGGAATCGATATAGGCCTGCTCTTCTTTTTCCGGGTTGGTGTCGTCGAAACGCAGCCGGCAGCGCCCGCCGAAGTACTCGGCCAGGCCGAAGTTCAGACAAATGGATTTCGCATGGCCGATATGCAGAAAACCGTTCGGCTCGGGCGGGAAACGGGTCACCACCTCGCCGACGTGGTCACCGCGCTCGATCTGCTCGGCAATCATGTTGCGGACGAAATTGTTGCCCCCGGCGTTGGAAGAATCGACTTCTTTGGGCATCGGTATCGGCGCTGGTGGTGAAAAAGCGCCCCTAGTATAGCGACCCGGAACAATCGATAAAGCTTGAACCCGGCAACGATTTCGCGCCGTGACCACACCCGGGCGCCCGGCAATGGGGCGAAACCGCCCGAGACCGTCGATCCGGCGTGAGCCCGGCTGAGGGCGGCATGGCACATACGCTTTGCGCAATGGCGCTTGGCCCCGGCGGCAGCGCCGGTTGGGCATCGATAACGGGAGCGGCCAGGGCCAATCGGCAGACGGTTCGTTGCTCCGAGGCCAACAGCGCACATGGGCACAAGCAGCCGCTATGATCGCGACTGTAGTCGAACAGCCGGGCGGGCGCCTGGGTGGCGGTCCGCGACCATACGTTGCGAACCGCGACCGCCAACATGGCCGAGCAGGCCGCGCCGTGCGCTGATCGTCTATTCATTTGCCGGGCCGGCCGCCGCTGCGCCGAACCGGCACAGCTGACGGGGGCGACGCGTGAACAAAGCGGCCTGGGTCTTGGCAACGTTATGGTTGTGGTCGCTTTCGCTGGCCGCGCTCGCGACGCCGCTGCAGATCGGCCCGGATATCGCCTATACCGTGGTGCAGGACCCGCAAGGCAGTTACAACCTCGATAGCGCACGTCAGCGTTTACTGGCACCCGCCAGCGTGCCGCAACGACAGGTATTCGCCCGCGATTACACCACGGCTGCCTACTGGCTACGGTCGGTGCTGCCGCGCAGCGCATTCCACGGATCGGCGCTATGGATGGAAATCAAACCCAGCTTCGTCGACGACGTTCAGTTATTTTATCGCCCGCTGGGCAGTGACGGCCCCTGGCAACATCGCACCACCGGCGACAACGCCCGCATGCCACGATCCGACCTGGACTATCGGTTTCCCGTGTTCGTGATTCCGGCCTTGCCGGCTGACGCATCCGGTTACGAGATCATTTTTCGGGTGGCCAATCGCGGTCCGTTGCTGCTGCGCCCGACGCTCTGGCAGCCCGCGGCCTTTGTCAGCGATGCCGCACGCTCGAGCGCCTGGCAAGCCTTCTATTTCGGCCTGGCATTCTTCTCGACGCTGGCGGCCGTGACCTTGGGGCTGGTCTTCAAAAGCCGGCTATTCTGGTCGGTCGCCGCACTGGCCGGGCCGTATCTGCTGCTGGCCTGCCTGGAAGGCTATGCCGCCTGGCTCGTGCCGCAAGCAGGACGCTGGCTGCAGGACATGCTCACCGCGGCGCTCACCTTGTTGCTCTACCCGTGCCTGCTCTGGGCGCCGGTCGAGGCGCTCGATATCCGGCACCGCCGGCCACGGCTCTATCGCCTGTTCGGCATCACCTGCGGCTTGTTCGCGTTGTTGCTGATCTTTTCCATTGGCACGGATTTCTATCCGAACGCGATTCGTATCCAGACCGTGGTGTTCGCTGCGACCTCGTTGGCCTTGTTCTGGGCGGCGATACACATTCTGCGCAACGAACGGCCCGATCTGTCGACCGTGCTGCTCAGCCTCGGCCCCTTCGCCATGCTCGCCGTGTCGTTTCTGGGCATGCTCTCACTGCGCGAAATCGTGCCTTACCGGCTGACCCTGTATACCGTATGGCAGTACGTGCTCATGGCGAACATGCTGTTGGTGATGGTGGTGGCCTTGATTCAGGTTCGTAAACAACGCCAGCAGGCGCTAGCCAGCCAGCGCCTGGAAGCGGATCTGCGTATCGAGCGCGAAGCCCGTTTTCGTCAGCGCCAGTTCCTGGGCATGGTCGCCCACGAGTTTCGAACCCCGATGGCGGTGATTTCGGCGTGTCTGGCCAATCTGAACGCACAAACCGACGATCGCGCGGCGTTGCGCAAACGCCATGAGCGCATTGCACGGGCAACCGATCGGCTGGTCCAACTCACCGACACCTGTCTGGCCGATGCGCGTCTGGCCGCCGACCGGCTCTTGGTCGACCGGCGCGACGTGTCGCTGACCGCCCTGATGACCTCGGCGGCCTCGCTGGTGGACGTCAGCGACCGGCATAGCTGGCGCCTGAGCTTTGCCGGCATCGATATCGACGACGACGCGCCGGTCAACGACCGCGCCTTCGTGGACGATGCGCTGCTGCGTATCGCGATTTCCAATGTCGTCGACAACGCCGTGAAATATACCGCGGGTGGGCGAATTCAAGGCGACGTGTCGCGGGCGAACGGACACTGGCGGATCGCCATCGCGGACGCGGGGCACGGCATTGCCGCACAGGCCGTGGCCACGCTATTCGAGCGCTTCAGTCGCATGCCGCAGCCCGAACATACGGTGCGTGGCTTCGGCCTCGGCCTGCACGTCAGTCGCCAGATCGCACGCGCGCATGGCGGCGAGCTGGCACTGGAGAGAAACACACCGCAAGGCTGCCTGTTCGTGTTCACCCTGCCCATTGTCGATTCGAGTCGTGCCCATGACGCCCTCGGCTGAAACCCGTCTGGCAATCGTCGAGGACAACGAAGACCTGCGCGAGGAGCTGCTGTATTTCCTGCGCCATCGCGGCTTCAGTGTCTGGGGCGCACACAGCGCGGAAGCGTTCTGGAAACAGCTGCACCGCTCGCCGGTCGATATCGTGCTCATCGATCTCGGCCTGCCGGGCGAGAACGGCTTCGGCATTGTGGAATATCTCTACGAACTCGGCGGTTACGGTCTGATTGTGGTCACCGCGCACGGCGCCGAGCGCGACCGGCTGCGCGCACTCAATCTGGGCGCCGACTTTTTCCTGGTCAAGCCGGTGAATTTCGCCCAGCTCAGTACACGCATCGACGAACTGGCCAAGCGCCTGGCCCTGAGCAGCGCCGAACACGACACGCCCGGGCTGGCGCATTCCCTGGATGCAGGCTGGACGCTGGCGGCGGTCGAATCGCAGCTGCGCTCGCCGGCCGGGCGCTCGCTCGACCTGTCGCCCAAGGAGCTGGAGCTGCTGCGTATTCTCCTCGGCGGGCCACAACAGGTGGTAACCAAACAGGCGCTACACGATCTGTTGTTCGCCCATGCACCCGATGAGGATGTTCACCGGATCGACGTCATTCTCAGCCGGCTGCGCCAAAAAGCCCGCGAACAGGGCATGCAACTGCCGATTCGATCGATATTCGGCCAGGGGCTGGTTTTCGCGGCGTCGGCGACGTTTTACGAACCCCCGAATTAACCCGGCCCGGATAGACGATTTTTCGGGGTGCACCCGCGTAGGCAACCGCTTGCGCGCCGCCGCCGTGAGCCGCGTTGAAAACAGCTGACCCGGGGGCGCTGTTTTGGTGCCGGACGACTAATAGCCTGAAGCCGGTGCGCGTGGCGCACCGGCCTATCGACATCGAGACGATGCGTTATTGGCTGGTCTGGCGTTTCGCGGGCGATTTGCGCCGCTGGGCGGTGCTTTTTTTCTTCGCCGGCGCCTTGGCCTCGTCCTTGGGCTTGTCTTTCGCCCCGGTATCGCGGTTGCCATAGGTGTCGCGCAGCTCATCGAGCGTTTCGCCGGCATAGACGGCCAGCCGCTGCATCGAAGGTAGCGTCTCGCGACAACCGATGAAGCCGAAACCCAGCGTATCGGCATAGCCATGGACAGTGATATTGAGCGCTTGCCCGTGGGTGACCAGCGAGGTGGGATAGAAGGCTTCCATTTCCGCGCCGTGGATATACAGCGGGCCTTCCGGCCCCGGCAGATTCGATACCGTGACATTGAACACCGGCCGCGTACGCCCGCCCATGCCGGTGACCAGCGACAGTACATAGGGCGCCATGAGCGCGATCGTGTACTGGGTGATGGCGGCCGCCGAGAGCTTGCCGAGTTCGGTCTTGGCCCGCCGGGTCGAGCGCGCGACCGCTTCCAGACGCTGGGCAGTGGATTCGATATCGGTGCCCAGATTGGCCACGATGAAGGTCAGCGCATTACCGGCCTCCTGATCGTCGGCCGGGCGTATCGATACCGGGATACCCGCGGTCAGCGGCTTGTCCGGCAGTTCGCCGATCTCGCGCAGATAACGGCGCAGTGCGCCGCCGCAAATCGTGAGCACGATGTCATTGACCGTCACCCCGGCATTCTCGGCCAGACTGCGGAACTCGGTCAGCGAATACAGCTGGGTGGCATAACGACGCTGGGATTGAATCCGCGTATTCAGAATCGACGAGGCCGAGGAAAACGGCAGTCCCGCGGTGCCGGTTTCCGAGCGCGCACTTTTGAGCATGCTGCGCACCACGCGCGCAAAACCCGGCAACGAGCCGACCTGCTCGGCCGCGCCGCCCATCAATTCCGCAACCGCGCGGTACAGGCCCGGCCGCGTTTCGCCGGGCGAACGCTTGCGGCGTTTTTTCGGCGGCAGCGCCCAGAACGGGGGGCGTTCGGTGTCGTTCGGATCGTCGGTCAGCGCCTTGGCCAACTGGCGCATGCCGGCCACGCCGTCGATCAGCGAATGATGCAGCTTGATATAGACGGCAAAGCGATTGCCCTCGAGGCCTTCGATGAGATGCGCTTCCCACGGCGGACGCTTGAAATCCAGCGGGTGGCTATGCAGACGCGATGCCAGCTCACCGAGCTCGCGTTCGCCGCCGGGCGCGGGCAACGCCGAGTGGCGAAAATGGTATTCGACATCGATTTCGTCGAGCAGCTCCCATTCGGGGGCGACCGTACGCAGCGCACCGGAGCGCAACCGATGATTCCAGGGCGAATAGGCCTTCGAGAACTGGTGATAGTGCTCGACGATACGCCGCGGCAGATCCTTGGGTGCCCCCTCGGGGATCTGGAAGGTCAGCAGGCCGCCGACCTGCATGGGCGCGTTTTCCGTTTCCACATTGAGCCAGGCCATATCGACCAGGTTCAGGCGTTTTGTCTCCATCAACGTGTCTCCTTTTCGCACGCAATGCCGGGCATCTATATCACTGCGGGATGCCTTGCCGGCCGCGACTCAAGTCTACGCCGTCGCGGAATGTGAAAATAGATATTTTTATTATCGGCACTGCATCGTTACGCCTGGCCGCCGGACATTCGGCGCCCGGCCCTACTGTGCGCTCTTTTCAGGGCTTTCGCATCCGGATGATTGCATACGCGAAAAGGCGCGCGACGCCATCGCAGCATCGCGCGCCCGTCACGTTCGCAAAAGGTTGCCGCGGTATGCGGCACGCGGGTCATCGCCAGGTGATCAGCCGATGGCAGCAACGATGAACAGCGCCAGCACACAGGCCAGACCGCCAAACCACACCATGCTGCGCAACGTGGCCCGGTCGCTGATATAGCACCAGCCGTAGACCAGCCTCAGCACGATGAACAACACCGCGAAGAAGTTGATCGCGCCAATCGAGCCGCCGGAGATCACGGCGATGATCACCGCCGCAGCAAACGGCGGAAACGCTTCGAAAGAATTCAGCTGCGCCCAGTAGGCGCGTTTCTGTGCGCCGTCGCTGAGCTGCTCCAGCCATTGCCGCGGGTAGCGATTCTCCTCCAGCCCCATCTTGTTGCGGCCGGCCAGCTTGGCGTAAAGCACGAAGCCGAACGGCATGAGCGCGGCAACGAGCACGCACCAGTAAGCCAGAACCATCGTCATCTCCTTTCGTTATTGTCGATCGATGCTGCACCAGCTTACCGGCGCATGCCGTGCATGCGTCTAGGCGCCCCGCTGGTCGATGGGCCGGAAATCACGCACTTCCGGGCCGACATATTCCGCATTCGGGCGGATCAGGCGGTTGTCGGCACGCTGTTCGAAGATATGCGCACCCCAGCCGGTCAGCCGCGAGATCACGAAGATCGGCGTGAACAGCTGGGTGGGAATGCCCAGGAAGTGATACGCCGTCGCATGATAGAAATCGGCGTTCGGGAACATGCCCTTCTCGTCGTGCATGACCTGTTCCAGACGCTCGGAGATCGCGTACAGGTTCTGCTTGTAGGGGTCATCGCCGGCGAGCTTCTTCGACCATTCCTTGATGATGCCGTTGCGCGGATCGGCCTTTTTATAGACACGATGGCCGAAGCCCATGATCTTTTCCTTGTTCTCCAGCATCTTCTTGAGGCCGGCTTCGGCGTCGTCCGGGTCCTTGAAGGTCTGGATCAGCTCCATGGCCTTTTCGTTGGCGCCGCCATGCAGCGGCCCGCGCAGCGCGCCGATCGCGCCGGTGACCGCCGAGTAGAAGTCCGACAACGTCGCGGTGATCACGCGGGCGGTGAAGGTCGAGGCGTTGAACTCGTGCTCGGCATAGAGGATCAGCGACGTCGACATGCACTTGATGGCGTCTTCGCTGGGTTTTTCCCCGTGCAGCAGATGCAAAAAGTGGCCGCCGATCTTGTCGTCGTCGGTATCCACATCGATACGCTTGCCCGATTCCACGAAGTGATACCAGTACATCAGCATCGACGGAAAGCTCGCCAGCAGCCGATCGGCCACGTCGTTCTGCTGCTTTTCGGCATCGTTTTCCTGTTCGATGGTGCCCAGCACCGACGCACCCGTGCGCATGACGTCCATGGGATGGGTGTCGCGCGGCAACACCTCAAGCGCGGTCTTCACGCCATCGGGCAGGCCGCGCATGCCGGCCAGCCGCTTTTTGTAGTCGTCGAGCTGGCTTTGCGTGGGCAGCTCGCCGTAGAGCATGAGATAGGCGACTTCCTCGAATTCGGCCTTGGCGGCCAGATCCTCGATCAGATAGCCGCGATAGGTCAGGCCGACGCCCTTCTTGCCGACCGTACAGATCGCCGTCTTGCCGGCGGTGACACCGGCCAGGCCGGCCGTATTTTCAGTCTTGCTCATTGCCCGAAACTCCTGGGATTGTTCTTGAATCGACGTGTGGCTTGCGCCGTTGTCATGCCTGGATATCGACGACCGTACGGCCGGTGTTTTCACCCGCCATGATGGTGTCGCACACGCCGTGAACGTCGGCCAAGCCTACGGTTTGTGTCGCGATCGTGTCCAGATGTGCCGGCTTCTGGTTGCCCGAGAGCATGCCCCAGATTTCTTCACGCCAGGTATTGGGGCATTCCACCGAATGAATGCCCAGCAGCGATACGCCGCGCAGGATGAACGGCATCACCGTGGTCGACAGCTTGGGCCCGCCGGCCAGACCGATCGCGGCCACATTTCCGTAGGGCTGAACCTGGGCCACCATATTGGCCAGCAGATCGCCGCCGACGGCGTCGATTGCGCCGGCATACACCGGCTTGCCCAGCGGCTTGCCGTCGAGATCGAGCGCGTCCGGGGTGATCACGTCAGTCGCGCCGAGCTTCTTGAGGAAGTCGCCTTCGGCGTCGGCCTTGCGCGATACGGCCACGACTTCATAGCCGGCCTGGGCCAGGATATCGATCGCGAACATGCCCACACCGCCGGTCGCGCCGGTCACCAGTACCGGGCCATCCTCGGGTTTCTGGAAGTTGTCGGTCATGCGCTTGACCGCCATGCCGGCGGTGAAACCGGCCGTGCCCAGCGCCATGGTCTGCCACAGCGTCAGCCCGTCGGGCTTTTTGACCACGCACTCGGCGGGAATACGCACATATTCGGCCAGGCCGCCGTCGCGGGTTTCGCTCATGAACCACCCGGTGACCACCACTTCGTCGCCGGGCGAGAAGCGATCGTCGTCGCTGGATTCGACCACGCCGGCGACATCGATGCCCGCATTGAGCGGGCGTTTGCGCGCGATCTTGCCCTTGCCGGTGATCGCGAGCGCATCCTTGAAGTTGAGCGAGGAGTAGTGCGACTTGATGACGACATTACCGTCGCTGAGCTCGTTGAGCTCCATGTCGGTGATATCGGCGCTTGTGCCGTTGTCGGTATCGACGATGCGCAGTGCTTTCATTTTTTGGCCTGTTCGTGACTAAGAACTCAGGCCGCCGTTTGTATCATATTGAACGACTGTTCGCCGTCGCTTGAGGCCTTGCGGACTCGGGCGTAGGCTTGCCGGGGTTTAATTTCCAACGAGAACGATTCATGAGCGATAACGTATACAAATCCGTGGAACTGACCGGCTCCTCGGAAACCAGCCAGGAAGACGCCGTGCGCAAGGCGATTGCCGAAGCCTCGAAGTCGATCGCGAACATGCGCTGGTTCCAGGTCACCGGCGTGCGTGGACATATCGAAAACAACGAAGTCGCCCACTGGCAGGTGTCGGTGAAGGTCGGCTTCACCCTCGAAGACAAGGCCGGTTAACCGCTGCTACGGGAGTTGGGGCGTGAATAGAGGATCCGACTCGATGACTGACGACGCTCCAAGCCCGTGGCAGGGCGAGCTCGACCGGCGCGATCTCATCGAAGAGAACGCGCCGGTCGATCCGCTGGCCCTGTTCGACGACTGGTATCGCCTGGCGCAGACGGCGGCCATGGTCGAGCCCACCGCCATGACCCTGGCCACGGTCGATGCCAGCGGCCGGCCTTCGGCGCGCATCGTGCTGCTCAAGGGCTTCGATGCCGATGGGTTTCGTTTCTATACCAACTACCTCAGCCGCAAGGGCGAAGCGCTGGCCGCGAATCCGCAGGCAGCGCTGGTGTTCTGGTGGGAAGCGCTGGAACGCCAGGTGCGTATCGAAGGCCGGGTGCACAAGCTCGATGCCAGCGCATCGGATGCCTATTTCGCCCGTCGTTCGCGCGGTAGCCGCCTGGGCGCGCACGCTTCACCGCAAAGCCGTGTGATTGCCGACCGCGCCGAACTCGAACAACGCGTGGTCGATGTCGAAGCCCGGTTTGCCGAGCTGGACGTCCCGCGCCCCGATCATTGGGGTGGCTATGCGCTCGTACCGGATATGTTCGAATTCTGGCAGGCCCGGCGCAGCCGCCTGCATGACCGGCTGCGTTATCAGCGCAGTGCCGAGCACTGGCATATCGACCGGCTCGCCCCCTAAAACGACACCGCGAGCGTGCGCGACCGTCACCCTGCGAATTGGGTACAGTCTGTGTGCTTGAACCGTCGCCGATACCGCTCGCCCTATGGAACCGATGCTATGACTTTGCGCATGCGCGTGCCCCGTTTCGTACTGCTCGCTTTCGCAAGCGCCATGCTGGCGCTCGCCCTGGGCACGGGCGCGGCACAGGCCGCGATCTACAACATGCCGCCCGAAGGCTCGGACATCGTCGGCAAGTTGCAACACATCAAGACCTCGGCCGACGACACCTTCGTCAAGCTCGCGCGGCGCTATAACGTCGGCTATCGCGAACTGCGCCTGTCCAATCCCGATGTCGATCCCTGGCTGCCTGGCGAGGGCACGCCGATGGTGATTCCCACCCGCTACGTGCTGCCCAACGTGGCGCGCAAGGGCATCGTCATCAACATTCCGGAAATGCGGCTGTATTACTTCCCGCCCGAGGGCAGCGAGTATGCCGGCAAGGTCGTGACCTATCCGCTGGGCATCGGCCGCGAGGGCTGGTCGACGCCGCTGGCCAAGACCACGGTGGTGCGCAAGAAAGCCGACCCGACCTGGACGCCGCCGGCCTCGATCCGTGCCGAACACGAAAAAGCCGGCGATCCGTTACCGGCCGTGGTGGCCGCCGGCCCGGACAATCCGCTGGGCCAGCATGCGCTGTATCTGGGCCTGCCGTCCTACCTGCTGCATGGCACGAACAAGCCGGCCGGTATCGGCTTGAAGGTCTCGCACGGCTGTATCCGGCTTTACCCGGAAGATATCGCGTCACTGTTCGCGCTGGTGCCCACCGGCACGCCGGTCAACATCGTCAGCGAGCCCTACAAGATGGGCTGGGAAGGCAATACGTTGTATATCGAAGCACACCCGCCGGATGCCAACGGCGACGCGCCGGTGCGCTCGTTCACGCCCTGGGTGGAAAGCCTGATCTCGGCGACGGCCGATCACCCCAAGGCGCCGATCGACTGGGATCGTGCCCAGGCCGTGGTCGAAAAGGCCGACGGCATGCCCGAACCGATCGGAATCAATATCGACGGGCGCTGACGTACGCCTTACCGGCCGATCTCACAGCCGGCGACCAAAAAAAAACCCCGCACAAAGGCGGGGTTTTTTCGTGCGACGGCGCGAACGCCGTCAGCGCTCGCGCACTTACTTGCGCTGCGAGGACTCGAACATACGCTCGATGCGCTGCGAGTTCGCCTGGGCGGCGGACTTGGCTTCCTGCGCGGTCTGCATGGCGCGGTTGGCCGTGCGCTGCGCTTCATTGGCAGTCGACTGGGCGGATTCGGCCTTGCGCATGGCCTGATCGACCTGCGACTGCATGCCGTCGGTGTTGCTCGCGCAACCGGCAGCAGCAGCGACAACGCCAACAACAAACGCGGATTTCAGCAGCGTCTTGGTCATAGTAAGACTCCTGTCTTTCATTTCTTGCATATAACGTCAGGCCAACCGCCTGACAAGGCGCGTATAAGCTATCACAGCCATACACTTTTGTAGATTACATTGTACAGCTGGAAAAACAATTTCTTGTGCATGGCGGCGTTGCGCGCGAGCATGCGCGCCAGACCTGCACGGCAACGAACTCGCCCATGACAGACTCCGCCATTATCTTCGATGAAGTCGTGAGCACCAACGGCAAGCGCATCGGCCATGTCACGCTCAATAATACCAGCGCACTCAATGCCTTGACGCTCGACATGCTCGAGCCGCTACACAAGCAGCTCACGGCCTGGGATACCGATGCCGAGATCGCGGCGATCTTCATCGATGCCAACGGCGACAAGGCCTTCTGCGCGGGCGGCAATATCGTCGCGCTCTACAAGGGCATGACCGGCCAGGGCGATCCGGATTATCCCGACCGTTTCTTCACCCTCGAATACCGGCTGTGCCACGCCATCCACATGCTGGCCACCCCCTGTATCGCCTGGGGCAATGGTCTGATCATGGGCGGCGGCATGGGCGTGTTTTCGGCGGCCTCGCACCGTATCGTGACCGCTACATCGACCCTGTCGATGCCGGAAATCAAGATCGGCCTGTTCCCCGACTGCGGTGCGACCTGGTTTTTCAACCGCCTGCCCGGCCGGCTCGGTCTGTTCGTGGCCCTGACCGGCGCCAGTCTCGAGGCCCAGGACGCGCTGCTGGCCGGCCTGGCCGATCGCGCCATCGATCACGACGCCAAGGATACGGTCTTCGATGCGCTGACCCGGATTACCGACTGGAACCAGCCCCATGCCGCGGTCGACCGCGTTTTGCGCCAGCATGCCCGCGAATACCCGGCCGCACTCGGCGAATCGAAGCTGCTCGAACACGCCATGACCATTCGCGAGGCCACCGATGCCGCCACGCTGGCCGGCATCGTCGCGGCCATCCGCAAACTCGCCGAGGCCGACGACCCGTGGCTGGTCGAAGCCGCGACCAACCTCGACGGCGGCTGCCCGGTCACTGCCCATCTGATCTATCGTCAGCTGCGGGATGGGCGCTATCTATCGCTCAAGCAGGCCGTGATGCGCGAACTCAAGATGGCGCTGCAGTGTGCTCGCCATCCCGATTTCGCCGAAGGCGTACGCGCGCTGCTGGTGGACAAGGATCGCGAGCCACAGTGGATTTTCGAATCGGTCGCCGCCGTACCGGCCGACTATATCGACGCGCATTTTCGCGCCCCCTGGGACGGCGACCACCCGCTGCGTGATCTGCCCGACGTCAAACCCTGAGACGAATCGATCGAATCGTTCTCGAGAGTGGACGCGGCTTTGCGGGTGGCGTAGCCGCGGCTCGTGGCTCGAACGGTTCGGTTTTAACCGCAGATTTAGGCAGATCGACGCAGATTAAGAAAGGGCTTGGTTCGAGGCCTTGGACGTTCGGGCAGCGGCTGGCCACCGTGAGCATCGCGGCGTCAGGCTAGCCGCTTGTGATGAATCAATCACCGAAGCCGGCTTATCGGCGTGTCTTTTATGACACGCACGGAATCAGGCTTGGTCGAACGGTTCGCTTCTTTAAGCTGCAGGATTGACGCAGCTCTAGCATCGTGGGTTTGCGGCCACGGCCGGGGTTAGCGCTCCCGGTTGGCTGGCAGGGAAAGACTGGCAAGCACCTTGTCGGCGTCGCTTATCCGATCTGCGACCATCTGCGCCGATCTGCCGACAGATGCCTTCCCTGTAACCGACTGGCCGGGTCCTGCGGTGTCAGGACGAACAGCTGAACACCAGTCCGCGAACCCAGTCGGGCGGTAACTTCGCGTAGACCTCATGTTCGGGCGGCTCTTCGAACGGACGCCGCAGAATGGCGTGCAGACGCTCGATTTCGCTGTAGTCGGCTTCGTCGGCGCGGTCGGTGGCGTTCTGGGCCAGATAGTTACGCACGTACTTGGGGTTGGTCAGGCGCATACGCTCGGCGTGGGCGTCGGTGTGCCCCAGGCGCTCGCGACGCCGCGATCGACAAATTCGTCGACAAACGGCGCATTGCTCGCGTCGGGCGCGGCCTAAACATGGCCCAGCGCACGAAATATGCGCATGAAATCGGCGCCGTCCGCGGCCATCGTGCGTAGCAGCTCGGCTGGCGGGCGGCAACTGGCACGCGCCGATACGGGCCTACGCGCTCGACGCGAACAATTGTCGCGCGGGTGCCGGCTTAATCGCGTTCGTCGTCGCTCGCCGGTTCGCAATAGGTCGCATTCGGGTCGCCACTGCCATCCTGGATCGGCACTTCGCGCGAGTCAGCGCGCGCACGACATTCAGCCTGACGACGCGAGGCCTCGACGCGCCGGCGTTCGCGCTCCAGCTCGTAGGTCTTGCGCGCGTTTTGCAGCCGTTCGATATCGGTGGAGAGCGTATCGTCTTCGCGATTGCTGGCCCCGCCCGGGCGCTGTGGCTCGCCCACGGCCTCGAAGGCATCGACGGGTTCGTCCAGCGGATTCGGCGGTGGCGGCTCGGGATCGCTGGCGCAGCCACTCAGCCCGATGCAGGCAACCGCAGCCACCAGTGCCAGCGCAGGTAAATACGGAACGGCCATCACGTTTCCCCCAATAAGTATTTGTGGATAAAAGTCTAGAACAAAACGCGGCTTACAGGGGGCAATGCGCTCGTCATCCCGCGCGCATGCCGAAAAACGATAAGATCGCGTTTAGAATCGAGCCCGCGAGTTTTCATGCAGAAGCTTCATGTCGCCCAGGTCTTCGCCGTCGATGCCGGGACCGCTTTCGATGTCATCAGCGACCACGCCGGCTATGCCAGCCTGCCCGGCGTACGCCGGGCCTGGCTGCGCCGCGAAGGCGATGAGCACCGCGACGGCGTCAACGCCGAACGGGTCATCGATCTGGGGCTGGCGCGTATCGTCGAGCGTATTACCGAATACGAGCCGGGGGTGGCACTGGGCTATCGCATCATCGCCTCGCCATTGCCGATCGTGCATCACGGCGCGCGCCTGACCTTCGAAGCGCTCGAGGGCGCCACGCCGCGCACGCGGGTGCACTGGCATTCGACACTGGAGGCGGTCACGCCGCTGGTAGGCCGCGGCGTGGAGTTCGCCGTGGCCCGACAGATGGTCGTGGCCTATCGACTGGCACTGATGATCTGGGCACGGCGGCTGCGTTGAGCCGCCCGGGCTTTATTCCCGCGCATTGCGCTCGCGCAGGGCATCACGAATTTCGGTGAGCAGGGTTTCCTGCACCGAGGGGGCGGGTGGTGCGCTGGGCGCTTCGGCTTCCTTGCGCTTGAGCGAGTTCATGGCCCGCACCACGACGAACATCGCAAACGCCACGATCACGAAACTGATCACCGTCTGTACGAACGCGCCGTAATTGAGGGTCACTGCCGGCGTTTCGCCCACGGCCTGGCGCAGGGTCACACTCAACCCGGAAAAATCCACGCCGCCGATCAGCAGCCCCAGCGGCGGCGAGATGATGTCGGCGACCAGCGACGACACGATCTTTCCGAACGCCGAACCGATCACCAGCCCCACGGCCAGATCGATGACATTGCCGCGCACGGCGAATGCCTTGAACTCAGTCAACAAACCCATGATTCGCCCCGATGTTTGCAACGCGTATGCGTCGCTGCGAATCATAGTCCGTGCGCGGCGGCTGCGGCAGTGTTATTCCCAGCCAATCGGCTCGTAACCCTGTTCGGCCAGGCAGCGATTCACATAGCCACGATAGACCGGCGCCGGATCATTACGGTCGAACATGCCGCGAATCAGCCCGGCGGTGGCACCGCCGGCCGCCCCGGCGATCGCGCCCCGAGTGGCGCTGCCATAGATCGCGCCGCCGACAGCACCGCCCGCACCGCCGATCGCACCGCTTTCGGCCGTGCGTCGGGCGACATCGCCGTGGGAATAATCCAGCCCGGCCGCATCGGCGCGTCGCATGCAGGCCTCGATGGCCTGCTGACCGGCCGCGTCACCGCGCTGCTGCAGGGTGGCGTTGGGATAAAGCACCGGTTTCTGGCTGGCACAGGCCGTCAGCGCCAGCAGCGCCGCCGTAGCCAGTCCGAAACGCCATGATCTTGCTTGCATCAGTTTTGCCTCGCTTGGCTGGCGTAGGTCGTATGCAGGTAGCGCACGATGTCGTCCGATTCGTACATCCGCGTATCGGTATTGGGGTCGATCAGGTACGGCACCTGCAAGCGCCCGGTCTGTTCCATCATCTGCTTGCGATTGCGCCCTTCGACCGGCGTATCGGCAAAGAACTTCTCGCGCACCCAGGGCGGGCCCATATCGGCATTCACCGCCTTGCCCATATTGCGCAATACATAGGCCAACTCCAGTTCGCACAGCGTTTCGCGCACGATGCGCGAAAACGGGCTGGATTCGAAGCTGTAGAGTTCCAGCGGCTGCGCCGGGCCGTCGCCGCCACCTTGCGCACGCGTGCCGGCAAAGCCGCGCAGTGCGCTGGCCGCGCTGGAGCCCAGTTGTGCGCGCCGACCCGGCGCGCTGGCCTGACGGCGATGTCCCGTGCCGTAGTGCGCGCGCAGATGGGCGATGATATCGGCCGATTCGTAGAGCACGTCGCCGGTGTTGTCGTCGACGAGCAAGGGGAACTGCATGCGCCCGCCCACGCGTTCGGCTTCGGGCCGCCAACGGCTGCCACCGCGCGGACAGGGATAGATCACCGCATCCAGATCCAGCTCGGTGAGCGTTTCGCGCACCAGCCGACAGAACGGGCAACCTTCGTATTCGTAGAGTTTGAGCATTGTTTCCGGCTGACGCGATGTGCGTGCCGCCTTGGTGCCACGCCAACCGCGGGCCGTGCTCGCGAGCGTGGACGTGAGTGCGTTGATCAACTGCATCCCGGCGTCTCTTAGCATCGAAAACACGTAGTTTACGCGTGCTTTCGTGCGCCAGGCTGAACGCCGCGACTTGTCGGCGCGCGCGCATCTGGCCAGAATCCGCGGCCCGCGCCACTCTTTGCACGAATCGGGCCGAAACGATGGACAAGCACGACTTCGACTACCACCTGCCGGCCGAGGCGATCGCCCAAACGCCGCTGGCCGAGCGCAGTGCCTCGAAGCTGCTCACCCTCGACCGGCACACGGGCGCGCTCGTCGATGGCCGGATCCGCAACCTGATCGCGCGTCTCGCGCCGGGCGATCTGCTGGTATTCAACGATACACGCGTGCTCGCCGCGCGCCTGTTCGGCCACAAGGCCAGCGGCGGCGCAGTCGAGGTGATGCTCGAGCGTATTCTCGATTCCAGGCGTATTTCGGCCAAGATCCGGGCCAACAAACCGCCGCGGGCGGGCACCGTAATCGAAATCGGTGAGACCACGCTGCAGGTCGAAGCGCGCGAAGGCGAGCTGTATACGCTCGTTCAGACGAGCGGCGCGTCCATCGCCGACATGCTCGACCGCCACGGCCACGTACCGCTGCCGCCGTATATCCGGCGCGAGGACACGCCGGCCGATCGCAGCCGTTACCAGACCGTCTGGGCACGCCACGACGGCGCCGTGGCCGCACCGACCGCCGGGCTGCATTTCGATGACGCCCTGCTCGCCGCACTGAAAGCCCAAGGGGTGGAATTCGGCTATGCCACGCTGCATGTCGGCTCGGGTACCTACCAGCGCCTGCGCGAGGGCGATCTGGCCGATCAGCGCCTGCATGCCGAACGCGTACACGTGCCTGCCACGCTATGCGAACAGATCGCGTCCGCGAAGGCGCGCGGAGCGCGCGTGGTCGCGGTTGGCACCACCGTGGTGCGCAGTCTGGAAAGTGCGGCCCGCCAGCCGGGCAGCGAAGGGCGTATCGCCCCCTTCGAGGGCGAAACCGCCCTATTTCTCAAACCCGGCGACGCCTTTCACGTGGTCGATGCCATGGTCACCAATTTTCACGAGCCGCAATCGAGCCTGCTGATGCTGGTGAGCGCCTTCGCCGAGCGCGACAACGTATTCGCGGCCTACGAACACGCCAAGCGCGCGGGCTACCGGTTTCTCAGCTACGGCGATGCCATGTTCATCGGCTAGCTACCGACGGCCCTGGCCTAGACGGCGCGCCCGAGCCCCACGCGGCGTACCCAGGCTTCGATCAGGCTATAGGCTCCGAAAGCGAGCACGCCCAGGCCCAGCGCGCCGAGCAGCAGCCGGCCATAGCTTTGTTCCTGCACCCAGAGCATGACCCCCTCGATACCGCGTGCTTCGGAGGCATCGAGGGTGAGCGCGGCATTGATCACGAACGCGCCGATGCCCACGAACAGCAGCCCGCGTGCGATCAGACCCACCCGGCTGACCGGATCGATCCAACGCATCGCCGCAGCCGGGGCATCGAACCAGCGCCGGAACCCGCCGCTCCAGCCCTTGTGGATATGCGCGATGCCGGCGCCGGCAATAATCACCCCGCCGATCACCACCAGCGTCGGGCCGAACGGCCAGTCCAGGGTGCGCGCCACCGCGCTCTGCACGGGCTTGCTGTTGCTGTCGCTCAGGCGCATGGCGATCTCGACACAGGCAAAGGCCAGCGAGGCATGCATGATCGCGCTCACCAGCAGGCCGATACGCACGACCAGACCACCTGGCTTCCAGCCGTGTTCGTCGACATCCAGGGTGGTTTGCACCAGCCGCCACACGCTATAGGCGGCCAGCCCCACCGCCAGGCCGATCAAAGCAATCTGACCGCCGGAATGGGTACTGATTTCCTGCATCGCGCCGCGCACATCGCGGGCCTGTTCGAACTCCAGCGCCGCATTGATGGCGAGCACGCCAACGGTCACATAAACCAGCCCGCGTGCGGCGTAGCCGATCCGTGCAATCCAGCGCACGCCGGAACGTGTGTAAGTCATTCGTTCGCCCTTGTTTGGCCGGATGATCGTGGCCGTGTCACATGCCTGCAACAGCGTGGGTATACTCGCGCCAAGCTTTGATTCCCGGTATTACCATGGCGCCCCTGCCATTCTGGCAACTATTGCTCGGCTTTGTCGGTTTATTGGTCATAGGCCATTTCGTGGCCTGGTGGCTATGGCGGGCGCTCGCATTTTCCGGGCCACGCCTGGGCCGCGGTATCAGCGGCCTAGCCTATCGCCGCCGCCTGCTGACCACCCTGCAACGCCGCGCACCGAAAACCACGGCGGTCGTCGGCGCGCGCCTGAGCGTCGAACGGTTCACCGGTCTGCCGTTGACCCTGTTCGTCGGCCTCGCACTGTATCTGATCGTGCTCGCTGCGGGGCTGCTCGAAGACCTGTTCGAAGGCGAGGAACTCGTGGCGTTCGACCAGCACGTCAATGAAGCCCTCGCGGTGCTGCGCGATCCGCACTTCCTCAAGCTGGTCAACGGCATCACCTCGCTGGCCAATCTGGAAACCCTGGTCGCGATCACGATCGTATCCATCGGTTTTCTGTGGGCACACCGACGTTTCAGCTATATCCCGGGGCTGCTGCTGACCGTGATCGGCTCGCAATCGATCGCCTATATCGGCAAATACGCCATCGATCGCGACCGGCCGGATTTCCTCACCTTCGCCAGCGCCAGCACGCCGTCTTTTCCCAGTGGCCATGCCACCGGCGCGATCGCCGTCTACGGCTTCATCGTCTATGCCATCGCCCGCGATATGCCGGGCGTGCGCCGGCGCTTCGAGCTGGGCTACTGGGGCTGTGCGCTCATCGCTTCGATCGCCGCCAGCCGCGCGATTCTGTCGGTGCATTTTGCCAGCGATATCGCTGCCGGGCTGCTGGTGGGCGGCTTCTGGCTGTTGTCCGGTTTTGCGCTGACCGAATTCCTGCGTCAGCGCGAACATTGACCGCAAACGCTTATTTGCGCGCCTCGTCGTCGGCGTGATCGGCGGCATCGCGCTCGAACTGTTCCTCGAGCTCCTGGGCGGCTTCCATCACCAGCTTGGCATAGCGGGTATCGTCGTCGGCCGCTTCGTAATGCTCGAACAGCCGTTTTTCATCATGGCTGCGAAACATGCGTTTGGCGCGGTCGATTTCGTCGGACTTGAAGCCGAGCATGCGCATTGCGTCGCCCGCCAGTTCCAGACTGGATAGAAACGTTTCGCGCTGGAGCACGGTAATACCCAGATCCATCAGCTCGTAGGCATGGCGGCGATTGCGTGCCCGCGCGATGATCTTGAGATGCGGAAAATGCTCGCGCACGGTACGCGCGGTGGCCAGCGACGCCTCGCGATTGCCGATGGCCAGCACGAACACACTGGCCTCGTCGGCCCGGGCGGCACGCAACAGCTCCAGGCGCGACGCATCGCCGTAATAGACCTTGTTGCCGTACTTGCGCACGAAATCGACCTGATGGACATTGATTTCGAGCGCGGTAAAGCCGATATGCTTGGCCCGCAGCAAGCGTGCCACGATCTGGCCGACACGCCCGAAACCGGCGATGAGCACCGGATGCTCGGAGCCGTCCGGGGTATCGAAGGTCGGCTCGCTCTTGGGCGTACGCCAGTCGTTGTAATAGGCCACGAGTTTCACGAACAACGGCGTGAGCACCATCGACAGGGTCACCGTCGCCACCAGCAGATCGGCCTCGGCCTGCACGAACAGGCCGCCGGCCACGGCCGTCGACAGAATGACGAACGCGAATTCACCGCCCTGCGGCAGAAAGGCGGCCAGCCCGCGCGAGGCGCTCCAGCTCAGGCGGTGGCGGCGCCCCAGAATGAACAGAATGGCGGCCTTGACCGCGATCAGCCCCAGGGTCAGCCCGAGCAGGAACAACGGCTGGGCCGCGATCAGCCCCAGGTTGATCGACATACCCACGGCAATGAAGAAAAGTCCCAGCAGCAGATCCTTGAACGGATCGACATTGGCTTCGAGCTCGTGGCGATATTCCGAATCGGCCAGCAGCACGCCGGCCACGAACGCGCCGAGCGCGACCGAAATACCGGTCGCATTCATTACCACGGCCGTGCCTACCACGATGAGCAGGGTCATGGCGGTGAATATCTCGGGCATGCGCGTCGCCGCGACCAGCCGGAAGATCGGGCGCAACAGATAGTGACCGCCAACCACCATCGCCGCCATCACCAGCGCGATCTTGCTGGTTTCCCACAGGGCACCGAGAAAGCTCACCGACTCGCTACCCGAAGACAGCAACGGCAAGAGCGCGAGAATGGGAATGACGGCCAGATCCTGAAACAACAGGATCGCGAATGCCGCACGCCCGTGCTTGGCGGTCAGTTCACCGCGCTCGGCCAGCAGTTGCAGGGCAAAGGCGGTCGAGGATAACGCCAGCGCCAGCCCGGCCACGATCGCCGGCGCGGGCGGCAGCGACAGCAGCAACGAGGCTGCCAGCGCCAGCGCGGCCGCGCTCAGACCGACCTGCAATCCGCCCAGCCCGATGATGGCCTTGCGTAGCGCCCATAATCGTTTGGGCTGCATCTCCAGGCCGATGATGAACAACAACAGCACAACGCCGAATTCGGCAATATGCAGCACTTCCTCGACTTCGCTGATCAGCCCCAGACACCAGGGGCCAATGACCACGCCCGCGCCCAGATAGCCCAGCACCGAACCCAGGCCCAGGCGCTGGGCGATCGGCACGGCCACCACCGCCGCAGCCAGAAAAATCGCGATTTCCTCGAGTAACGGCTCCACCCTGTCTCCCGGTCGATCGCCAGTACGGCGTTACTTCAGGCATGATTCTAGCGGAAGCTCGACAAGAGAAAGACGCGATGCCGGCAACGAGAATTCATCACCTGAACTGCGCGAGCATGCATCCGCTGGGCCGGCCGTTACTGGAGCACCCGGGCCAACTGCAGGACTTCCATGGCCTGGTCTGTCATTGTCTGCTTATCGAAACCGAGGCCGGGCTGATTCTGGTCGATACCGGGCTCGGCGTGGCCGATGTCACGCAGGGGCGCAGCCGGCTCGGCGGCATGTTCTCGCATGTCGTACGCCCGGCGCTGCGCCACGAGGAAACCGCGCGCCACCAGATCGAGGCGCTCGGCTTTTCGGCCGACGACGTACGCCATATCGTACTCACCCATCTGGATGTCGATCATGCCGGCGGCATTGGCGATTTTCCGCAGGCACGCGTACACGTACTGGCCAGCGAATATGCCGCGGCGCAGCCACGTCGCCATATCAAGGAACGCGATCGCTACCGGCCAGCCCAATGGGCGGCAACCGACGACTGGAAACGCTACGAAGTCGATGGCGAGCGCTGGCAGGGTTTCGACGCGGTGCGTGCGATCGTCGATAGCGAGCCCGATATTCTGCTGGTGCCGTTGACCGGGCATACCCGCGGGCATGCCGCGATCGCCGTACGCGCCGAAACCGGCTGGCTGCTGCATGCCGGCGATGCCTATTTCCATCGCGACGAAATCGGCCAGCGCCCCTGTTGCCCGTTCGGACTCAAGGTATTCGAGCGCCTGATGGCCGTCGACAACCGCGACCGCGCCCGTAATCAGGCACGGCTGCGTGAACTCGCGCTCAGCGCATCGGATATCGACATATTCTGTAGCCACGATCCGGTCGAATTCGCCCGCGCCAGCGGCAGCCGTTGAGTCGCAGTTGCTAAGCTCGTGGCCACGGCCCGACAACAACAATACCCATGAGCCAGCCCCCGCAACCCACCGGCGCGCTTGCCCGTCAGCAGGCGATCTATAGCAACGGCATGTCCGGCGCCCGGCCGACGGTGCCGACCGACTATGCCGCGCTGGAAGCCGCGGCCGAAAAGGCGATGTCGGAACAGGCCTATGCCTATATCGCCGGCGGTGCCGGGCGCGAATCCACCATGACCGCCAACCGGCGTGCCTTCGAGCGCTGGCGCATCGTGCCGCGCATGCTGCGCGATGTCGAAGCACGCGACACCACGACGACATTGTTCGGCCGGCGGCTGAATACCCCGTTCGTGCTGTGCCCGATCGGCGTGCTCGAAATGGCCCATGCCGATGCGGATATCGCGGTCGCGCGGGCCGCGGCCGCACGCGGTGTGCCGATGCTGTTCTCCAATCAGGCCAGCCGCTCGATGGAGGAGTGCACCGCGGCCATGCAGGGCATCAATCCCGATGCGCCGCGCTGGTTCCAGCTCTACTGGTCGAAATCCGACGCGCTGGTGGAATCGCTGGTGGCGCGGGCCGAGGCCTGCGGCTGCGAAGCGATCGTGGTGACCCTGGATACCACGTTGCTGGGCTGGCGCTCACGCGACCTGGATCTGGCCCATCTGCCGTTTCTGCTCGGCCAGGGCATCGCCCAGTACACATCGGACCCGGTATTTCGGGCCAGCCTCGCCGACGTGCCCGACGATGGCCCGCGCCCGAAGATCAACACGCGCACGCTGCGTAACGTCCTCGCCGCGGCCCGACATTATCCGGGCTCGAGCCTGCGCGCGCTGACCAGCGGACAGGCGCTGGCGGCCGTGCGCCAGTTCATCGCCACCTATTCACGCCCGAATATCACCTGGGCCGATCTGGCCTGGCTACGCCAGCGCACCAAGCTGCCGATCGTGCTCAAGGGCATTCTCGATGGCGAGGATGCGCGGCTCGCCGTCGAACACGGCGTGGACGGGCTGATTGTGTCCAACCACGGCGGCCGCCAGGTCGACGGCGCACGCGCCAGCCTGGATGCGCTGGTCGAAGTGGTGGCCGCCGCGCCCGAGCTGCCGGTCATCCTCGACTCGGGCGTGCGCGGCGGCGCCGACGTATTCAAGGCACTGGCGCTGGGCGCGAGCGCGGTAGGCATCGGCCGGCCCTATGCCTATGGTCTGGCCATCGACGGCGAAGCCGGCGTGGGCGCGGTGCTCGATAACCTGGCGGCCGATTTCGAACTGACCATGGCCCTGGCCGGCTGTCGCGATATCGATGCCATTCGCGCGGGCGCGAGCCGGCTGGTGCGCGACGACCACCGCGCGGACTGAGCCGGCCGGCGATGTTCGAGTTCTTTCCCTGGCTGATCGGCCTGGCGCTGGTCGCCCTGTTCTGGTGGCAATCGCTGGGCGCGCGCTCGGCGGCCCGGCGCGCTGCGCTCGCGGCCTGCGAACAGGCCGAGGTGACGTTTATCGACGAACTGGCCTTTCAGCGCATCTGGATCGGGCGCGGCGCGCTGCGGCGCCGCTATCGCTTCGAGTTCTATCGCCGCGGCGACCGACGCTATTCAGGCCATGTGGACATGCACGGCCAGCGCGTCGCCCATATCGAAATGGAACCCTACCCCGTTTGATCGCGGCGCCTATCCCGCCTGACGCGGATCGGTTTCGGCCACCATCGGCTTGTCCTTGAACCGATTCTTGAGCGCGAGGAGCGCGCCATGATCGGCGAAGTCGAACAACTCGCGCATTTCGACCCAGTCGATCAGGCAATACAGACAGATGCTCGGATAATGCCATTCGTCGAACGCGCCGGCCGCGGCCATCTCCGACAGGGCATCGATACAGCGGTCGATGCGCTCGTGCTGAAGGCGGTAGAACAGGATGTCGGGCCCGGTGGCCAGACCGGATTTCTTGGACAACGCGATGGTCACCATGGAATCGTTGGCGCCGTCGATGAGGGTGAGCTGGTTTTCCTGGGCCCAGGACAGCGCGGCAAACCCCATCTTCTCGGACAGATAGCGCGCGATCACCCGCGAGTCGTAGATTGAATGATCCGCGTCGATGAGCATCGGCACCTTGAGCGCGGGGTTGTTGCGACGCAGCTCGTCGCGATCGGCGCCATAGATATCCAGGGCCTCGAACGCATAGTCGCTGCCACCGAGCAGCAGGCGTATGCGGCGTACATAGGGCGAAGTCGAAGAACCAATGAGTTTCATGAGCGATGCCTCGTTTTCGCACAGGCGTTTGGGGTGTCCCAGTCTACAGCTTCGCCTGGATTGCGCGTGCGGCTCGGGAATCTCTGTATCACCCCTCGCGGATCGCGTCCGAGTCCTCAAAATGCGTTGCGACAAGACGTGCGAGCGCAGCGCCTGCCTCATTGGCAGGGCAAGCCCGCACAACGCGGTGGCAGCGCATTTGAGGCCGAACCCCGTAGGGGCCGTCGGCGCGACCACGACAGGTTGTGCAGAGATTCCCTAAACTACGACCAAAGCCTTTAATCGCCATGCGCATGAACGACAGCCAGAACGGCCACGGGGACGTCAACGACAACACCGAGATCACGCTGCGTTTTCTCGCCGAACCATCCGACGTGAATTTCGGCGGCAACGTGCATGGCGGCAACGTCATGAAATGGATCGACCATGCCGGCTATACCTGTGCCGCCAACTGGAGTTCGGCCTATTGCGTGACCGTCTATGTCGGCGGCATCCGCTTTCTCAAGCCCATCAGCGTGGGGGATCTGGTCGAACTCAAGGCCGAACTCATGCATACCGGACGTACCAGCATGCATATCTCGGTGAGCGTGCATGCGCGTAACCCGCGCGACCGGCAGCGGCGCTTCACCACCCACTGTATTCTCGTGTTCGTGGCCCTCGACGACAGCGGCAAACCGCAACGCATACCCGCCTTCGAGCCCGCCAGCGAACGCGCGCATCACCTCAATGCCTATGCCCGACGCATGATCGAACTGCGCGAACAGCTACGCAGCGAATCCGAATCCTTTCTCGGTGCAGTCAAGGCCTGAGGCGCGATTGGCGAGCGCGGGCCTGCGCCTGGCGCCAAACGCGATGGGGAACCCTCCCGGCCACTGCCTGTCTTGTCTTTCGAATTCATCACGAGCGACCCATGAATCGACGCAACCTGTTGAAGGCATCGCTGGCCTTGAGCGCCCTCGGCCTGCCCGCATTCCCGACATTCGCCCAGAACGCACGTACCGATGAGCACGGCGAACCCTTCGATTTCGATCGCCTGAAACAGCGCGCCAAGGCATTGGCCGCCAAGCCGTATCACGACAACGCAGAAACGCTGCCGCCGACGCTGGCCAATCTCGAACCGCTGAAATACCAGCAGATTCAGTACGATCCCAAATACGCGATCTGGCGCGACGCGCCCAACACCGACCTGAGCCTGCGTTTTTTCCATGTCGGCATGCAGTTCAACCTGCCGGTGCGCATGCACGTGATCGACCCGGACACACAGCGCGCTCACGAGATTCATTTCGACCCGAAACGTTTCGACTACGACAGCTCCGGTGTCGATCAGGCCCAGCTCAAGGGCCACGATTTCGGCTATGCCGGCTTCAAGCTGATGCGCCGTGACGACGCCGACCATATCGGCGAGATCGGCGCCTTTCTCGGGGCGAGCTATTTCCGGTTTCTCGACAAGAACCAGCAGTACGGCCTGTCGGCCCGCGGGCTGGCGATTGATACCGCCACCGAACAGACCGAGGAATTTCCGGATTTCACCGCCTTCTGGTTCGAGCAGCCGCACGACGGCCAGCAGGCCATCGTCTATGCCCTGCTGGACTCGCCAGGGGTGACCGGCGCCTATCGCTTCAAGATCGATCTGGTCGAAGACGGCACGGTCATGGACGTGGACATGCAGCTGCATACCCGCCATCAGATCGGTCGCCTGGGGATCGCGCCCATGACCAGCATGTTTCTCAAGGGCACCAGCCAGGCCCAGGCGCGCGATACCATTCATCCGCAGGTTCACGACTCCGACCGCCTGGAAATGTGGCGTGGCAACGGCGAATGGGTCTGCCGTCCGTTGTTCAACCCCAAGACGTTGCAATACAACGCGTTTCCGGACGAAAACCCGCGCGGGTTCGGGCTCGTGCAACACGATCACGATTTCGACAACTATCGCGACGACGTGGCCTGGTACAACCGCCGACCCAGCCTGTGGGTCGAACCCACCAGCGATTGGGGCAAGGGCCAGATCGCGCTATTCGAACTGCCCACGGTGGGCGAAACGGTCGACAACATCGGCGCCTTCTGGATTCCGGAGGCACCGGTCAAAGGCCAGCAACAGCTCGATTTCAGCTACAAGCTCTACTGGCTGCCGCTGCCGCCGGTTCAACCCACACTGGCACAGGTGGAAAAAACCTGGTCGGGCATGGGCAACGTGCCCGAGGGCTGGATTCCCGGCGACAGGTCACCGTCGGAATATGCCCGCCGTTTCGCGGTCGACTTCGTCGGCGATCCGCTCGACAACCTGCCTGCAGACACCCAAGTGGAAGTGGAGGTCGAGGTGTCGCGCGGCAAACTCGGCATGGTTCAGGCCCGGCGCTTCGAGCCGATCAAGGGCTATCGCGCCATCTTCGACTGGGTGCCGGACACCCATTCCGACGAAGCGGTATCGATCCGGCTGTATCTACGCGCCGGCGATCGCGCGCTCACCGAAACCTGGCTGTATCAATGGGTACCGCCCAAAGCCGACGAACGCTACTACTAGGGCCTGTTAACACTAACGCCAATCGTCGCGTTGCCTTCCAGAAATTCGCCAGGCGAGGCGCGAGGAGAGATGTTTGGTGAGCCAAATGAACGACGAGCAACGCTGCATGGTGGATTTCTGGACGCAACCCGTAGGGACGCGGGCCATTTTTGCGCAAGGCGGCATTGCAGCTCGCTCATATCGCAAAGCCAGATCTCGCTCACCGCGCATTGTCTTGCACGAAAATGGGCCGCGGCGCGGCGATTTCGTTCGTGTTAACAGGTCCTAGCCTTCGCATGCATGACCGCGCAACGCTGCCGACAGACGCGGCGCCGAAGGCAGTACCGACAGCGCACGATTCGGCGCGCTCGGCATGAATAGCTTGTGGCTCAACCTGTTATGGCAGGCGCCGCTCGCGCTGGCCGTGCTATTGATCGCTGTCTGGGGCACGCTGGCCCTGTATTTTCGCGGCCCCGACGCGCAGACGCTGCGTATGCTGATCATCGCCCTGTGGGGGATCGCCGCATTGGCCGGGCTTGCCGGTATCGTCGGCATACATGCCGGCAAGCCGGCCATCGCAGCGCTGTCGTCGTTCGTGCTGGCGACATGCGCGCTCGCCCTGTGGTGGCATACGATCCAGCCACGCCAGGATCGCGACTGGGCGCCGGATGTGGCCCGGCTGCTACACGCGCGCATGGACGGCGATATCGTCACCCTGGACAACGTGCGCAACTTCGTCTGGCGCAGCCGCGAGGATTTCGACGCGCACTGGGAAACCCGCCAATACGATCTATCGCAGCTGACCAGCGCCGATCTGATCGTGTCCTATTGGATGGGTCCGGCCATTGCCCATACGCTGGTCAGCTTCGGCTTTCGCGATGGTCGTCAGTTGGTATTTTCGGTGGAGGTACGGCGCACCCGCGGGCAGAAGTTTTCGGCCATCGGCGGCTTTTTTCGCCAATCCGAACTGGTGCTGGTGGCGGCCGACGAACGCGATATCGTACGTACCCGCAGCAACGTCCGCGGCGAAACGGTGTATCTCTATGCGGTCGCGCTCTCGCCGGCTGCCATGCGTTCGCTGTTCGAAGCCTATCTGGCCGAGGCTGACCAGCTCGAAGACGCGCCGCGTTTCTACAACACGCTCACCTCCAACTGCACGACTCTGGTCTACGACATGGTCAAGCGCATCGTACCGGGGCTGCCGTGGGACTACCGGCTACTCGCCTCGGGCCGGCTGCCGGACTATATCTACGACCTGGGCGCGCTCAATACCGCCTATCCGCTGGCCGAACTCAAGCGCCTTGGTTATATCAACGACCGCGCCCAGGCCAGCGACCACGATGGCCGCTCCACGCCCGGCTTTTCGCGCGCCATCCGCGAAACCGTGCCGCCCGCCCCCGAGACGAGGGCACCAAGCCACGGCTCAGGTACGTAGAAACGTCTCGATTTCGTCGCGGCGTGCATGCGCGTCGCGATAGCCGATATCGATCAGCGCACGGGTGTATTCCGGGTCGAACAATAAATAGCTGGTCAGGTCCGCGCTCTTGGGATCGGGGCTGCCCAGGGTTTCCAGCATGAAACGCACCGAACGCGGCATGCGCGACACCAGCTGGCTGGCGATATCCGCGAAATCCTCCGAGGGCGAGATGACCAGCGGCTCGACCACGCGCATGGGCTCGTGCACCTGCACATCCACTGCTTGCGACTCGCTGCCGCCATAGGCACGCACCAGTTCATTCATGCGCCGCAGATGGTCGAGATCGGCATCGAGATGATCGAGAAAGATTGCGTTGAGAAATACCCCGCAGATCTGCGACAACGGCGGTCGCGGCGGCAATCGGCTCGCATCGAGGCTGTCGACATGGGTAGCCAGCTCGGCCTCGGTAAGCTCTTGTTCACTCTTGCTGCAACGAATACCGATCGCCAGCACGCGCCGCGCGCCCAGTCGGATTGCCGGGCTCAAGGGGTTGGTCAGACGCATGGCGCCGTCACCGAACCAGGCCTGGGTTCCGCCGGTATTGAGCGCGACCGGGGCGAACACGAGCGGAATGGCCGCCGACGCGCAGACATGGTCGGCCGTGATCGTCGCCGGCAAGGCGATACGCCGGCTCTTGTGCCAGAGCGGGTGGTGGGCCCGGCCTTCGATAAAGGTATAGGACTTGCCCGAGTGATAGCCGGTGGCAGTAATCGCCAAGGCGTAGAGCCGGCGCTGGGCGATCGCCCGGCGAATGCCGGCGACCGGCAGTTCGCGTTCGAGCAATCGCTTGAGCGGCGTGGCATCGAGCAACGACTGCATACGCCCGGCGCCCAACCAGGGCCGCAGGGTGGCATCGCCCAACAGGCGTGCGACGTTGCCGGCCAGGGCGCGCATATCGGTACGATAAACCTGATCGGCGGTCAACGCCGACCACAGCGCGGCCAGATGCGAGGTGGCATCTTGCAGGCGCTCGCCGCGGGCCGCGAGCGCCGCTCCGTTGATCGCCCCTGCCGAGGCGCCGGCGATGATGTCGAACGGCGCCGGGGCCTCGCGCAGGGCGGGTATCTCGCCGATGCACTTGAGCACGCCGGCCTGATAGGCACCACGCGCGCCACCGGCCGTCAGTGCCAGCGCGGTCAGATTGGACGGCACACCGGGGTGGCGCACCACGTGCGCGCTCATGCCGACCTCGACCGCAATTCGTTATTCCCGTTCATCGATAACCGCACTCCGGCCTGCAACGCGTCACGCGTGAGGCTTTGAACCACGGTTCTGCTCAAGCAAGTTGGATGCCACAATGCTGCAGCGCGGCATAATCGTGGCAATAGGCGCGCGCAGGCAGGTTTCAGCCGCTGGTCATGGCGCGTTCAAACGTGGCCGCGTCCGGGCGCCGGCATCGGCAGCCGCCGAACTGCGTTCGGCGGCATCCGGAATGCCGTGCACACGATCGCGCCCGGCCTGTTTGGCTTCGTAGAGCGCCTCGTCGGCATTCTGGATCAGCACATCGATATCCGGCGTCTGGCGCGCGCCGGGCCGATAGCTGGCCACGCCGATACTCACGGTCAGCGCCAGCGTGTGCGGTGCCTCGGGTAACCCCTCAAACGGCTTGTCGGCCACCGCACAACGCATGCGCTCGGCAGCAACAAGCGCGGCGCGATGCGAGGTTTCGGGCAGCAACACGACAAATTCTTCACCGCCATAGCGCGCGATCAGGTCGCTTTTGCGCACATGGGGTTCGATCGCATCCACCACATGGCACAACGCGGCATCGCCGACGATGTGTCCGTAGGTGTCGTTGACCTGCTTGAAATGATCGATATCGATGAACAGCAGGCTCGCCCGGCGCTGGCTGCGCCGGTGGCTTTCCAGAATGCGTTCGCTTTCGATGAAGAAACGGCGCCGATTGGCCAGCCCGGTCAGCGCATCGGTCACCGCCAGCCGCTCGACGCGTCCGCGATAGACGAACACGCGCCAGTACAGGTATTCGCATAGCAGCTGAATACCCACCACCGGCACGAAACCCATCCACACATAGGCGTTATAGATATCCCAGGGCAGCGCTGCCAAACCGAACGGCGCCAGCATGAGCGGAAACACACAGACACCGGTCATCACGGCCACCGCGAAACGGATCGAGTGTCCCACCAGCAAAAACGGCAGGAAAATGAAAAAGTAGAGAAAACCGCCAATGCCGTACTGCGAACCGCTATCGAGGCGCGCCAGCACCATGATGAACGTCAGCGAAACCAGCAGGGGCACGCAAACAGCCGCTACTTTTGCCAACCGGGCATGAATGTTGTTCCAGCTTGCCACCAGCCAGACGACGGCCATGAGCGACTCGATCAGGCGCAGCCGGATGGTATCGCGGGCATGCACCGGGTCGATCGCGTGATCCCAGGCGATGGTCGTACACAGAAAGGCAGCCGTGATCAGCAGTGCCACACGGGTAAAAAGAAGAAAATCGTTACGCTTGGCGGCCAGATAATCCGCGCGGTGGATTCTGCGCAGCCAGAACGTCACGTTCCTGAACTGTACTGCCAGCTTTTTGGCTCGATACTCCCGGCGCATGCACTCCCCTCGTGCCGTTTCGCGCGTGCGCGATGGTCCCCGTTGGGTATCTTATTACCGGTACGCCCAAGACAATACCTTTAGGCGGGCCGAGGGCCGCTGGCATCGCGCCATACGCCGGCGCGCGAGCGACTACCGCCCCGGCAGATCCACCAGGCGCTTGTACATCACCAGTGCATCGACCTCCCCTTCGGTGGGATGACGAAACGCACCCGGTAGCCGACCGGCGATATCGAAACCGTGGCGCTGCCATAACCGGATCGCGCCGGTATTGGTGGCCACGACCAGATTGTATTGCATGGCACGAAAGCCCAGCGCGATCGCCTCGCGCTGCGAATGCTCGCACAGGGCGCTGGCTACGCCGCGTCCGCGTGCATCACGGGCGACGATATAGCCGCAATTGCAGACGTGATTGCCGCCGCCGGGCTGATTGAACTTGAGAAAATAACTACCCAGCAGCGCCCCGTCGGCTGCGTTGACGGCTACGAACGTTCGCAGCGGCGTATCCATCCAGAGCGTGCGTGCGTCGGCTTCTTCGATATCCACTGCGACCGCATAGGTTTCACCGCCGCGAAATACCGGCTCGATGATCGGCCACAGCGCGGGCCAATCGTCGGCCCTGGCCTGTCGTATCGCAATCATTCGAAATGTTCCTGGCCGGCATGATCGATCAGCACATCCGGCGCGCCGCGTTCGAAGCGCTCGCGCAGATCATCAGGAATCGGCGTCTTGACCAGCGGTTCGGCCTGCATCATCACGTACACCGCTTCGGCCTGGCATACCGGCGTGGCATCGGCCGCGCGCACGATCGTGTAGCCGATGGTGAACGAGGTCCGGCCGAGTTTGATCACTTCGACCCGCGCTTCGAGCACGTCGTCGAAATGCGCCGGGCCCTGCCACTCGAGGGTGAGCTTGACCACCTGATTATCCAGCCCCCGGGCAAGCAGCGCACGATAGTCGCGCCCGAGTGCACGCATGAACTCGGTCATCGCAAGATCGACATAATCCGCATATCGCGCATTGAAGACCACACGCTGGGCGTCGCATTCGTTATAGCGCACGCGAAATCGGTAACGAAACGGCATCGAGGACATGGCATTCTGAGTGTTGACGTGAACATGCGCCGCGGCTCGCGGCCTGTACCGGCCGCAGTCTTTACGCGCACCGATACCGCCGCGCACATTAGCAGGCCGTGCCAATCGTCGCAGTTCGCCCCGACCTGTTTGCTGCCCATGAACGATTTCCAAGACGCCCCCACGCCCCCCACAGCAGCGAATGCGCCAGAGCGCCTGTGGTTCGAGGACGACGGCCGCACGCCGAACAGCCGTTACCCGGTACTGTGCTATCGCGGTCTGACACTGGCTGATGGCTCGCCGGCCGACGCGCTAGAAGCGCTGTTCGCCCACAACGGCTGGCCGCCGCAATGGCGTGGCGGCGTGTTCGATTACCACCACTACCACGCCCGCGCCCATGAAACTCTGGGCGTGGCGCGCGGCCAGGCCACCCTCGTGCTGGGCGGCGAGGGCGGACGCGCCATCGACCTCCACGCCCGCGATGTGCTCGTACTGCCGGCCGGGACCGGCCATTGTCGGCACAGCGCGAGCGAGGACTTCGAACTGGTCGCTGCCTATCCACCCGACCAGCAGAACTGGGATCTGTGCCGACCGGGCGACACCGATATCGCCACCGCCCGGGCCACGATCGCCGCCCTGACCACGCCGGGAAACGACCCGGTCGGCGGAGCACACGGCGCGCTGACCCGCGACTGGTGCGAAACCAACAAACCACGAGAGCTATGACATGAGCTGGCAAAGCGCATTGACCACCCGGCTGGGTATCGACCATCCGATCATCCAGGCGCCCATGGCCGGCGGCACGACCACCCCGGCCCTGGTGGCTGCCGTGTCCAATGCCGGCGCGCTGGGCGCGATCGGTGGCGGTTATATGGCCGCCGACGATCTGGCCGCGGCGATCGCCGAAACGCAGACCGCCACGGATCGGCCCTTCGCTGTCAACCTGTTCATTCCACAGCCGTTTCAGATCGATAACACGCGCATCGAACAGGCCAACGCCCGGCTGAATATGTTCCGCAGCGAACTGGGCATCGAACGGCCGGCCGCACCGCGACGCTATGCGCAGCCGTTTGCCGATCAGTTCGATGCCGTGCTCGAAGCCGGCGTGGCCGTTTTCAGCTCGACGTTCGGCCAGCTCGAGCGCACGCGCATCCAGGCGCTACAACAACGCGGCACCTGTGTGATGGGCACGGCCACGACCGTTGCCGAGGCCCAGGCCCTGGCCGAAGACGGGGTCGACATGATCGTCGCCCAGGGCAGCGATGCGGGCGGGCATCGGGGCAGCTTTCTCGCCAGCGCCGAACAGTCGATGATCGGCACCCTGTCGCTGGTGCCGCAGATCGTGGACCGCGTCGATGTGCCGGTGATCGCCTCCGGCGGCGTCATGGACGGACGCGGCATGGCCGCCTGCCGCATACTCGGCGCGGCCGGCGTACAGATGGGCAGCGCGTTTCTGACCTGTGCCGAAAGCGGCGCCAAACCGGCCCACAAACAGGCGCTGCTCGAATCGGCCGAGCGGCCGACCAGCGTCACGCGTGCGTTTTCGGGCAAAGCCGCACGCGGACTCACGAACCGCTTCATCCAGCATATGGCGCCGATCGAATCCGCCCTGCCGGATTATCCGGTGCTCAATGCCTGGACCAAGGATATTCGGGCTGCGGCCGGCCAAGCCGACCGCGACGAGTTCATGTCGCTATGGGCCGGCCAGGCCGCAAGCCTGGCGCGTGCCATGAGCGCTGGCGAACTCGTGGACACCCTCATGCGCGAATACGACGCCTGTTTCTGACTATGCATGAAACGCAGCGGGCTTTTTAGGCCAGCAGGTTGTCCGCCAATAAACGCGAATACACGCGAATAAGGCGAAAGACAGATGGTTTGACGGCCACTTAGGCTGCTGCGCGCACCACATGCTGAAAGCCATCCGCAGACGCAGCACGATAGATGCGAATGTCGGTAATCGACTCTGTGATGGCTTCGTTCCTTAAGAACAACCACAGATTTCGCCGATTACGCAGATGAACAAGCGCGACCTATGCGCCAGCACACAGCGAACGACCGTGATTGGCTTTCTTCGATCTGTGTGATCTGCGTCGATCTGCGGACTTGCCCATCAAGCAAGCAGGTTGTCCGCCAATGAACGCAAATACACGCGAATAAAGCGAAAGACAGGTGGTTCGACGGCCAGGCGTAACGACCGCAACCTCCTGTCTTTGATCTGGGTGACCGGCGGACCTTTGCCTACCGCTAGTGCCACCCGAATCAAGGCGCCAATGCGGTCGCTTGCCCACCACGGCCGAATCAACAAATCGGCGTAATCTGCGTAATCTGTGGATAAATGGCTTTTCCCGCGAGCAGGTTGTCCGCCAATGAACGCGAATACACGCAAATAAGGCAAAGACAGAAGTCTCGACGGCCAGACGTGCTTTTACGCCGCATGCGCACCTGTTGGCCCAACCCACAGCTGCCAACATTTGCGTTTATTGGCGTGCATTCGCGGACGGTTTTTGCCTTGTTTTAAGACGAAAGACAGCTCGTTCGAAGGCCGAGGGTGTGTTCGCTACGCATGATCAACGGCCTGTCTACGAAATAGCTGCCTTATATTCGCGTTTATTGGCGTGCATTCGCGGACCGTTTTCCTTGTTTCAAGACGAAGGATAGATGCTCGAAGGCCGGTGGCGCTGTGTTCGCGACGCATGCGGGACTATGCCCATAATCTAGACTCTGTTTGCCCAACTGCACAGCACGGTTTCACGAGAAACGTTATCCCGACAGTGCCTTACGCGAGACAACCATGATCGACGCCAACGACAGAAGCCATCTCGAGCGCTGTATCGCGCTCGCCGAGCGGGCCGTCGAGGCCGGCGACGAGCCATTCGGCTCGGTGCTGGTGGACGGCCGTGGCCAGCTACGCGCCGAAGACCGCAACCGGATCGCCGAAGGCCCGGGCGATGCCACGCGCCATCCGGAATTCGCGCTCGCGCGCTGGGCCGCGGCCCACATGAGCTCGGCCGAGCGCGCGGCGAGCACGGTCTATACCTCGGGCGAACACTGCCCGATGTGTGCGGCCGCCCATGCCTGGGTCGGGCTCGCACGTATCGTCTATGCCAGCAGTTCGGCCCAACTCGTGGCCTGGCTGACCGAACTCGGCGCGCCGCAACCCCCGGTCACGCCGCGACCGATTCACGAAATCGCCCCGGGCGTTGCCGTGGACGGGCCCGTGCCCGATCTGGCCGAGCGTGTGCGTGCGCTACACATCCGCCGACATGCCGAGCGCCAGGGCACCCTATCGGCCAAACAACCAGAACAATAGCGATGCCACCGCGCTGACCAGCACCATGGTGGTCAGCGGAAAATAGAACACGAAGCCCTCGCGCCGGACGACGATATCGCCCGGCAGGTGGCCGAGTCCGAGCCGGCCGAGCAGCGGCCATAGCAGGCCGGCCACCACCAATATCACGCCGAGGACAATGAGCGTACGCGCCACGATGTGTTGGAAAATCTCCGGCTCGTTCAGCCTTTTTCGTTGAACATCTGGATACGCCCGCCGTCGACCACCAGATCGTGGCCGTTGACGAATGCGGCCTCGTCGCTGGCCAGAAACACCGCCGCATTGGCGATATCCACCGCATAGCCCGAACGCGGCAAGGGCGTGGCGTGGGCGAGATTGCTCGTGAGCTTGTCCAGCTTGGCGGCGTTTTCTTCGTCCGAGAGGGTCTGTGCGCGCGCCGACCCGCCCCAGAAGATGGGGGTGGCGATCGCACCCGGCGAGATCGCATTCACGCGAATGCCGTGTTCACCCAGTTCCACGCTGGCGATGCGGGTGAAATGGGCCGCGGCAGCCTTGGCGCCGGAGTACAGATAACCGCCCTGATTGAGCCGATGCGCGGCGATACTGGCGTTGTTGATGATGCTGCCGCTGCCTTGATCCTTCATCACGCGCGCGGCGTGCTTGATGCCGAAGGCCACGCTGCCGGCCAGCAGGCGCATGAAGTGGTCGAAGCTGTCCTGGTCGATCGTCTCGGCGGTGCTGCGCTCGCCTGCGCCGGCATTGTTGAACAGACAATCGAGTCGGCCAAAGCGTTCGACCGTGGCATCCACGAGTGCGGCCATTTCGGCTTCCTGGCTGACATCGGTACGCATGAACGCGACCTTGTCGCCGAGTTCGGCGGCCAGGGCTTCGCCCTTGTCCACGCTGCGCGCGGCGAGCATGAGCGTGGCGCCTTCCTCGGCAAAACGGCGGGCCGTGGCCTCCCCGATGCCGCTGGTGGCGCCGGTGATGATGACGATCTTGTTTTCGAGTCGTGCGGTCATGGGTGATCTCCTGCAACGACGAAACGCCTGCTCGTGCCCAAGGGCAAGCAGGCGTTTCGTCCGGGCTGGGTTTGTCCCGTATCTATTGTTGTTCGAGTTCGGCCAGGGTCTGTTCGCGGCGCTTGTTCCACAGATCGACAAAGGCGTCTTCATCCATGTCCGAGGCCTGACCGACAATATCCTGCCAGGCCCCGCGCAGCGCCTTCAGACGCGCCAGACGGGCCTCGTTCCACTGCGCGGCGTCGTCGTTCCAGACGCCGATCTCCTTGAGATAGCGAATCGCCCCCGGATGGAACGGCGCATCGATCGGCGGTACCGCCGCGTCCTTGATGGCATAACGCGGCGCGGTGGCGGTGGCATTCTTGTAAATGCCGTAGGTTTCATCCAGCGCCTTGGTCACCGCATAGGCGGTATCGTCGTCCATGCCGGCGCGCACGGTCAGCACCGGGTAACGATAGGCCATCAGCTGGGCCGGCTTGTCTTCCGACAGGCCTGCGCCCTGGGTTTCCGAAACCGGCTTGAACAGCGGTGCGACGTTGTTCAGACGTTCCCAGCCGGCTTCGTCGTTCGGATCGAGATCGAGCCACTTGATACCGCGCGCCTCGGCGAGTTCGTACATCTGGCCAGTGGCGGTCACCGTGCAGGTCACATCGGCCTTGTTTTCCGACAACGAAGCCATGGTGGCGGCATAGGTCGGGAACGTCACCACCTCGACATCATCACGGGTCAGCCCGGCGAAGGCGAGCATGGCATCGCACTTGAGGCTGCTCGACGGGTTGGCCGCGGGATAGGCGACGCGTCGGCCCTCGACATCGGCCACCGACTCGATCCCGGCATCGGCTGCGACCGCCATGCCGAAGGAATTGACCTTGCCCATGAGCACGCGCAGATCCTGCGGGCCGAAGCGCGGCGTGGCGAAATCGAACAGGCCTTCGGTGGCGAAGAAGGCTTCGTTACCGAGAAAGCCGATATCCGCGCGTTTGTTCAGAATCGGTTGCAGGCGCCCGATCGCCGAACCCGACGGCTGGATACGAACCCGCATGCCATATTCGCGGCCGAAGGCATCGGCAATCGCCGAGGCCTCGGCATAGCCGGATGCGCCCAGGTCATAGGCCGTCCATACCATCGTACGCGGTAGCCCATCGGATTGGGCCAGGGCGGCTGTGGTCGAAATCGTGGTCAGGGCCAGGCCCACCATCAGGCAACGCGCCAGTGATCGCAGCATCGGTTCTCCTCCGTTCGCTGTGGTTTTATTGAAATATCGTTTTGCGAACTTTTGCACGAACCGCGCACACACGCAATCGCATCGGTCGACCACGTGGCTCGCGAGCGGGCCGGCACCGACGCATTCGCGCCTGGAACCAGGGCTCTTAGGCGCTGGACGCCGGGGTAAGCAAAACCCAGGTCTGGGCGTGCAGGCCGGCAAAGAGCGGTACGCGCTCAACAATACGCAAACCGGCCTGTGCCACTTCCGCTTCGAACGCAGCGCGCGGAATCATCTTCACCCGCACTGTCCTGCCCTTGAGGCGCATCAGCGCGCGCTTGCTCCAATACTGCAGGCAGGCATCGTCGTAATAGGTCAATACGATCTGGCGCCCGTCCCCGGCCAGCGTCTGCAAGGCACGCACGCGCAGCGCGGGATCATGCAGATGCTGGAACAGGCGCACGCACAGCGCGCGCCGGGCCGAATGGGCCTGCTCGGGCAAGGCCTGAAGCACGTCTGCCTGCTGGGCGTGGTCGCGCTCACCGAAGTCCGTGTGATCCCGATAGATATCGACCATGGCCTGCGACTGATCCAGCGCGCTGACCTGAAAATTCATCTGCTTGAGCAATGGGTAGAAACGGCCATAGCCGCAGGGCAGATCCACGATATGGCCGTTGCAGTCAGCATGGGGTCGGGCCAGCAGGCGCGCGGCCAATCGTTGCTCACGCCAGGCCACGACGCGCTGGAAGAAACCGCGATAACGGCGCTTGGCATAGCGCCGGCCGGCATCGGATTTTTGAAAAGGTCGGGTGGATTCAGCTTGGCGCACGGACACGTCTCGGTTAAGGCCCCGAGATGAGCCTACGCGATCGCGTTGGATGAGATATGAATCGCTATTATCGCGCCTTTTTGATCCGGCCGACCGGGCGTGTTCCACTTAAACAGAAAATAAGTAGACCCTTGTATTAGCTGAATTTAGTAATCTGACTTAGCCATTTGAAGAAAAACTCAAATCCTATTAACTGCATGATGACTGCATTTTTATGGGGCTTTCGATGCGCGCTTTGAGCTGCTGGCTCTAAATTCTGTTTTGCATCCCAGGCGCCGAGCCGGTACACACGCTGCGCGGGTGTTCAGTGCGGGTCGCGGCGGACGCTGTCGAGCTGACGACAGAGGGTGGTCGCGCCGTCGAGCACGCGTACCGTCGCCCGCTGAATGAGATCGGGCGGCACGAAAAACAGATGGTCGTTTTCGACTGCCTGCAGCCCGGGCCAATCGCGCCAGTCGTCCAGCCAGTCGGGGCGTTCCTCGCCCATGCCACTGGCCACGATCGCCTGTGGATCGCGTTCGAGCACCGATTCGATCCCCACCTTGGGTGCCAGCGAAACCGCATCGGCAAAGATGTTGCGCCCGCCGCACAGCCGGATCACCTGGCCGACGAGCTGGTCGCCGGCCAGCGTCTGGAGCGGGTCGTCCCAGACCTGGTAGAACACACGTACCGGCGCGCGCTCGCTGTAGCGTTCGCGCAGCGCCGACAGTCGGCGGGTAAAACGCTGCGCTGCGGCATCGGCGGTGGCCGACGTATCGCCCAGCACGCCCAGATCGCGAATGGCGCGGGCGATATCCGTGAGTTGGCGTGGCCGATCGACATAGACGGGAATGCCCAGCGCGTCGAAGCGGGCCAGCGTGGCCGGATCGCCGCCCTGGCCCGAGGCCCAGGCCACCACCAGATCCGGATTTTTCGCGACCACGGCTTCCAGGCTGATATTGGTGTAGCCGCCGACTTCCGGGATCGCCCGTGCAGCGGGCGGATAATCGCTGTACGACACCGCGCCCACGATACGATCACCCAGGCCCGCGCTGTAGAGGTTTTCCACCAGATGCGGGGCGAGTGCAACAATGCGTTGCGCGGGTGCGTCCAGGCGAATGGTCTGCCCACGAAAATCGCGGACTTCGACCGCTGCCGCCGCCGCAGTGGTCGCTCCAAGCAAGGCAGTCAGCGCCGCGATCACAACGACACGCAAACGCGCGATGGCGCGATGATCCGACATCAGCACAATCCTCTTTCAGCCACCGTCTCGAGCGCGGCGCCGAGCCGTGTCTGCGCGGTACCATTGCCCGGCAGACCGAAGCGCAGCCAGCGGCCGTTATCGCCCAGACGGGTCCATATGGCCTGTTCGGCCAGCGCCGCGTGAATACGGCCTGCCTGTTCGCCATCATCGAAAAACACGCTGGTGAATAGCCCGGCACTGACAACGGCCTGTTGTAAAAACACCGTCTCCAGGCGCGTCGTCAGCGCGTGGGCCCCGGCGGCGATACGCGCCTGCTGGGCGGCCTGCCAATCACGATCGGCCAGCGCATGGCAGCCGATCCAGCGCGCCGGATGGCTCACGCCCCAGGGCCGTAACTGCGCCTGCAGGCAGGCAACCTCGGGCGCGCGCCCGATCAGGAATCCCAGGCGCACACCCGCCAGCCCAAAGAACTTGCCCACCGAACGCAGCACCAGCACATTGGCCGGCCACGCAGTGGTGTGGATGCCGGGATTGCAATCGGCGAATGCGGCATCCACCAGCAACAGGCCATCACGCCGGACGAGTTCATCGGCCAGGCCGGCCAGGGTGTCGCTATCCGCCTGTTCGGCGGTCGGATTGTTGGGCTGGATGACCACCGCATGATCCAGGGCGACGGCGATGCCCTCCAACTCGGCCAGATCGTGGTAGCGCACGAGCTCGTGACCGGCCATGGCCCAGGCCTGGGCATGTTCGGTATAGCCCACCGCCGGCACGCCGATCCGTGCGGGCCCGCGCGTCGTGCGCACCGCCTTAGGCAGTGCCTGTATCGCGAACTGGCTGCCGGGCAGGGCGACGATCTCGCCGGCCGGGGCCTGGTAATAGTCCGCCGCGGTCGCGATCAGGCCGTCGTCGGCCTCGGGCAGGCGTGCCCAGACCCGGCTCGGCACCGCCGGCACCGGATACGGCCAGGGCGCGATCCCGGTCGACAGATCCAGCCAGGCGTCGAGGGCAATGCCATAGCGCGCGCTCGCCACGCGCAATCGGCCGCCGTGGTTCAAGGCCATGCCCAATCCAGTATCGCGATGGTCACAATCCAGAGCCAGAGCGTACGCCCGACCAGCACGATCGCGCGTTCCATATCCGCAGCACCCGGCGGCGTATCGCCGCCAAACACCGGCCGCGACTGATAGGCGCCGTGATAATACGCGCCGCCGCCCAGGCGCAATCGCAACGCACCCGCCCCCGCACACATCACCGGTCCGGCGTTGGGGCTGGCCAGCGCCGACGCCTGGGCGTACCAGCTGCGCAGGCCCGCACGGGTATCACCCACGAGCGCAAACGACAGTGCGGTCAAACGCGCGCTCGGCCAGTTGGCCAGATCGTCGGCACGCGCCGCCGCCCAGCCGAACCGCCGGTAGCGCGGCGTACGATAGCCCCACATGGCATCCAGGGTATTGATCGCCCGATGCGCGATCACCGCCGCCACGGCCGCTGCCGGCCCGGCCGCCAGACCACCGACGACAAACCAGAACAAGCTCGCATGCACACCGTCACTGGCGTTTTCCAGCAGCGATTCGAGCGCGGCCCGGCGAATCGCGGCAGCGTCCATCGTTTGTGTATCGCGACTGACCAGCGCGGCGACCGCACGACGTGCAGCAGTGATATCGCCGCCCTGCAAGGCCACTTCAACCGCACGCGTATGTATTTTGAGGCTGTGCCAGGCAATACACAGCCAGAGCCCGAACACCGCCACGATCCAGCCGACAGGCGTCGGCAACGGCGCAATCAGCAGGCCGGCTAGCACGGCCGGCGGTACGACCAGCGCCAACCAGGCGATGGCCCCCGCCCAGCGCCGGCGCGGCAGACGCCGATCAAGCGCCGCGGCCAGACGGCCAAAGCCAACCAGCGGATGGTAGGCCCGTGGCTCGCCCAGCCATGCGTCCACGGCCAGCCCGGCGAGCACCGCCAGGGTCAGGCCCATAGGCCGCCCCCCAGGACGGCCGCGACCAACGCAGCGACGACCAGCGCGACGGCTTCCACCAGCTCGATCAACGCACCGATCACGTCGCCGGTATAACCGCCGATACGGCGCTGCCAGAGCGTGCGCCAGGTCAGGCCCACCACAAACGCCGCCAGTATCGCGGTCAGGCCCAGTGCGATGCCGGCAAAAGCCAGCGTCAGCCCCATGACGATTGCGGCGACCACCGCCACATCGCGGCGCGACAGGTTCAGCGCCATCGCACTGGCCAGCCCCTGGCGGCGCCGATAGCGTGTGGTCGCCATGAGCACGCCAGCTGCCGTGCGCGCGAGCATGGGGACGACGAGCACTACCACGCCGGCCTGGGGCCAGAGCGCAATCAGCGCCGCGCTCTTGAGCGCCAGCGCCAGCACGAGCGCGACCACGGCCATGGGCCCGGCAGCCGGGTCCTTCATCACGGCCAGCGTACGCTCGGCATCCGCCTGCCCGTGGCCGGCGAACAGGGCGTCCACACAATCGGCGAGCCCGTCCAGATGCAGCGCGCCGGTGATCACGACCCACAGCACGACCACCAGCGCCGCGCCGAGCATGGCATCGATGCCATGCAGCGCGCTGGCCAGTCCGGCCAGCAGCGCCCCGATCGCAAGCCCGACCACCGGATAACACAGCACCGACCGGCCCGAATCGGCAGCCGATACGGGGCCCACGATCAGCCGCGCCATCGGTAGCGTGGTCAACAGGACGAAGGCCAGCCATAGCGGCTGAAAGAACGCGATCAGGCGCCGCATGTCTTGGCTGCACCGAAGTCGATATTGTGGGCAACCAGCTGGGTATTCGTACGCGCACCGTCCGCCACCACGCGCAGACGACTCAGGCAGGCATAGGGCACCTCGAGACGATGCATCGCCGCGCCAGGCATGGCGAGCAGATCGGCCAGCAGGGCCCGCATCAGCCCCCCATGGGCGACCAGTACCACATGGCCGCCGGCATGGGCGGCCACTGCGTCCTCGAAAGCCGCCCGGGCACGCGCACGCAGCGCGGCCAGCGATTCACCGCCCGGCGGGCCGTTTTGTTCCGGGTCGTCGAACCAGGCCTGGGCCGCATCATGATCCTGATCCCAGACCTCGGCGACGGGCCGGCCTTCCCAGCGGCCGAAGTCGATTTCGCGCAGGCGCCTGTCGATCGTGCAGCCCAGCCCGCGCTCGGCCGCCAGTTTTTCTGCAAAGACCCGACAACGGCGCAGCGGCGAGGCAATGACGTGCTGCCAATGCGGCTGCGCATCGGCCTGGGCCTGCATGCGGGCCAGCCCGGCAGCGGACAGCGCCACATCCAGGCTGCCACGAAAGATCGCGCCGCCTTCACATTCGCCGTGGCGCAGCAGATCGACGAGCGTTGCCGTGGCTTCAACCATCGCTGCTTGTCACCCCGGCTTCGTCGAAGGTCGCCATGTCGGCATGCAGGGCGAGCGCGTCGGCGATCACACCCAATGCGAGTGCGGCGCCGCTGCCCTCGCCCAGACGCATATCCAGATCGAGCACAGGCCGGGCCTCGAGCCGTGCGAGCACGCCTGCATGGCCGGTTTCCGCCGAGCGGTGGCCAAACAGTTGCCAGTGCCGACACGCGGGCGCAATCCCGACGGCACACAGGGCGGCCACACTGGCGATGAAACCATCCACGAGCACGGGCACGCCGGCCTGGGCCGCGGCCACGAACGCGCCGGTCAGTGCGGCAATTTCGAAACCGCCCACACAGCGCAGCACGGCCAGCGCATGGGCTGCGCCCGTCAGGCCCTGCCAACTGGAACCATGCCGCGCCAGCCCGGCCGCGACCACGGCCTGTTTACGGGCCAGCCCGGCGCTATCCACACCGGTCCCCCGGCCGACCACCTGGGCCGGTGTCGCGCCGGTCAGGCCAGCCAGCACGGCGGCCGCGCTGGTGGTATTGCCGATGCCCATCTCGCCGCCAATAAACAAATGCGCCGACGCCCATACGCGCTCGCGACCGGCGCGTAACGCCTGTTCGAGTTCGTCGGCCTGCATCGCCGCACCGGTGGTGAAATCCGCCGTGCCCGGGCCGATACGGGCATCGATGACATCGGGGCAATCGACCGGCGGGGCGACGGCGCCCAGATCGACGATCGCAAGCCGGGCGTGGTGGCGTCGCGCCAGTACACAAATGGCCGCGCCGCCTGCGGCGAAGTTGGCGATCATCTGCCCGGTCACGGCCTGATCGAAGGCCGATACCCCCTGCGCCGCCACACCGTGATCACCGGCGAAAACAACGATATCGATATCGCTGAGCACCGGCACCGCACGCCCCTGCCAGCCGGCGAAATCAGCGGCCAGCTGCTCCAGCCGGCCCAGCGAACCGGGCGGCTTAGTCAGCACGCCCTGGCGGGCCTGAGCGGCGGCGCGCGCTTCGAGATCAATCGGGGCAATCGGCTGCGTCAGCCAGTCGGTCATGCGTCGTTCTCCTTGAGCGTCAGCGGTAAACCGGCCACCACCAGCGTCACCCGATCGCAGCGCGCGGCCAGCGCCTGGTGCAGACGCCCGGCCTCGTCGGCAAAACGCCGCGACAACGCGCCGAGCGGCACGATGCCCGAGCCCACTTCGTTGGACACGAATAACAACCGGGCCCGGCTGGCGTCGACCGCGGCGAGCAGGGCATCGCGTTCCTCGGCCCAGCACCCGGGGTGGGTCTCGTCGCCGAGACAATTGCTCAGCCACAGCGTCAGACAATCCACGAGAATACAGCGGTCGGGCGCATCCAGCCGGCGCAGGCATGCACCCAGTGCCTGCGGCGCTTCGATCGTCTGCCAGCGCGCATCCCGCTGCGCGCGGTGGTGCTGGATACGGGCCGCCATTTCCTCGTCACCCGCAAGCGCGGTGGCCACATAGACCCAACGTGACACGTCGAGCGACAGCGCCCGTGTTTCTGCGTGGCGACTCTTGCCGCTGCGCGTGCCGCCGAGCACGAGTTCCTTCATCGCCTTCTCCTGCGACAGACAGCCCGCTCACCCATGCAATACCACCGGTGTATGGCTATCGGGGTGGGTGATCACCCGCGTGTGCGTATCGAACAGACATTGCATGCGTTCGGCGGTAACCACTTCGGCCGGCGTGCCGGCGGCAATCGTACGCCCGTCGCGCAGGGCCAGCATGCGATCGGCATAGCGCGCGGCCAGGCTGATATCGTGCAGCACGCTCACGATCGCCACGCCCTGGGCGGCCAGCTCCGCGACCTGTTGCATGACCAGACGCTGGTGGCCGAGATCGAGCGCGGCTACCGGCTCGTCGAGCAGCAACAGCCGTTCGCCGGCGTCCTCGGCGCGCCAGATCTGGCTCATCACCCGAGCCAGCTGCACGCGCTGTTTCTCGCCGCCGGACAGGCGCGTATAAGGCCGATCGCGCAGATGGGCGATATCGCAGGCCGCCAGCGTCTGCCCCACGATCCTGCGGTCGGCCACGCTGCCCGAGGCATGCGGGCCACGGCCCAGGCGCACGACCTCGGCCACGGTGAACGGGAAATTCAGCGCGCTGGCCTGCGGCAACAACGCGACCCGGCAGGCACGCTCGCGTGCTGGCCAGTCGGCGAGGGTACGTCCGGACAGACGAATCGCCCCGGCCGCGGGCGCCAAATCGCCGATCAAGGCATGAATCAGGGTCGACTTGCCGGCCCCGTTGGGCCCGATCACGGCCAGATGCTGGCCGGCCGCGAGTACGAACCCGACGGCTTCGACGACAGTGCGCCCGCCCGCGCGCAGGCTCAAGGCCTCGACTTCGAGTATCGGCGCCGTCATAGCCCGTACTCGCGCCGCCGGCGCAACAGCGAGATGAAAAACGGCGCGCCGAGCAAGGCCGTCAGCAGGCCCACCGGCAGCTCGGTGGGCGCGACCACGATACGGGCCAGCGTATCGGCCAAAAGCAAAAGAATTGCCCCCGCCAGCGCCGAGGCCGGCAGCAACCAGCGATGATCGGGGCCGATGAGCATGCGCACGATATGCGGCACGACCAGCCCCACGAAGGTAATCGCCCCCGCGACCGCCACCGAAACACCCACGCCGGCAGCGGTGAGCAGCACCAGCCGACGCTTGATGCGATCCACCGCAATCCCCAGATGCCGCGCCTCCGATTCGCCCAGCAACAGGGCATTGAGCGCATCGGCCTGGCGTGGCAGTACCCAGAACACAAGCGCGCTCACCCCGGCCACGATCGCGACCCGTGGCCAGTTGGCGCCATCGAGCCCGCCCATGCGCCAGAGGCTGATCCGGCGCAGCATTTCGTTATCAGCATGAAACTCCAGCAGCGAGCCCACGCTGCCGGCCAGCGCGCCGATGGCAATCCCGGCCAGCAGCATGGTCGCCACCGATGTACCGCCCGGGCCGGTGGCCAAGCGATAGACCAGCAACACCGCCGCGGTGCCGCCGACGAACGCGCCCAACGACACCAGCGACAGGCCGATAAAGCCGGCCGCCCCGCCTGCGAATACGATGACCAGACTCGCGCCCACCGATGCGCCCGCGGTTACGCCGATCAGCGAGGGATCGGCCAGCGGATTGCGAAACAAGCCCTGCATGGCCGCCCCGCAAATCGCCAGCATCGCCCCGACCAGGGCGGTAAGCAGCGCGCGCGGCAGGCGCAACTGACGCACGATCAGCGCCAGCCGATCCAGGCCATCATCGCGGCCGACCAGCACCGCCAGCACATCCAGCGCCGGCAGGCGCACCGCGCCGAGCATCACCGCTGCCAGCAGACAGACCGGCAGGGCGAACGCGAGCAGCCAGACGAGCCGGCGCGGACTCATGCGCCAGCCTCGGCAAGTAGCGCGTCGAGATCGATCGCAGCTTCCACGGCATCGGCCAGCCGTTCGAACTGGCGCTCGCGCAGGCCCGCGAGATCTTCGGTGGCCGCGTTTTCCAAACCCGCCCAGGCGAGCACCGCCGCACAGCCGGCCGCGCTGTCGAACAGCCCGTGCAGATAGGTGCCGGCGACCTGGCCATCGGCGCTGATCGCGCCGTCGAAGCCGTTATCGAGCGCGACAAAGGGGCGCACCAGATCGGCGCCGCGGGTCACGCCACAATGAATTCGATAGCCGGCGACCGCTGCCTCGCCATTGCTCTGACTCTCCACCAGCCGGCCGCTGACGTTTTCGAGCCGTTTTTCGGTGCCGACTTCTGTCGCGATATCAAGCAGGCCCAGCCCAGCAACCGCGCCCGGCGCGTCTTCCACACCGTGCGGGTCGTCGATCGCCTGCCCGAGCATCTGATAGCCGCCACAGATGCCGAGCACGTGTCCGCCGTAGCGCAGGTGCCGGGTGATATGCGTATCCCAGCCATTGGCTGCTAGCCATTGCCGATCCGCGCGCACATTCTTGGAGCCCGGCAGCACGATGAGATCGGCCCCGCCCGGGCGCTGACCGGGCCCGACCCATTGCAGATCCACACCCGGCTGCAGACGCAGCGCGTCGAAATCGGTGTGATTGGAAATCCGCGGCAAGGCGGGCACCTGGACCACGAAACGGGCATCGGCATCGACGCGCTGATCGCGGGCGATGGCATCCTCGGCGTCGAGATAGAGCCCATCCAGCCAGGGCAGCACGCCAAATACCGGTTTGCCGGTCTCGCGCTCCAGCCATTCCAGGCCGGGTTCGAGCAGGGCGATATCGCCGCGAAACCGGTTGATCACGAAACCGACGATGCGCGCCCGCTCGGATTCGGACAAAAGGGCCAGCGTGCCCACGATCTGGGCGAACACGCCGCCCTTGTCGATATCGGCCACCAGCACGACCGGACAATCCACTGCCTCGGCGAAGCCCATATTGGCAATATCGTTGGCCCGCAGATTGATCTCCGCCGGGCTACCCGCGCCTTCCACGAGCACGAGCTCATATTGTTCGCTCAGGCGTGCATGCGAGGCGCGCACCGCAGCCATCGCGGTCGGCTTGTAGTGGTGATAGTCGCTTGCCGACATGCCGGCCACCGCGCGGCCGTGGATGATGACCTGGGCGTTGCGATCGCTGGAGGGCTTGAGCAGTACCGGGCTCATGTCGATGGTGGGCGCGACCCCGCAGGCCGCCGCCTGCACGGCCTGGGCGCGGGCGATTTCGCCGCCGTCGCTGGATACGGCACTGTTCAAGGCCATGTTCTGCGGCTTGAACGGGGCGACCGACACACCGCGCCGGTGCCAGGCGCGGCCCAGGCCGGCCACCAGCGTCGACTTGCCGGCATCGGTGGCCGTGCCCTGGATCATGAGCGTCTGAGGGCGTGTCCTAGCAGCCATCGGCCCAACCCGGTTGCGGGCGAATGGCATCGGTGAGGGCATCGATCACGAGCCGCGCGGCATATTCGCCAAACCGGGTGTGCTTGCCCGTGTAGCGTAACGGCTCGCCGGCGCTGTTACAGAATACGGCGCTGGCATCGGTACCGGTACCGGTCGCGATTTCATTCGAAATCGGGCTGCGCGCATCGAGCGCTTGCAGCGCCGCGGCCTTGGCTTCGGTCAGCGTGGCCAGGGTTTCGACCTGTGCCGCCGGGGTCAGGGCTAGCGTGGTCGCCAGGGCGAGATTGATGGTGCCTATTTCGCAGGGGCCGGGGCGCAGTTCACGCCGATCCGCCCGATCGCCGGCCCGCCGGGCGTTGGCCAGGCCGGCGGTCACGACCACACACAGACGCTCGCCCTCGATATCCACCGTAGCGAACCGCAGACTGCGCATCGAAGCGGCGGTGAGCATGCCGACACAGTGCGCGGCGAGCCCGCGCTGGGCTGCGAAATCGGCAATGAGGCTGTCCGGCGTATTCAACGCGGCGCGATCGTCGTCGCCGACATGGCGGTTGGCAAAGCCCTGCGCCATGCTCCAGCCACCTCTCGCCGCCGCAGAACTCAGACAATGCCAGGGCCGATCGAAAGCAATCGCCAGCCCGCCGTCGGCCACGCCGGCCTGCCAGCCCGGCAGCAAACGCGCTGCGGGAATGGTCTGCACCGTAGCCGATGGCAGATCGTCGCGTGCAGACCAGCGCCACCAGGTAGCCGGGGCTGGCGCCATTACCTAGTAGTCGACGCCCTTGCGCGCCTTGATGCCCGCCTTGAAGGCGTGCTTGATGTCCTTGATCTCGGAGACGGTATCCGCCAGTTCGCGCAGGGCCGACCCGCCGCCGCGACCGGTGACCACTACCGACTGTTCGCGTGGCCGGTTGGCCAGGGCGTCCAGCACTTTTTTCTCATCGAGATAGCTGTAGCCGATCATGTAGGTCAACTCGTCGAGTACGACCAGATCGAAGCTGTCGTCGGTAAGCATCGGCTCGACCTTGGCCCAGGTCGCCTCGGCGGCGGCGATATCGCCACTGCGATCCTGGGTGTTCCAGGTAAACCCGGTGCCCATCTGATGAAAAGCCACCTGCGGGCAATGATCGCGCACGTAGATCTCTTCGCCGGAGAGCTGTTGGCCCTTGATGAACTGCACCACGCCCACGCGATGCCCGTAGCCCAGCGCCCGCATGACCATGCCGAAGGCCGAGGAGGACTTGCCCTTGCCGTTGCCGGTGAGCAGCAACAACACGCCGCGTTCAGTATCGGCCGCCTCGATGGCGGCATCCACCCGGGCTTTTTGTTTCTGCATGGTCGCCTTGTGGCGTTCGGCCTTGGCGTCGTCGTCGCTGCGGGATTCGTCGCTCATGAGGGCTCCGTTGATAGCGCACGGCCCGAACGGGCCGTGCGACTTAAGGCTACTGCGGCTGGTAGCGCAGTGTGAAAAACACGTTGCGATCGGCCTGATTGTAGAAGCGGGCGGTCTGGTATTCCTCGTCGAACAGATTATTGAGGCTGGCCTGTACCAGCCAATCGCGGGCCAGTTCGACCGAGGCGCGCAGGTCGACGACCTGATAGCTGTCCAGTTCGTTTTCGTTGGCGGCATCGTCGTAGCTGGAATCGGCCACGGTCAGGCTCGCCCCGGCACTGTAGCGCCCGAAGGCGCGGTCGACATCGAACTGACCCGTATGGCCGGGCCGGCGCGGCAGTTCGTTGCCCTGATTCGGGCCACGCGTACGGTTTTCGGCATCGAGCCAGGTGAACTGGGCATTGAGTTGCCACTCGGCGATCGCGGTACCAATACCCGCTTCCACACCCCGAATCCGGGTTTTCTCGAGATTGGCCGGGGCGAAGGTGGACGAGTCGTAGGCAATCAGATCGTCGATCTCGGTCTGATAGGCATGCAGCGACCAGCGGCCCCAGTCGTGATCGCCGTCGAGGCCGACTTCGACGCTGTCCGATTCTTCCGGGTCCAGCTCGGGATTGCCGTAGTTGGGAAAATACAGTTCGTTGAAGGTCGGTGCCTTGAAGGCGGTGCCATAGGAAATACTGGCGGTATAGGCGTCGGCGAAATCGATGCCGTAGGCCGCACTGCCGGTAGCGTGCTCGCCGAACTGTTCGTTGTCGTCGCCACGTCCGGACAACTGCAGGTGATGGCGGCCCCAATCGCCCAGGTACTGAACGAACAGGCCCTTGTTATCACGGCTGTCTTCGCGCATGGCGCCGGTGAAGTCGTTCGCGCGATCGCCATCGGTGTCGCCATCGACGCTTTCATGCTCGTAGTCCAGGCCGAGCGTGAACAGATCGTCGTTGGGCAGGCTGATGTCGTTCTGCCAGATCAACTGGTGGCGCCGGGTTTTGAACGCCGTGACATAGCGCCCGTCGAGGAAGTTGTCCGAGTCATCCAGGCTATTGCCATAGGCGATTTTGGTACGCCACGCCGCCAGCGGCTGCCAGGCCAGCGAGGTACCGATGATCTGCTCGACGCTGTCGGTTTCATTCTGGGCGGTGCCGTCGAACTCGACATTCGCCTGCGAGCGCAGAAAGTTCAGATCCCATTCGACCCCGTTATCGAAGATATAGCCGTAGTCGAAGGCCACCGCGACCCGATCGTAGCCGTCGTCGTCCGGCTCGTCGGTAAAACAGCCGCCGGTGCCGGCCGCATCGGCGGTGCAGGCATCGAAGCCGTCGGTCCGGCGCCCGCTCACGCTCAGGTTGTAGTGGGAATTGGCATCGCTGCCAGCCACGCCCACCTGGCCTTCATAGCTGCTGTCGCTGCCCGCGCCGAGCTGAAAATAGGGTCGGGTACCGGCCACGCCACGCCCGTCGCGGGTAAAGATCTGGATCACCCCGCCGATCGCATCCGAGCCATACAACGACGAGCGCGGCCCGCGCACGATCTCGATACGTTCGATCTGTGATACCGGCAGGTCCTCGATCGCGGCCGACCCGGCCGTGGCCGAGCGATACTCCACGCCATCGACCAGCACCAGCGTATGGTCGGACTCGGTACCGCGCAGAAAGATCGAGGTGGACTTGCCCGGCCCGCCGTTGTTGGCGATGGTCACACCCGGCGTGCGTCGCAGCAGATCGCGTACCGACCGTGCCTGCAAGCGCTCGATCTCGGCGCGGTCGATGACCGTGGTCGCGGCCAGCGTGTTGCTCACCCGTTGCGGCGTACGCGTGGCGGTGACCTGAATATCCGCGAGCCGGTCGTTACTGGCCGCACTCTGAGCGAGTGCGGGCGCGGCTACGAACACGGCACACAGCACCACCGCCGGCGCTGCCACGCCGCAAAAAAGACGATCGATAAACATTGTTTCCCCAATAACCCCTGGCGCACACGCCCGTGCGCCGCGATGGACACGGCCACGACCCGCCATGGGACAGATTGGAGAAACAGTCAGGGATACGACACGCGCGAATACGACGCCGTCGCTCTGCCGTCTCATCGCCCGCCGCGATGTCGTTGCCTCGTATCGCAGGCCGGTCTCCGGACTCACGAGCGCCTGTCATGGCCATTCGACACGCCTTCCCGGGCCAGGGCCCAGTGGCATGAAGTGTCGAAGTCGACTCGCCTACCGTTGCGGGGGCAGCGCCGGCCTTGTCGACACGAAACTTCGTGGCGACGCACCGGCTTCCCGTTTCACCCGAGCGTGTGAACACGCCCGGACACCTGCAATAACGCAAAGCCTAGCAGGCCCGCGGGTGCCGTCAAGCACGCCAACGCCGCGTCAAAGCGCTTGCGGCGGGCGATGGCAGGCCCGTTCGGCTTCCTGTATATCCGGATAAACGGATATACTGCGCCTCCATACACATATTCAAGGTATCCATGAGCGATCTGATAGCCGCGCTCGCGCAGCGCATCCTGGTACTCGACGGCGCCATGGGCACGATGATCCAGAACCACGATCCGGACGAAGCCGATTATCGCGGCCAGCGTTTTGCCGACTGGGAAAGCGATCTCAAGGGCAACAACGATCTGCTGACCCTCACCAAGCCGGAACTCATCCGCGAGATCACCGCGCAATACGCCGCGGCCGGCTCGGATATCCTCACCACCAACACCTTCTCGGCAACCACCATTGCCCAGGCCGACTACCACATGGAAGACCTGGCCGTGGAGATGAACCTCGAAGCCGCGAAGATCGCACGCAGCGTCGCCGAGGAATACGCCACGCCCGACAAGCCGCGCTGGGTGGCCGGCGTGATCGGACCGACCAACCGTACTGCCTCGATCTCGCCGGACGTAAACGACCCCGGCAAGCGCAATACCGATTTCAACCAGCTGGCCCAGGCCTACGGCGAAGCCGCCGAGGCGCTGCTGGATGGCGGTGTCGATATCATCCTGATGGAAACCATCTTCGATACGCTCAACGCCAAGGCCGCGATCTATGCCTATCGCAAGATCCTGCGCGCGCGAAACATCGACGTGCCGTTGATGATTTCAGGCACCATCACCGACGCCTCGGGGCGCACACTGTCCGGCCAGACCACCGAAGCCTTCTACAACTCGGTTGCCCACGGTCGACCGCTGACCATGGGCCTGAACTGTGCGCTGGGCCCGGACGCCCTGCGTACCTACGTGGCCGAGATGTCGCGTATCGCGCCCTGCTATGTGCATGCCTATCCGAACGCCGGCCTGCCCAACGAATTCGGCGAATACGATCTCACCCCCGACGAAATGGCCGAGCATATCGGCGAGTGGGCCGAGTCCGGCCTGCTCAACATGGCCGGCGGCTGCTGCGGCTCCACGCCCGAACATATCGGCGCGATCGCCAAGGCCGTCGAAGGCAAATCACCCCGCCGGCGCCCCGAGATCAAGCGCGCGATGCGCCTGTCGGGCCTGGAACCGTTCACTGCATCGGCTTAAGACATTTTTCCGCAGATCAACGCAGATCGACGCAGATGAAAAGCGAAGAACGAGATGCGCAGACCTATGGGATTCTGGGTGCCGCGTTCGAGGTTCATCGCTATTTGCGCAACGGCTTTCTCGAGGGCGTTTATCAAGATGCATTAGCAATCGAACTAGCCGAACGCGACATACCATTCATACGCGAAGCCGCACTCGATGTTCAGTACAAAGGACGTGCACTGAACAGCCAGTTTCGGGCCGATTTCGTTTGCTTTGGAAGCGTCATCCTGGAGCTCAAGGCCGTATCGCGCCTCCTGCCACAACACGAGGCACAAGTAATCAATTACTTGAAGGTCACGGGCCTGACCCGCGGACTGCTACTCAACTTCGGAACGCCAGAATTACAACACCGGCGCCTAGTGCGAAGCAATCGCCAGCGTTAGCTAGTTTTCTTATCTGCGTCGATCTGCGGACAAACAGAGGTTTCAATGACGTCAGCAACCAACTTCATCAACATCGGCGAGCGCACGAACGTTACCGGTAGTGCGCGCTTCAAGCGCCTGATCAAGGAAGAGGATTACGACACCGCACTGTCGGTGGCCCGCGAGCAGGTCGAAAACGGCGCCCAGATCATCGACGTGAACATGGACGAGGGCATGCTCGACTCGGTCGCGGCGATGCGCAAGTTCCTCAACCTGATGGCCGGCGAGCCGGATATCGCCCGCGTGCCGGTGATGGTGGATTCGTCCAAGTGGGAGGTCATCGAGGCCGGGCTGCAATGTATCCAGGGCAAGGGGATGGTCAACTCCATCTCGCTCAAGGAAGGCGAAGAGAAGTTTCTCGACCAGGCCCAGGCCTGTCTGGACTACGGCGCGGCCGTCGTGGTCATGGCCTTCGACGAAGCCGGCCAGGCCGACACCGAGGATCGCAAGGTCGAGATCGCCGAGCGCGCTTACCAGCTGCTGATCGACAAACTCGACTTTCCGCCCGAAGACATCATCTTCGACCTCAACATCTTTGCCATCGCCACCGGCATCGAAGAGCACAACAACTACGCGGTGGACTTCATCAACGCCACGAAGCGCGTACGCGAATCCTGCCCCGGATGCCACGTCTCCGGCGGGCTGTCGAACGTGTCGTTTTCGTTTCGCGGCAACGAAACCGTGCGCCAGGCCATGCACTCGGTGTTTCTCTATCACGCGATCCCGGCCGGGCTGGACATGGCCATCGTCAACGCCGGCCAGCTGGAAGTCTATGACGACATCCCCGACAAGCTGCGCGAGGCCTGCGAGGATGTCGTGCTCAACAAGCGTGACGACGCCACCGAACGCCTGCTGGACCTGGCCGAGGAATACAAAGGCAAGGGCAAGAAGAAGGATTCGAAAGAGGATCTGGCCTGGCGCGAATTCGAGGTCAACAAACGCCTCGAGCATGCGCTGGTCAAGGGTATCGACTCCTACGTGGAAGCCGACACCGAAGAAGCCCGCCAGAAGGCCGACAAGCCACTGGAAGTCATCGAAGGCCCGCTCATGGACGGCATGAACGTGGTCGGCGATCTGTTCGGCGCCGGCAAGATGTTTTTGCCGCAGGTGGTGAAATCCGCGCGCGTGATGAAAAAGGCCGTGGCCTATCTGCTGCCTTTCATCGAGGAAGAAAAGGAAGAGGCCGACAAAGGCTCCAACAACGGCACCATCATCATGGCGACCGTGAAGGGCGACGTGCACGACATCGGCAAGAACATCGTGGGCGTGGTGCTTCAGTGCAACAACTTCGAGGTGATCGACCTGGGCGTGATGGTGCCGATGAACGACATCCTCGACGCTGCGGAAAAGCACAACGCCCATGTCATCGGCCTGTCGGGGCTGATTACGCCCTCGCTCGACGAAATGGTGAATGTCGCCGCCGAAATGCAGCGGCGCGGTATGAATACGCCGCTGTTGATCGGGGGCGCCACCACCTCGCGTGCGCATACCGCGGTCAAGATCGACCCGGCTTACGCGGGTGCGGTGATGTGGGTCAAGGATGCCAGCCGTTCGGTGCCGGTGGCCTCGCGCATGGTCAGCCCCGATGCCCGCGAAAAGCTCATCGCCGAACTCAAGGACGACTACGACAAGCTGCGCGAGCGCCATGCCAACAAGAAAAAGGACAAGTTCCTCACCCTGGCGGACGCGCGTGCCAACGCGGTGAAGCTCGACTGGGACAACTACGAGCCGCCGCGCCCGAAGCTGCCCGAAACCACGGAATACGCCCTGCGCGAGGCGCCGCCCTATATCACCGGCGAGGCCAGCGACGAATCCGGCGTTTATGTGTTCGACGACTTTCCGCTGGAAAAACTCGTGGACACGATCGACTGGACGCCCTTCTTCATGTCGTGGGAGATGAAAGGGCGCTACCCGAATATTCTCAACGACCCGAACAAGGGCCCGGAGGCACGCAAGCTCTTCGACGAGGCGCAGATCATGCTCAAGCGCATCGTCGAAGAGAAATGGCTTACCGCCAAGGGTGTCGCCGGCATCTTCCCCGCGCACCGCGTGGGCGACGATATCCACGTGTTGAGCGACGATCGCAGCGAAACCGTGCACGTACTGCACAACCTGCGCCAGCAGACCGAGCATCGCGACGGCGTGCCCAACCGCTCACTGGCCGACTTCATCGCCCCCGAAGATTCGGGCAAGGCCGACTGGGTGGGCGCCTTCGCGGTGACCACGGGCCTGGGCTCGAAAGAGATCGTCGACCGCTTCAAGGCCCAGCACGACGACTACAACGCCATTCTGGTGGAGTCACTGGCCGACCGGCTGGCCGAGTCCTTCGCCGAATGGCTGCACAAGTTCGTGCGTACCCAACTCTGGGGCCATTCACCCGATGAATCCCTGTCCAACGAGGATCTCATCGGCGAGAAGTATCACGGCATCCGGCCCGCGCCGGGCTATCCCGCCTGTCCGGAACATACCGAGAAGGACACCCTCTGGGAGATGCTCGACGTACAGGCACGTACCGGTATCGAGCTGACCGAATCGCGGGCGATGTGGCCGGGTGCCGCGGTATCCGGCTGGTATTTCAGCCACCCAGAATCGCGTTATTTCGTGGTCGGGCGCGTCGCCAAGGATCAGGTCAAGGACTACGCCGCACGCAAGGGCTGGGATATTGCCACCGCCGAGAAATGGATCGGCACCAATCTGGGCTACGAGCCGGGCGGCGGCGAAGACTAAGGCCTGTCGTCGCGACAGGCCCTTAGGCTTGTCTTGATGATGTATGAAAGCCGGCTGGCTTTTCTCAAGCAAGCAGGTTGTCCGCAAATGAACGCGAACACACGCGAATGAAGACGTAAAGCCAGATACCTGGAAGCCCAGGTGGTCTGATGTTCAGGCCCCGTGCCGAACTGCGGACGCTATCGAAAGCCCTGCTGATGCATCAGTCGGCGCCCGCCGCTTCGGCGAGGCGCTTGCGCACGTCGGCGGGCACATTGTCCGGTGTGTAGTCGGGCACGCGGCGCAACCGCTCGCCCACCGATGGGTGAAAGACATCGTCGCGTTGCGGGTGGCGCACATACCGGCCGAGCAACGGCCACAGGCCATCGTAGGAATCATGTAGACGGCCGGTGGCATCGCCGTTAATCGCGGCGATCGCGCCCGGCTTCAACGCCAGGCCCTGCGTCCGGGCCTGTTCGAGCATCCAGCCCAGGGTGATATCGGCCAGCCCGCGTTCGTCATAGCCGCCGCCAACATCGCTATGCACGCCGACAAACCAGCGCTGGCGTGCATGCTGGCCGGGTTTGAGCGCGCTTTCGTCCCAGGGCGTGGGCTCGAACTTGCGCCGCTGCTCGTCGATGGCCAGTGCATGCACGGCATGGCACACGCCGGGGCTGAGCTTGTTGTCGTGAAACCGGCGCAGGCGAATCAGTACGCCCAGCGCGCCGACGGTCTCCCAGACGCCCACAAAATGCGGGGCGCAGCGGGTCAACGGCTGCTGATAGCGCGCCACGACCGATGTATTACCGTCGAGCCAGGCCTTGACGATTTCCTTGGCGCGATCGCGATCGTCCGGCGCGAGCACGCCCACCTGGTCGATCAATGCCGCGAGCGAGCGCGCCGCGAATGCCCCGCGGCTGAAGCCGAACAGGAATACGCGATCGCCGGGCGTATAGGTTTCGATGAGAAAACGATAGGCCCGTACCAGGTTCTGGGTAATACCGTAGCCAAACGCCGCGCCCAGGCCCTTGCCCAGCGTTTCGCCCACGTTCACGCCCAAAACGCGGGCACCGAAGGTCCCCACGCCGGGCTCGTAAAAGGCGCGCTGATCGGCGTCATCTGCAAGCGCCCGGTAGAGATGAACGACATTGGTGTCCGAGCTATCGAACTGGCTGTTGGTGCCGTCGCAGCACACCACGATGTTCTTGGCCATGGGCTATGTGCCCCCGGGAAATAACACCGCCACGGTCACAGCGATTACCGCGAACCACAATCCGGGTGTCTGCCTAGGTGATCGAAAACACACCGGGCGAACGCTAAAATAGCGCCCCGTTGTCCGCTCGCCGGCCCGGGCCGTTCCCCCAAAAATGCAGGATCTCGGGTCGATGCTCGATCTACCGAAACTGTCCGTATTCGTTCCCACCTTCATGCTGGTGTCGCTGACCCCGGGCATGTGCATGATGCTCTCGCTGAGCCTGGGCATGAGTATCGGCGTACGTCGTACGCTATGGATGATGATCGGCGAGCTGGTAGGCGTGGCCCTGGTGGCGGTTCTGGCAGTGATCGGCGCGGCCACGCTCATGCTCAGCTACCCGACGCTGTTCACCGCCCTCAAGCTCGCAGGCGGCCTCTATCTGGTCTATCTGGGCATTTCGATGTGGCGCGCGAGCGGCGAATCGGCGCTGCCCGCGGCCAAACGTAACGACGGCGCCCTGCGCCCGGCGGGGCTGATCACCCAGGGCTTTGTCACCGCAGTGGCCAACCCCAAGGGCTGGGCCTTCTTCATCGCGCTGTTGCCGCCGTTTCTCGATCGCGACAATGCCCTGGCGCCCCAGCTTCTGGTGCTGGTCGGCGCCATTCTGACCATCGAGTTCTGCTCGTTACTGGTCTACGCCGGCGGCGGCCACGCCGTGCGCAGCTTTCTGCGCGAGCCGCGTAACGTGGTGCGGCTCAATCGCGTGGCCGGCAGCCTGATGATGGCGGTCGGCGTTTGGCTGGCGCTGGGCTAAGCGCGCCAACCCGGCTCAGCCGGGCGTCGCACGGGCGATCAGCCAGATCGCCACGGTCTGGATGACCAGACCCGCCAGCAACAGCACCCAGGCCGAGGCCACCACCATCGACGCCAGGTAGAGCACGCCGGCCACCGCCGCCGGTACCAGCGCATAGGGAATCTGGGTGCGCACATGGGCGATATGATCCGAACCGGCAAAGATCGACGACATGACCGTGGTATCCGAAATCGGCGAGCAGTGATCACCGAAGATGGAGCCGGAGAAGATCGCGCCGATGGCCATGTGCACGAGGGTGATATCGCCAATGTTGTAAGCCAGCGGTACCGCCACGGGCGTGAGAATCGCCATCGCGCCCCAAGAGCTGCCGGTCGCAAACGAAATCACCATCGCGATCGCGAAGATCAACACCGGCAGCAACCCCGGCGAGAGCCAGTCGCGGGTGGCTTCGATGACGTGCTCACCGGTATCCAGCGCACCCGTGACGGTACCGATCGTCCAGGCCAGCACCATGATCACCAGCGCCGGCAGCATGGTCCGAAAACCCGCCAGCAGCGTGTTTTCACAGTCCTCGAGGGTTTGTCGCTGCAGCAATGCCAGCGCCATGGCCGTACCGACCATCGCGAACGCGGCCCACGACAGTGATACGGCCACATCGGTATTGGCCAGGGCATCCATGAGCGGCTTGCCCTCGGCGCCGCCGCCGGTATACCACAGCGCCCAGCAGGCCACGCCGAGCAGTACGCCCAGCGGCAGCAAGAAGTGATAGAGCCGGCCGTTTTCGGTATCGGCTTCGCCGAGATCGTTTTCCACGGCCGATAGCGGCGTATCGCCCGGCGCGACCAGATCGCCATCGTCTTCGGCCCGTTTTTCGGCCGCGCGCATGGGCCCGAAGTCGCCCAGAATCACGATCGTAGGCACCGCCACCAGACACAGCAATGCATAGAAATTCCACGGAATCGACTGCAGGAAAGCCATATACGGTTTTTCCGTGGTCAGGCTCAGGGCGGTGAGCGCCGCCGCGATCAGCGACACCTGGTAGCCGATCCAGTCCGAAACCGGGCCAAGCGTGGCCATGGGCGCCGAGGTGGAATCCAGCAGATAGGCCAGCTTTTCGCGCGATACGCGGTGTTCGCCGGTCAGATCGCGGGTGGCATTGCCCACGATCACCGAATTGACGTAGTCGTTGAAAAAAGATCACCAGCCCCAGCAGCCAGGTCAGCAGCTGGGCGCTGCGACCAGTGGAAATACGCCGCGACAGCCAGCGCGATACCGCATGCGAGCCGCCGGTGCGATACATGAATGCCGCACCCGCGCCCAGCAGTGAAACGAGCACCAGAAAACGCGCGTTCCATTCGTCAGTCATCACCTCGGCGAACCAGTCGAAGCTCTGGCCCACCGCGGCCACCGGATTGCCGGCCACGAACCAGCCGCCGATCCAGATCGCCAGAAACAACGACAGGTTCACGCGCCGTGTCGCCAGCGCCAGTAGCACCGCAGCCAGCGGCGGCGTAAGAGAGATAATCAGATCCATAGCCCAGTCCGCCTGCAGCGCATGTCGCGCAGACGCCCCCAAAGAATTCAGCGCGCAGGTTGGCATGATTTATCGGGCGGTTGAAGACAACCCGGGCACGCGCCGCACGATCGCGGTCAGTGTGGTGTAATCGGTTGACGGTTTTCTCGCGTCTGCAGACACGCAGGGCACCATGCTGCAAAGGCTCAAACAATTCGGCCCGGGGCTGCTGGTCGCAGCGGCCTTCATCGGCCCCGGTACGGTCACCACGGCCAGCGTGGCCGGTGCGGAAACGGGCTATGCACTGCTCTGGGCGCTGGTGTTCTCGATCTTTGCCACGCTCGTGCTTCAGGAAATGAGCGCCCGCCTGGGCCTGGTCGCACGCCTGGGCCTGGGGGCCGCGCTGCGCCAAAGTATCGACACTCCGCTGCTGCGCTGGGCGGCGATCATCCTCGTAGTGGTCGCGATCGGCTTTGGCACCGCGGCTTTTGAAACCGGCAATATCACCGGCGCCGCGCTCGGGCTGGAAACCATTGCCGGGCTGTCCACACGCGTCTGGGCGTTGATCGTGGGTAGCGCGGCCCTGGCCCTGCTGGCGACCGGGCACTACAAACTCATCGAACGGGTACTGGTGGCGCTGGTGCTGACCATGAGCGTGGTCTTCCTCCTGACCGCGATCATCGTCCGCCCGGACATGGGCGCAATACTGGCCGGTATATTCACGCCCGGCCTGCCCGACGGCTCGGTGCTGACCGTGATCGCGCTGGTGGGCACTACGGTGGTGACCTATAACTTCTTCCTGCATTCGGCCGCGGTCCAGGACAAATGGCCGCGCGATATGCCAACCGAGCGCGCGCTGGCCGAATCGCGTCTGGACAGCGGCTTGTCGATCGCGCTCGGCGGGCTGATCACACTCGCGATCGTAATCACCGCCGCGGCGGCGTTCTTCAACAGCCAGACAACGATCGAGGACGCCGGCCAGATGGCCGCCCAGCTGGAGCCATTGCTTGGCCCGGCCGCGAAATGGTTCTTTGCCATCGGGCTGTTTGCGGCCGGCATGACCAGCTCGGTGACCGCGCCACTGGCCGCCGCTTATGCGGTCACCGGCGCGCTCGGCGTGAAGCCGGATCTGGCCAGCAACGGCTTTCGCGCAATCTGGGCTGCGATTATCGTCATCGGCATGGGCTTCGCCTGGTTCGGCGCCGAACCGGTACAGGCGATCGTGATCGCCCAGGCCGCCAACGGCATTCTGTTGCCACTGATCGCGGTATTTCTGCTCGTGGTGATGAACCGGCGCGAGCTGCTCGGCACGTATCGCAACGGCGTGCTGGGTAACCTGCTCGGCGCGATCGTCGTGCTGGTGGCCACGGGTCTGGGGCTGTATACGCTGCTGAGCGTATTCGGCGTCGTCGCCGGCTGAACTTGCTGTCGTCGACGCGGCTGGCCACAATCGTCGCCGGCATTCCTTCAGGACGCTGTCATGGCGCTATCGCCCTTTCATCTGGCCATTCCGGTTCACGATCTGCCCGCGGCCCGGCGTTTCTACGGTGAAACCTTCGGCTTGAGCGAGGGCCGCTCGAGCGAGCAGTGGGTGGATTTCGATTTCTATGGTCACCAGCTGGTCATTCACGAACACCCCAAAACCCCGTCGCAGGAAAACGCCCATACCAACCCGGTCGACGGCCACGACGTGCCGATTCCGCATTTCGGCATCGTGCTCGAATGGGACGAATGGCAAGCGCTGGCCGATCGCCTGCGCGAACGCGGCACCGATTTCGTGATCGAGCCGCATATCCGTTTTCAGGGCCAGCCCGGCGAACAGGCCACCATGTTTCTGCTCGATCCCTGTGGCAACGCACTGGAATTCAAGGCGTTTGCCGACCGCAGCCAGTTGTTCGCCAAGTAAACCACCGATACCGAACCCCATGACCGATCTGCATATTCGCGCCGCCGAACGCGCCGACACGCCGTTGATTCTGCGCTTCGTGCGCGAACTGGCGATTTACGAAAAAGCCCTCGACGAAGTGGTCGCCACCGAGCAAACGATCGAGCAATCCCTGTTCGATAAGGGCGCGCGGGCCTTTGCCTTCATCTGTGAAGATGCCGGCGAGCCGATCGGTTTTGCCGTGTGCTTCTACAGCTACTCGACGTGGCTGGCCCGCAACGGCCTGTATCTGGAAGATCTCTACGTAACCCCTGACGCCCGTGGGCGCGGTGCCGGCAAGGCACTGCTGCAGTATCTGGCCCGGCTGGCCGTCGATGAAGGCTGCGGGCGTTTCGAATGGAGCGTGCTCGACTGGAATACACCGGCGATCGAGTTCTATGAAGCTGCCGGCGCGCGCCCGCAGTCGGAATGGACTACCTACCGGCTGGCCGGCGACGCGCTCGCGCGATTCGCCGGCCGCTGAAGATTGGCCGGCGGCCTGTTCAGGCGCCCGCGATGGCCCAATGCTCGGTACGTGTACGCCAGACCACCGCCACCATGCGGGTGACCAGAAACATCGTCAGCCCCACCCAGATCCCGGTCAGCCCCCAGCCAAACGCCCAGGACAGCCAGATCAGCGGCAGAAAGGCGCCCATGGCACAGGCCAGCGTCGTGGTACGCAGAAAGCGTGTGTCTGCCGCGCCGAGCAATACCCCGTCGAGCGCGAATACGATACCGGCGACCGGCTGCTGGGCCACGAACAACCACCAGGCATACGGAATCTGCGCAAGCACGCCCGCGTCATCCGTGAACAGGCGCGGGATAACCCCGGCCAGGGCAGCGAACACCCCAGCCAGGCAGACGCCCAGACCGAACGAATAGCGCGTGATCTGCCAGGCCACGGCCCGGGCGCGTTCGACGCGGGCCGCGCCCAGCTCCGCGCCGATCAGCGCCTGGGCGGCGATCGCCAGCGAGTCGAGCACCAGCGAGAGAAACACCCAGAGCTGATAGACGATCTGATGCGCGCCCAGGGCCGCGGCCGACTCGCGTGCCGCCACCGCCGCCGCCGACAGGAAACAGATCTGAAACGAGGCGCTGCGCAGGATCAGATCGCGGCCGAGCACCATCTGCGCTTTCATGATCGCCCAACGTGGGCGCACCAGCGCCCGCTCGCCGCGCAACGCGCGCACGAACAGAATGGCTGCGGTGTACTGGGCGAGCACATTGGCCATCGCCGAGCCTTCCAGCCCAAAATCCAGCGGGTAGACCAGTACCGGGCAGGCGATCGCCGACAGGATATTGCCCGCGAGGATATAGCGCAGCGGGCGCACCGTATCCTGGACGCCGCGCATCCAGCCATTGCCGGCGAGGGTGATCAGAATGGCCGGCGCGCCGATCAGGGCGATACGCAGCCACGAGACGGCCGCCTCGGCGACCGCCGGATTGCCGGCCAGAGCCGCGAGTATCGGGTCGGCGAACAACTGGCCGAGTACCAGTACGGTCAGGCCGACGAAGATGGCCAGCCAGCTCGCCTGGCCGCCCTCGGCGACCGCATCCGCCCGCCGGCCGGCCCCGAACAGACGCGCAGTACGGGCCGTGGTGCCGTAGGACAGAAAGGTCAGCTGACTGGTGAGTACCGATAACACGGTGCCACCGAGGGCCAGGCCCGCCAGCGGCCGGGCGCCCAGATGACCGACAACGGCGGTATCCACCAGCACATAGAGCGGCTCGGCCGCGAGCACGCCCAGCGCCGGTACCGCCAGCCCCAGAATCCGCCGGGCGGTGACCGGTGTGGCGGTATCGTCGTCTGTCATCGCGCGGCCTGCCCGTCAGCATGATCGCGACGCATGCCAAAGGCGGTGGCATGCATCGCAAGGATCGCGCAATTTATCATTTCGTATCCAGCGCGCCAGCCCTGTTCGTATTGAATTCGCCGGCACGGGCACGCACCTTGTCGATGGACCCAGGAGAATACCCATGTCTGCCATGCCCACCGATCGACTACAGCGCTTTATCTTCGACGACACCCAGGTACGCGGCGAGATCGCGCAGCTACACAGCACGTACCGCGATGCCATCGCCAATCACGGCTATCCACTGGCCGTCGAACGCCTGCTGGGCGAGCTGCTGGCTGCCTGTGCACTGCTGACCGCCACGATCAAGTTCGACGGCACGTTGAGTATCGAATTTCGCGGCAAGGGCGCATTGAAACTGCTGATGGCCGAATCCAACCCCGGCGTGGGCGAACGTGCCCAGCGCCTGCGCGGCGTGGCACGTTTCGATGACGATGCCCTGGCCCGCATCGCCGAACCCACCCTGCAGGCACTGGCTGAAGGCGGCCATGTGGTCATCACGCTCGACCCGGAAGAAGGCCAGCGCTATCAGGGCATCGTCGCGCTGGACAAACCCGATATCGCCGGCTGCCTGGAGGAGTATTTCGCCCAGTCGGAACAGTTGCCGACCCGGCTATGGCTGGCCACGGACGCCGAGCATGCGGCCGGGCTGCTGATCCAGAAACTGCCCGAAGAAGTCGTGCACGACGCCGAGGCCGGCGATGACGACGCCTGGGATCGCATCAACCATCTGGCCGATACCATCACCGGCGAGGAACTCACCGGCCTGGGCGCGGAACAGGTATTGCACCGATTGTTCCACGAGGAACAGGCGCGGGTGTTCGACCCGGCGCCGGTCAAGTTCAGCTGTACCTGTACCCGCGAGCGCTTCGGCCGGGCCCTGCACCAGCTCGGCGCGGACGAGCTACGCAGCGTGCTCGAAGAACAGGGCCAGGTGGAAACCCAGTGCCACTTCTGCAACGCGGTCTATGTATTTACCCCGGCCGATGTGGAAGCACTGATCGACAATCCCGACGCCGAGCCGCCCACCGTGCATTGACTACACGCGCCGCTGGCCGCGCTTGGCCAGCGGCGTGCGCGATCCGGCTAGGCCGAGATGGCAGAATGACCGACGACCCGGTTGCGGCCGGCGTTCTTGGCGGCATACAGACAGGCGTCGGCGGCCGCGATCAACGCTTGCAGATCGTCGTTTTCGCCGGGCACCTTGACCCCGGCACTGAAGCTCGACGTAAACGACTCGCCCGCCGCGTTGAAGGTGAATTCGGCGAAGCTTTCGCGTAGTTCGTCGATAATCTCCACCGCCTTGGCTTCGCTACAGCCAGGCAAGGCCACCACGAACTCCTCGCCGCCATAGCGCCCGAGCAGATCCGAGGTGCGCAGACGTCGCCGCAGCAGGTTGGCCAGCGCGCGGATGACTTCGTCGCCCACGAGATGGCCGTAGGTGTCGTTCACGCGTTTGAAAAAGTCGATATCGAGCATGACCAACGCGATCGGCTCGCCCCGTCGGCGTGCCTGCGACATGGCACTCGCCACGCGTTCCTTGATATCGGCATGCTTGAGCAGACCGGTCAGACTGTCGCGCGACAACGCCGCCGACAGTTCACGGGCACGGCGCGCGCGCGCCTGAACCGCGGCCACGAACGCGTTGGGCGTGATCGGTTTAATCAGAAAATCGTCGCCGGCCTTGGTCATGGCCTCGAGCTGGGCGTTGGCGTCTTCGGTGGCCGACAGATACGTGATCGGCATCTGCAGCCAGCGCGCGTGATAGCGCACCATCTGGGCGAGCTCGGGGCCGCTGCAGCGCGGCATACGCACGTCGAGCACCAGCACATCGGGGCTGAAGTGCTCCATAACGGCCAGCGTTTGCTCCGGCGCGCTCAGGGTCTTGACCGTAAACCCGGCGCTTTCCAGCACCAGCCGGTGGTAATCGAGCATGGCCTGGTCGTCGTCGACCATGAGCACGCGCAGCGGTGTAGCGCGGTGCGCACGCATATGGCTTTCCAGCAGGCCGGCGACGCGCACCGGCTCCAGCGGCTGGGCCATGAAGCCGACCACGCCGGCACGCACGGCACGCAGTTGCATGGCGAATTCGCTGGACTGCTCGGTGGCGAACAACGGCAACGGCTTGTCCATCTCGGCCTGGATGGCCTCGCCGACTGCCAGACCGCCGATTTCGCTGGCGTCGGCGAAATGCAGATCCAGAATCAGCGCATCGGGGCGCTGGCGACGACAGGCCGCGCGCAGCATCTGGCCATCGTCGAACATTTCGGCGCGATAATCGAAGCTTTCCAGAATCCGTATCAGCTGGGCGCCGGTTTCCGGTTCGTCCTCGAGGATATAGATGAGCGGTTCATGGGCCTCGACCACTCCAGCCTGCGGTTCGGTGACCGCAGCCGCCTCGGCTTCGGCTGGATCGTCGTCGCCGAGCAGGTCCGGCAGTGCGGCCACGCGCGCGATTACGCTGGCATAGTCGACTGGTGCTCGGCCACACAGCATGGCATCCAGTTCGCGCTCGCTGGCGCGACAGCTGTTGCCGATCTCGAGATAACCGAACGTCGACGCGCCACCGGCGAGCTTGTGCAGCCGATCGCGAATCTGCTGCCAGTCGTCGACACTGGCATTCGCGCTGTCCTGCTGCTGGGCCCAGACAGCGAGATCGGCCAGCTCGCGCGCCAGACCCACGCCGTAGTCCCGACGCATCTGGGCGAGCTTTTGAGCAACATCAATCGTCGGGGTCGGCATCGAACTGTTCCCATATCTGCCGAATTTGATCGCTGAGCGTGAGCGGGTCGAACGGCTTGACGATCACCGCCGCCGCGCCCAGCGCATAGTAGTTCGCATGATCGGCCGGCTGGGTCTTGGCGGTCATGAACACCACCGGCACGCGCCCGAAATCGAGCACATCGGCGAGTGCCGCCAACGTGGTCGGCCCGTCCATGCCCGGCATCATGACGTCGAGCAATACCAACTCGGGATCGAAATCTACCGCCTTTTCCAGTGCTTCGAAACCGCTGCAGCAACTGAGCACTGTCAATCCGCCCACGTTTTCCAACGCTACACGCGCGATCGCGATAATCGATTCATCGTCCTCGACATGCAGCACCCGTTGCAAAGCCACTATTACTTCACCTGTCACTGCGTTAATCCTCGTGGGTTATTCTTTTACAGGGTTTTAAGCGGTAAGGTCACCTGAAAGGTGGTACCTACACCTTCAACGCTTTCGAAATCGATCGTGCCGTGCATCTGTTCGACCAGTTGTTTTGTGATCGCAAGCCCCAGACCGGTGCCGCCCTGGCGGCGGGTATTGCCGCCATCGGCCTGCGCGAACAGCTGGAAAACCTTGTCGCGAAACGACACCGGAATACCCGGGCCGTTATCGGCAATAGAAATGACCGCCTGGCCATCGCGGGCCGCATACGACAACGTCACCCGGCCGGCAGCGGGCGAAAATTTGATCGCGTTGGACAAAAGATTGGCCAACACCTGGGCAAAGCGCAGGGCATCGACCGAAACCTGTAGCGATTCGTCGCCGACGAGCTGCAGCCCGACATCGAAGCTATCGGCATAGCCTTTATTACTATCCATCGCCTCGACGAGCAGACCGCGCAGATCGTGGATATGGAAATCGAAGGCCACCCGGTCGGCGGCGAGTTTCTCCCAATCCAGCAGATCGTCGACGAGCAGCCCCAGGCGCTCGGAATTCTTCTGTGCCACCGCCAGCATTTCCTCGAACCCGGGTGGCACCGCGCCGAGCGCGCCCGACTTGAGCAATCCCAGCGCGCCCTTGATGGAGGTGATCGGCGTACGCAGCTCGTGACTGACCACGGCCACGAACTCGCTTTTCATGCGATCGAGCTCGCGCTCGGCGGTAATATCCTGAATCTGGGCCACATAATTGAGCGGCGCACCATCGCTATCGCGGGTCACACCGACCGACAGCTGTGCCCATATGCATTCACCGGAACGCGAGAAATAGCGTTTGGCGATCTGGTAGGAGCCGATCTCCCCTTCGACGAGCCTGCTTAGATGGCCCAGATCGTTGTGCAGATCGTCAGGATGGGTGAGCGTCTGAAAATCGGTCTTGAGCAGATCTTCGCGCGCATAATCAAGCATGTCGCAAAGCGACTGGTTGACTTCGACAAAGCGCCCCTCGAGCGAGACCAGCGCCATACCCTGGGGCGCGCTGTCGAACGCGATGCGAAACCGCGCTTGGCTGGTATACAAAGCCTGCTCCATAGCCAGTAGCTGGGTGCGGTCGATCGCGATGCCCAGAAAACCGATGACCGCGTCAGCATGATCGCGAATGGCGCTGAGTACCAGCCTGAGCATGCGCTGGCTGTGATCGGCACACACGAAATGCCAGTCGCGACTTTCGATCTGCCCACGCAGCGGGCGTGCGGTAATGGCCTCGATAGGCGTGAGTTCACGCCCCGCTTCAGCCTGCACCTCGGCGACGAAAGCCGCCAGTTCGTCGCGATCGTACAGGTCGAGCAGACTCATACGGGCGACCGCATCGGACCACGAATAGCCAAGCAGGCGTTCCGCGCCGGGATTGAACAGCGTGATGGTGCCCGCGTTATCGGTCGCCATGATGGCGACTTCGGTCGAGGCATCGACCACTGCCTGCAGATACTGGCGTACCTGGGCAATTTCGCGTGCATGTGCCTTGCGCGCGGTGATATCGAACATCGCCGCGACCGCACCGATCAAGCGCCCCTGAGAGTCGAAGAATGGCCGCCCACTGCACACCACCGATCGCGGCGCCAGGTCATGTGTTTTGATACACATTTCGACATCGCGTACCGATTCACCCCCCAGCGCGCGAATCAACGGCACGCGTTCGGGCACGAGCAGGGTTTCGCCATCGGCCTCGTATAAATTGAAGTATTCGGCCCACTGCGCCTGCGGAATATGCATCGGGTCGCTCTGGTGCCAGGTACGCGCTCTGGAATTGAATAGCGTGAGTTCGCCCTGGGCGTCGCAGGCCACCACACCGCCCGGCAGCGCTTCCAGCAGGCTGCCAAGCATCGCTTCGCGGGTTTCGGCATTCCGCTTGGCCAGGCGTTGTTCGATCAGGGCCACGGCCAGGTCGGCCAGATCTTGCAGCCCCTCGCGCTGGCGCTCGTCGAGCGGTCCGGGCAAAGAGTCGAATACACACAACGAACCCAGCCGGTGACCAGCGCCAACCTTGAGAATGATGCTGCTATAAAAGCGTACATGCGGTTCGCCGGTCACCATCGGGTTGTCGGCAAAGCGGGCATCGTCGCGTGCATCGGGCACTTCGATCAGCCCGTCTTCGCCAAGCACGGCCGCACACATCGAAATATTGCGCGGCGCTTCGGTGGCCTCGACCCCGAAGCGGCTCTTGAACCATTGTCGGTCGGCGTCGATAAATGTGATCAACGCGTGTGGGACGTTGCACAGCCGGGCCGCCAGGCGCGCGATGGCATCGAACTCGGCTTCGGGCTCGGTATCGAGCAACGCATAGTCGTCGAGCACGCGCAGGCGCTCGAGTTCCATATCGTTCGAATACATGTGTTCGGTTACAGCCATCGTTGCCGCCACAAGCGGTGATTTTGGATCATATCGGTCGATATCGGCCGTTCTGTACTGTTTCTGTAAATATGGCGCAAAGGATAAACACCCGACCGACGCAAACCCGCGCGCCAAAAATGAGACGAGCTGGCGGCCGCTGACCGCTACTGTATGGCCGCAGATGCGCGCAGCCAAAATGTCTTTTCCAATCAGCCGATTGGGTCAGTTTTCGAGAGTATCCGAATTACCCCCCAAAAACAGGTTATTGGCGCAAAAAGGTGGCCGCTGAAATGATTGCCTGCACGATAATGATGCGCACGCCGGCTACGATGCATAAACTCGCGCCCTTGTTACCCTTGCGAACAAGAAAGCCTCGATGAGTAAAAAGACGATCGGCATCGCCGTCGTAGCGATCCTATTGGTGTTGGTTGCCGGCGTTGCGCCCTACTGGATCGGTACCAAGGTGGAAAACGAGTTCCGTGACGGCATTGCCCAGGCACGCACCGAATTCGGCTACCCCATCGAGGTGACCGGTTATGAGCGCGGCTGGCTGCATTCGCATGCAGTCACACAGCTACGTATCGAGGACAAGACCTTCGATATCGAGCACGACATCACCCACGGGCCGCTGCTCGTTTTCGGCTGGGCTCGCATCCACAGCACGATGCCGCTCGATGTGGCCCCAAAGCTCGACCACTTTTTCGACGGCCCGCCGCTGGTGGCGGACACGCGACTCGGCTTCGGCGGCGGTTACCGTATCGATATCCACTCGCCGTCGTTCGACAAGGATGTGCCGGACTATCCGGATGCGCATGTCCGCTGGGACGGCCTTGAAGGCCATTACGCGCGCGACGACAACCAGGTGGATTTCCAGCTCGGCGGCGGCGGTCTGCAAATCGACGCCGGCGATCGCCATGTTCTGGTCGAGGATATCGCCCTGAGCGGTTCGGGCAGTGCCATGGCCAACCTCGGCAACGATGATGCCGCGCTGGACTGGGGCAGCCAGTTCGAAGCCAGCGTGGGCAATTACCGTGTCTACGAGAAACCCGGGCTATTCGATATCAGCTACGGCATGCGCCTGAAGGCCAACAGCACACAGGCCGAAGACGACACGGTCGAACTGCATGCCGGTTACGACATCACCGATCTGCGCGTTAAAGGCACGCCGAGCGAGGGCGAACCGGTCGATATCGACATCGACAACGCCGCCATCAAACTCGACCTGACCGGCTTGCAGGCCGATCCGCTGGAGCAGTTGATCGTGGCAATGCGCGATCTCGACCCGGCCAATCTGTCGCCCGAACAGATCCAGGCACGTACCGGTCGGGCGCTGATCGAGCTGGGGCCACAGATCCTGTCGGGCACGCCCAAGCTCAGCGTGGCGATCCCGGCGGTCGAGACCGGCCACGGCAAGGCACGTGCGCTCGCCAGTGTGGGGCTGTTTTCGCCCGACGAGTTACCACAGCAGCTCAAGGAAATGGCGCGCGAGATGCCCGTGATGGCGCTGGCCCAGCGGCTGACGCTCGATGCGGATGTATTCGTCGACCAGCAACTTATCGACTGGACCGCGACAAAGCTGGCCAGCGAAAAGCCGGCCATGGCACGCGATCTGCGCACGCAGCTCGACGCCCTGGTGCAACAGGGGCTGCTCATGCGCGAAGACGGCGCCGTGGGTTTGAAGCTGCATACGGATGTGAACACCGTGGTGCTCAACGGGCGCACCATCCCGGCGCAACAGCTCAAGCCCCTGTTCGACAGCCTGTTTCAGTAGGCCAACTCGCGGTAAGGCCGGCCATCTCGCCAGCTGGCCTTACCGCTGTTCGAGATACGACCACAGCGTCCGGGCCCGGGCGCGCACCAGCGCGTTGCGGGCCTGGCCGACATCCAGCGCGGCCGAGGTGCCATGGCTTTCGCGCGTGAACAGCCGGTTCAAGAACTCGAACTCGGCGTCGAGGAAGGCCAACCAGCGGCGCTGACTGGCCCGTAAGCCCGCTTGCTGGGTCGGGGTCAGGCGGGTCATCAGCTGCTTATAGGCAGTATTGAGCTCGTCGTCCAAGGCCTGGGCCATGTCGGTGCTGGCCTGATTCATGGCCCGCGTCGTCGACGCATTGGCAAGCCGTGCGTCATAGGCGGCCATGCGCGCCTGGAAGTCGTCGACATAAGCCGGCGCATCCGGATTGGTGATTGCGCCGGCGCTGGCGGCCACGCAGAGTAAGAGCATTGCCAGATATTTCATTATCCACTCGGCTTACGCGCTAGGATGAAGCGAATGCATCGACGCTGTCGCGCCTGAGCTCGCCTATCATGACCCAGATCGCCGCCTTTGTTCGCTCACGACCCACCATACCGCCGGTGCTGCTCGCCGCGGTCTTGCTGTTACTGCTCAGCGGCTGTGCCGTACTCGACCGGCAAGGCGATAAATCCTCGCCGGCCGACGGCGAGACCCAGAGCACGCGCGCCCAGCTCAATGCCGGCTATAGCGATCTGTATTCCAACGCGAGCGGGCTGGCGAAGGTCGACACCCTGTTGTACGTGAAATTCGAATCCGACGACGTGGAGCGCGTTGTCACCGAGATGACCGACTACTGCGCCGCGCTCGCGCAACGCCTGGAAGCGCTCGCGGCCGATTATCCCGCGCTCGATCTGCACCAGCAGGTTGACCCGCCGATCATCAAGGCTGCACGCGACGCCCAGAAGAAAGCCAATCTCAAACGCTTCGCACCGGTGGTCGGCGATTCCGGCACCGCCTTCGAGCGCGGCCTGCTCATCCGCCTGCTGGGCGCGGCCGACCAGCAACACTATATGGCCGCGACACTGGCCGAACGCGAACCCAATCCCGCGCTGTCGAAAATCATGGCCGAGACGGGCGAACGCTTCGCCGGTTTCTATGACGAAATCGACCGTCTGCTCAAGGCGCGTTTTTATCGTTAGCGCCGCGTAGCGGCGCCAGCAAGGGTTTCAAGCCGTTGTGGTCGATTTCGTGCATGAGCGCGAGCAGCCGACCAATCTCGCCCTGAGGAAAGCCGCTGCGGGCGAACCAATTGAGATAATGGCCGGGCAGGTCGGCGATCACACGGCCTTCGTACTTGCCGAAGGGCATCGTGCGGGTGACCAGTTTTTGCAGGTCCGCCGTATCCATCGGGCTTTTCAGGCCGGGGCGCCGAGCGCGGCGAGAAAACGACCATAAGCGTCGAAGAACGCGTCCGGCTGCTGAAAATAGGGCAAGGCGCCCGCATCGAAGGATGTCACAAGCGACTGGGTATGCGCCTCGACGATATCGCGGGCGGCGGCATCGGAGAAATCACTGCGTTTACCGTAGGCTAACCAGACCGGCTGGCTCAGGCCACGGTACAGTCCGGCCGCGTCGGCACTGAACAGATAACCGGAAAGAAACGACCATGGCGCATGGCGCGCGCCCGGCTGGTGGGCGCTGCGATAGGCATAGTCGATAAGGCCCGGGTCTACATCCTTGCCGCCAAAGGTTTTTTCCAGAAAGTAACGAATACTGGCCCGGCTCGAAAGCGCGCTGAAAAGCCCGCGAGACAGCGCGTTCGATGCCGTGATCGCGCCGTACAGCCAGGGCTTGCCCCGCGTTGCATCGCCATGCGGGCGCGCCGATGCCCGGGTGTCGACACCTGCCGGGCTGACCAGCGCGATACTGCGATAGCGCCCGGGTCGCTGCTGGGCCGCGCGGGCCAGATACTGGCAAGCGACCGAACAGGCCATCGCATCGACCTGGTCTGCCCCGGTATCGGCCGCAATCTGCTCGATCCAGGCATGGATGGCATCGGTCATCACGCCTGGCGTGTAGCGTATCGCCGCTCGCGTGCTGAAACCGTAGCCGGGCAGATCGATCGCGGCGACCGGTCGTCTGCCGCGATAGCGATCGTAAACCGGCTTGACCTCGTAGGCCGACGCCGCCGCGTTGATACTGTGTACCAGCACCAGCGGCACTCCGCCCGCGCCATCGCCCTTGTCGAAATAATAGCTGATCGTGCCGACATCGGTTTCGAACGTGCGCCGTTCGCCCGCCAGGGCCGCCGGTAGGTTATCACTTGTGTTCATGGCAGCTCGCTGCTCGAAAAAGGAATGGCCGCGCCTGTGCATGCTACGCCATGGCTCGTTACGGTACGCCTAGGGCGTGTCGTCATAAGATATGACGTCGCATTGCCCGCATCGGGCGTGTCAGGCAAGGCGCGGGCCGCCGAGCGTGGCCCGCCACGGTCAAGGTCCGCAACGCCGCATGGCACGTCCGACGCGGGCAACCCGGAGGGTCGGCGGCCAAGCCCCGGCAACCCGGCGCCATAGTCGATTTTCAGGGGCTCGCTCACGTGGCATGGCCACGCGACGCTCGCGATGCCTTGTCTTGCCGGCGCTTGGCTGCCGATGCGACGCCGTATCTTATGACGACACGCCCTAGAGTCTGGCCAGCAGTTCCTGTTTCTTGGCCGCGAACTCGGCTTCGCTGAGCACGCCCTGTCGCTTGAGCTCGCCCAGGCGCTCCAGTGCATCGAGAATGGCGTCGTGCGGCGAGCCAGTCGCACCCGCTCGCGCTGCGGGCGCCGAATCGCCCGCGTCGTGGTCGGCGATACATGCCAGATCGGCGAGCACGACTTCACCGATCTGGCTGGTGAAAACGATCTCGCCTGTCTCGGCGGTCTGCGCCTGAGCCACGCCGGTAATATGATGCGCACCCGTGGCATAAAGCGTGACCCGCCCCGCGCGACGAATCGCCAGCCGCGCCGGGCCGTCGAAATAGGCATAGGCCAGGCTGGCATTTTCGCCACGCGCGGCCGGCTCGCCCAAATCGGCCGGCCACCAGCGCTCGTGCGCGGGCACCACGGTATCCCAGCCACGCGCATTCGGATTGATTCGCCAGGGTTCGTGACGCCGGTCTGCGGCCTGTTCGCGAAACAGGCGCGACAGGGCATTACACAAGGCATCGATACGATTTTTGAGCACCTGATTGGCCGGCTCGGTGATCATGATCAAACCGCCGCGCATCCACTGGCCCGGGCCCGCGAACTCCGGGTGATCGAACATCGCCATATCGCCGCCGCCTTGGACCACGGCAGACCACAGATGCGCCACCGCGGCCACGCTAAAGCCAAAGCGTTCGGCATGATCGGCAAGCTGAGCCGGGCTGGCGGAATCGTTCATGGCGAGATAACGGGCGAATGCATGAGGTGGCCTATTCTAGGGTCTGTCGCGGCATTCGCGTGCCGCAGGTTTGTGTTGCAATACAGGCTTCGGTCCACACCGGTTATCAAGCCGGCAGCCAACAGCCGGGCCGGTCAGCGGTTTTCAATGGCGTCGCAGCCGGCGGCCGCGGCAACGGTTTGCCCGTGAGGAGTTTCCATGCGCTTTCGCATGCCGCGCGCGTCGCTCGATGCCCCCTATAGCGTCAGTCTCGAGATCAAGAAGAGCCAGTTCATCGGCTGGTGCGCGGCCATCGATCGCGCCGAGGAGGCACAGCGACTGGTCGCGCTTGCCCGTGAGCGCTATCCCGATGCCACGCATCATTGTTCGGCGTTTATCGCCGGCGCGCCGGGCGAGTATCAGGCCATCGGTTTTGCCGATGATGGCGAGCCCGGCGGCACCGCGGGCCGGCCGATGTACCAGGTGCTCGAGGGTAGCGGTCTGGGCCGGATCGCCTGTGTGGTGATTCGTTATTTCGGCGGCATCAAGCTGGGCACCGGCGGTCTGGCGCGGGCCTATGCACAGACCGTGAGCGCGCTGCTGGCCGATCTGCCCACCTGCGAATACATACCGCGCCGCCCGCTCGTGCTCGAGCTCGGCTTTGCCGACGAACAGCCCGCCCGTGCCTGGCTTGCCGAGCACGAGGGCGATATCGTCGATGCTGCCTACCATGCGGCGGGCGTTAGGCTGACCGTGGCCTGGCCGTTAGACGCAGGCGTCACACTGGCCGAACTCGACGCCCGCCTGGGCGGGCGCCTGGTCTGTTGCGAGTAGCTCAACCGCGCTCGGTGACTTCTAGCAGGTGATAGCCGAACTGGGTTTTCACCGGGCCCTGTACTTCGTTGAGCGGCGCGCTGAAGACCACTTCGTCGAACGCCGGCACCATCTGGCCACGACCGAAGGTGCCCAACTCGCCACCCTTGCGGCCAGACGGGCAGGATGAATGCTCACGCGCGACCTCGGCGAAGTCACGACCGTTTTCGATGTCTTTCTTGAGCTCGAGGCACTTGTCTTCGCTGTCGACGAGAATATGACGGGCGCTGGCTTTGGCCATGGCAGATACTCCTGCTTTGAAAGATAGGCCCGCCATATTACGGCAATTTCTGCCCAAACGACCGCCGATACCGACCCACGAACCGGGCCCGGCCGGAACTGACCCAAAACCGCGACGCGTCTGCTTAATCGGACAGGGCGTTGATGTCGTTGATCAGCTGTCGAAGAATGTCATCGAGCGCGGCCTTGGTGGATTGCTGAACGGCATTTTTCTGGCCGAATGCGCCGGCGAGCATCATCTTGCCCATCTGCGATTTGCCGCTCGATTCGTACACTTTCGACAACCGTTCGCGCCCGCCCGCTTGCAAGGTCACATGCATGGAGATCTGGGCGGCAAAATCGTTGAACGAATACGTTTGCAACGCGAATGTCAGCAAGCCATCGCTTGCCGCGTTGGCATCGGCTACCTTGCGAAGCCCATTGAAGGCGGTCTGTACATCACGCGACTGCAGCGTGTCGTCGAGCATTTCGCCGATGTCCACGACCCACTTGTTGGCCACACCGGTGCTGAACGCTCTGAATTCATAGCTCAACGCCGCCGTTCGGGGCGGCAGATAATAAGCCGAAGCCCGGTCGGTGGACGGCAGGTTCGAATCGCCAGCGTTTTTCTCAAGATACTGCGGATAGTCGCTCGCGACATGGGTCGCACAGCCGGTCGAAAGCACCGTCACCGCAACGAAGCAGCACAGCAGAACATGACGGCTTAGCCGTCGAGCGGATACGAACATCTTTTCCCCCAATGAATAGGCATATACCCGCCGCACCTGGAGCCACCCCCGGCTCGTCGACGTGGGTTCGGCGTTACCGGGTAATCTAGCCATAGTCGGTGGATAAGCCAAATCGGCAATCCGTAAGCGGTATCGTCCCCATGGCCGGCCGATCAATCGACTAAAATGGCGGTTTGTTTGCCCGCCGAATCGCGCCCATGATCGAACTCGCCGCCCAACGCTGCCAACTACCGGGCTGGCGCGACCGCCTGCACAGCGCGGATGAGGCGGCGGCGCTCATCCACGATGGCATGACCGTGGGCATGAGCGGCTTCACCCGAGCCGGCGAAGCCAAGGAGGTACCGCTGGCGCTGGCCCGGCGCGCCGAACGCGATCCGCTCAAGATCACCTTGATGACCGGGGCGTCGCTCGGCCACGATATCGACGGCATTCTCGCCGATGCCGGCGTGCTGGCCCGGCGCATGCCGTTTCAGGTCGATAAACGCCTGCGTGCCGCCATCAATCGCGGCGAGGTCATGTTCGTCGACACGCATCTGTCGGAAATGGCAGAACAGTTGCGCCACGATCAGCTCGGCGCGCTGGATATCGCCGTAATCGAAGCGGTGGCGATTACCGCCGACGGCGGCATCATTCCCACCACTTCGGTGGGCAACTCGGCAAGCTTTGTCGCCCAGGCCGACCAGATCATCATCGAACTCAATGTCGCCGCGCCCGAAGCGCTGATCGGGCTGCACGATATCTATCTGCCCGAAAAGCGCCCTGGACGGCGACCGATCCCCATCAGCGCGCCGGATACACGCATCGGCACGCCGCATATTCCGGTCGATCCGGACAAGATCGCAGCCATCGTGCTCACCACGGAACAGGACAGCCCGGCCGAGATCACCCCCGCCAACGCGACCACCGAACGTATTGCTGAGCACCTGATCGAGTTTTTCGAAAACGAAGTGGCCGCTGGCCGGATGAGCTTGTCACTCATGCCGCTTCAGGCCGGCATCGGCAGCGTGGCCAACGCCGTGTTGCACGGCTTGATGGCCGGGCCGTTCGAAAATCTGACCATGTATTCGGAAGTCCTGCAGGACAGCACCTTCGAGCTGCTCGACCACGGCACGCTGCGTTTTGCTTCGGCGAGCGCAATCACGTTATCCGATGCTTACGGCGCCAGGGTATGGAACAACCTGGCGCACTATCGCGAGCGCATCGTGTTGCGCCCGCAGGAGCTATCCAACCACCCCGGCATGTCGCGCCGCCTGGGGGTGATCGCCATCAATACCGCCATCGAATTCGATATCTACGGCAACGTGAATTCGACTCATATCAACGGCACGCGCATGATGAACGGCATCGGCGGCTCGGGCGATTTCGCCCGCAACAGTCATCTGTCGATCTTCGTGACCACCTCGACCGCCAAGACCGGCGCCCTGTCGAGCGTGGTGCCCTTCGTCAGCCATGTGGATCACGTCGAACACGATGTGGACATTCTCGTCACCGAGCACGGGCTTGCGGATTTGCGCGGGCTCGCACCGCGGGAACGCGCGCGTGTGATCATCGATCGCTGTGCCGATCCGTTTTATCGCCCGGCACTGGCTGACTATTTCGAAACCGCCTGTGCACGCGGAGGCCATACGCCGCATTGCCTGGAACAGGCACTGGCCTGGCATGTGGCCGCCGAACGCGATGGCTCGATGCATGCGATGGTGGCCGGACAGACCTAATCCAGCCGGTACGCGCCTGTCATACCCGCATCGCACGCGGCTCAGGCTTGCGCCCTGGCGGCCGATAGACGCATAACGGCTCGCGTGCGCACGCCCGCCGCTGCTGTTGATCGCCATAGCGTTTGCAGACATCGTCGAACCCGAGGCCCAGCAACCCGCCCGGGTTGAATCACTGCCGTGCGATATCGTGCCCACACTGCCGCCATCGGAGAATAAGGATTCATGAGCACTGCGACCCGTGCCCGCGTTGCCGACATCATGACCCGCGAGGTCATCACGCTGAACCACAACCAGACGCTTTACGACAGTCGCGAGCTGATGGGCGTACATCAGATTCGCCATATACCGATACTCGACGAGGACCAGCAGCTGGTCGGGCTCGTGACCCAGAAGATCGTGCTGCGTGAAGCGCTCAAGATTGCCGAAACCCACGGTTCCGATCAGCTGGGCCATCGCATGGGCCAGATACCGTTGGCCGATGTGCTCCAGCACGACTTCAAGACCGTTACCAGCGATACGCCGCTGGTCGACGCCGGCAAGCTGCTGCTAAGCCGCCGCCAGGGCACGTTGCCGGTGGTCGATGACGGCGTACTGGTCGGTATCGTGTCGCATATCGACTATGTTCGTATGGCCATCGACCTGATCGAAGCCGAGCACGCGTCGGCGTCCTAGTTCGGCGCACCTGAACCGGCAGCGGGCCATTCGCGGGTTGGGCCGTTCTAGCATCGGCTAAACCGATGCGCCGATGTCGGCGATCACCCGCGCACGCCGACACGGGCCACGATGTCGTCGACCTGACGGATTTGCTCATCGCTGAGCTTGTGGCGCCAGCTGTCCACCCGCTCGCGAGCACTCAGATGCGCGCGATGTGCCGAGGTCGTGCTGCTGTTGAAGCCATCCGAGCGGGCGCGTTTGACGTCGAACCCCGCCTGGGCGAGTCGCGCTGCCAGGTCGAATTCGCCGGTGGCCAGCGCTTCGTAGGGCACCTTGATGTAATGCTCGGCATGGGCATCCACGAATTTCTCCGTCAGCGCCCAGTAGGCCACCAATCGCTGGTCGGCATTGCCTTTGTCGAGCTCGTCGATCAGCGTCGCCATCGGCGCGAAGAACGCCGCCCGCCCGTCGTCTATCTCGAGCAACAGCCGGCGCAGGCCGATGCGATCGGCCTGAAAATCCTGCCAGCCGGCGCTTTTGTAGCTGGCCAGCACGCCGTGCGGGCAACGCCGGATATGAAAGACGGGCACGGCCAAGCGCTGGCGCAGGGCAGGCACGAGCAGCGCGCCCCGCACGAACTTGGCCACCACGCGCGGGCGCATCGCCAGACCATGCTGCATGATCGACTCGGGCACGCCCCGCGGGCCGCGGCCGTGGGCGCTCAGATTGGAGCGCGAGCGCTGGATACGCACATCCACCAGACCATAGCGCAGCACCCGGCTCACATACCGCGCCAGGCTGTCGTCCAGCGCGTAGGGCATGAGGTAATGATCGGTGCGGCCGCGTTCCATCGTTGCCGGCACGAGCGTATCGAGTACCGCACGATAGCCCGGCAATTCCGGCTGGAACGGCTCGAACACGGGTTTGGCACGCCACAGTTGCGTGAGCTGTTCGAGCAGAAAAGTCGTGCCGCTACGCCAGAAGCCGGTCACGACGACGCTGTTGCCCGGCCGCAGGAACCCGCTCATGGCCCAGTCCACGGCACCACCGCCGGCCAGCCCCTGTCGAAGCGCCTGGCGGTCGCATCGGCTCGCGATATTCATATCGCACCCGGCATGGCGCTAATCCGGCATCGCGAGTTCATCGAAACGCGCGGCGAGATCCTTGAGGTTCATGCGCAGTTCGTCACTGCCCATCGCCATGCCGTGCCCGGTCATCGCCACCGAGGGTTCGAGCGCGGCCAGGCGCTCGACCGAGGCTTTGGCCTGGGCCCAGTCTTCGGTGAGATAGCGCGGCGGGCCGCTGATTTCGCGCTGCTGGGTGAAGACCTTGTACAGCGACTCCTGTTGCACGGTCACGAAGGCATCGCCGGCGATCAGCGCGCGGTCGGCCTGGCGAAACAGCGATACATGCCCCTGGGTATGGCCCGGCGTGGCTACCCAGCGCCAGTCCGGCAGCTCGGCGATGGTGCCGTCTTCGGGCAGCGCACGCACATGCGCGCCGAGATCCACCGGTTCGGTCGGAAAGAACGGCGACACCCGCGCGACCAGGCCGCCGCCCACGCTCGGATCCGGCTTGGGGTAGGCCTTCTCGCCGGTCACAAAGGGCAGCTCGTCGGCATGCACATACACCGGCACGTCCCAGTGCTCGGCCAGTTCGACCACGGCACCCACATGATCGAAATGCCCATGCGTGAGCACGATCGCACGCGGCGGTACGTGGACGCCGAAACGCTGCTCGGCGGCTTTTCGGATCGTGTCTTCGCTTTTGGGCATGCCGGCATCGACCAGCACCCAGTCCTGCGCACGCTCGGGATGGCCCACGAAATAGACGTTGACGATCTGAACCGGCAGGCAATAGACGTCGTCGAGCACTTCGTGCCCATCGCCGCTGCGCAGCGAGGTGACCGGCAGTGTCTTGTCGTGAAGGGGATTGAAGGGCATGGCGCACTCCTTGTTCGCACGGGTGTGGCGTAAGGCGCACACCTTGCGCTTCGCTGGGCGGATACGCCTATCCGTAGAAATGCGCGCAGCGGGCGTCAGGGTTAATCGGTATATCGCCGCTGGCGGGGGCGGTCCAAGCTGACTGGCATATTCAAACGGCGCCGCCCGTTCGCGCCACGAACAGGATATTGATCATGCAAACCGACCGTTTCATCGCCCAGGTCTACGACGCCTGCCCGCAGCTCGATCCGGACGTCGTCCATCAGGGCACGCTGATTACGCTGGACACCCTCTGCGAGCACCTGCCCAAGGGCCAGGCCAAGGAAATGGCATCCCAGTTGCCCGACGAAATCGCCGATGCGGTCATTGCCGGTGGCAATCGGGCGGATACGACAGACGTCCCCATCAGTCTGGAGGCGTTCTATTCCAAGCTGATGTTTCGCGCCGAGCTGGAACAGGCCGATGCGCAAGCGCTCGCACGTGCCGTGGCCAGCACGCTCAACGACGCGCTCAGCCAAGGCGAAGCAGACAACACCGCCTTCGATTTGCCCGGCGAACTGGAGAACCTGCTCGCCGACTGACCGGCGGCTCAGCACCAAGCCACGGTCGCGGCGGCTCGTTCGCCGGCTACCCGGCCCGGCCTCTCGTGGTCGCTGATCGCAAGGTTCGGGCAGGGCGTTGGCTTGCCGTGGTGTCGGTGTCACACCGCGTAAGCGAAAAACCGCCTGTCGAAGGGGCGCGCCAAAACGCGCGCCTTGCGCACGCGCCAGGTCAGCCGATCTTGGCGGCCACCGCGTCGAGCAACGGCGAATCCGGGTCGAGACCGGCGGTAATCCCCAGCCCCATGGATTCGTGATCGCTCTTGTGCTCGATGAAACGCGCACGATAGGCGATCAGCGCGCCCACCCGGTTGGCGCTGCCGCAATGCACGAGCGCCGGCAGGGCACCGGGCACCAAGGCTTCATCGAGCAGCCGTGCATTCGCGTCGTTGATATCGTCCGGCCCGGCGACCGGGATATGCACATAGTTCATACCGGTTTCTTTGACGACCGCAGCCTCATCGAAATCCTGCAGTTCGCCCTCGGGCCGCAGGTTGATGACGGTTTTCACGCCCTGGGCCTGTGCGGCTTTGAGCTGGGCGGCGGTCGGCTGGCCAGCGGTAACGATACCGCGCTCGAAGCGGCGCGCGTTTACCAGGCCATCGGTGTAGTCGGACATACGGATTGCTCCTGCCTATAGGTCATAAGATGGGCGGGCGCGCGCAAACGCGCCGCGCCGGCGAGCGATGAGGTGATCGACGCATCGGCATTCGATCCGTCGTCGCATTATTTGCCATTGTCCAATGGTAACGTAACGGCAACGCTCAGGTAAGAAAACACACGGTTGACGCCATGCATGCCTTTCCACGCGCTGCGAATGCGCGCCGGCGAGCAGGGCCGCAGGTTCGCCGTGGCCGCATCCGAAGTCCACGCACCCTGGCCCAACACAGCGCGGGTCGAACAGTCGGCCGCCGCCGCCGAAAGCCTGCGCAGCCAGGCCATGGACCTGGTGAAGCTGGTTCAACAATTCCGCCTGGCCGGGTCGTCGGTCAACGCGACCGCAACCGGCCGCGATGAAAAGACGCTTTCCGGCGCGCCCCGGGCGCTAGGCATGTCCACCCCAGCCTATGGCTAACCTCGTCGGGGCGGTGCCCATCGCGGCGCCGCCCGGCGGCCAGGGCCGACCGATACGCCAAAAGCGCGATAAACCCTAGGGCCGAATCCAGCGATAGCCGTAGTAACCCTGGCGATTACGATAGCCAAAACGCAGCCAGCCCGGCTTCGTCGGCGCGAATTGCGCGCGTTCGTCATAGCGCAGACTGGCCATTGCCCGCCAGTGCGCACCGCCATCTTCGCTAAGCAATAGGTGTTCGCCGTCGCCGATACCTTTTTCGACCAACAGGGCGTGGGCATTGGCACGCAGATTGTTCAGCCGAACATCGCCGCTGGCCAGGACAGGCGTCCACTCGCCCGTCCGCAGGCGATAGAGCGTATAACGCTTGGGCTCGCGTGTGGCATAGATACCGAACAGCTGCCCGCCCGGACCATTCGCGAGCATGGCAAAGCTGCCGCGGTGGCGCGAGACCGCCAGAATCTCGCCGCTATGCGCATCCATGCGCACGATCGTCATATTCTCGTTGTCGCTATACCGGTCGCCCGTGATGGCATACAGCTGGCCCGCGTCGTCCAGCCACCAGCGAAATGACTCGCTGGTGTCGCTTTGCAATTTCTTCGAGATCAGCACGTCGTCGTGGGCAATGAGCCGGGCTTCGTCGGCGAGCACACGCCAGTGCGCACCGCCATCTTCGGAGCGATACACCCGGCGATAGCCCTCGACCCAGACATTAGCGCCATCGATGGCGAGGATATGCGGCACATAGGCTTTGTTCAGCACGTTGTGTGCGGCCACGTGCCAGTGCTCGCCAAAATCCCGGGACGCAAAGACCGTGTTGTTCTCGTAATCGGGCAGTTGGGCAATCAGATAACAATGGCCGGCCGGGCCACAGTCCAAAGTCTTTACTTCCCCCTGCAGGCGGGCGGCGACCTGCAGGCGCTGGTCGTCGCCGCGCAGCAGATAGTTGATCTGCTGGGTGTCGGTATCGCCCATGAGCTGGTCGACACGACGCGCGATTTCGTCCTTTTCCACCGTGTCGGCGGGCACCAGGCAATTGAGCACGGGTTGCTTGTCGCCCACCGCGATCTCGCCGCCGGCCGGGCAGGGCGTTGGGCAGTCGCCATCCTGCGCACAGGCTTCCACCTCACCGTCGCGGCCGCTGGAAACCAGGCTGGCCAGGATATGCCCGCCTGCGCCGGCCAGCTTGAGCTTGGTTGCATCCACCGGCTCGGCCAGCCGGGTGGCGAGCCGTTGTTCCGGCTGCTCGTGCCAGCTATCGGCATAACCGACGAACAGATACCAATACAAGCCGAATACCGCGTATGCCAATAGCGCCGCGAGCACCCACGGCCGTAACCAGACCGGAATCATTCAGGCAAGCTCATTGATGATGGCGCTTCGCTGTTGGCGTAGCCGCCACTGAAACGCGAGACCCAGGATCTTTTCGAGCGGCACGCGCGCTCGTGCTCGAAAATAGAAATAATGGATACGCTCGGCGATCAGGCCGATCGCGCTGAAAAACAGCAGCAGCATCAGTCCGACCGCGCCGAGCATCCGCGCCACCTCGAGCCAGTCCCAGTAATCGGGCCCGACACCGCGCTCGTACCAGTCATAGAACGAAATACCGAGCAGGATGACGCTCATGAACGCGCTTATGAGCCCGACGAGCACCAACACGAGCCACCGCGCCATGGACGTATAGGGCGTACCCTTGAAGGCCACATGGGCGCTGCCGTCGCTATGGTTGAGCACGCCGCGGATTTCGCCATCGGCCATGGAGGTCAGCAGCGCCACGCGATCGCCCTGGGCCAGAAACAACGGCGAGCGGCGCGCGAGAATCGGGTCCAGCGCGCGGCGCCAGTCGCCGGCCTGTGTCTGCAGACCGAATGTCGCGCCACCACAATCCAGCTGGTATTCGTGCACGCTGTATTGGGCGCGCCCACTGCCATACGTTTTGAGCGCGACCCGGACCTTACGCAAGCGATCCTGTATCAGCCCGATATCGCCATAGACGCCATCGGGGCGGGCCAGCGCTGGGGGCGCTTCAAACGACGGCGGCGCGCTCAGCGTCGGCTGCTGGCCGCGCTTCGTGGCCGCGAGCGCACGGCGCAGCCGCCGTCGGCCCGGATGCAGGGTCATCAACACCCGGTAGAGCGACCACCCGAACGCGGCGGCTGCGACACAGAACAGCACGATGCGCAGCAGCACCCAACCGATATTGACCGCGCCCGGCAATACCAGCGCCAGGGCGATCGGCAGCCAGCTCAAGGCCAGCACCAGCGGTGCCAGCCAGCGCCGGCGCGTGGGCTCGCCTGCCCATACCTGACCATCCGCGGTCTTGACCCAATGCAGCCAGGCGTTGCCATCTTGTAGCCGATGGGCACCGACGGTCACCTGTTCGCCGCGGCGCAGTTTGCGCGCCAGGGCGTCGACATCGAACTGCTTCGCATCGAAAAAGAACACGCCGCCTTCAGTACGCAGACGATAGAGGGTCGTGCTGTCGGTGATGATCAGCTGCGTAAGATCACGACAGGTCACGCGTACGAAAAATACTGCGCCGGGACGTTGCGACACGTCGGCCACGGATTCACGGGCTGTCATCGGCTGGGCTCCTGCACGGCGGACGCGGCGTTCGCGGAAGTCCGATCCGCCGTGGCTTGGTCGTTGACGGGCGTCTTGCGAGTCGTGCCGTTGGCGAAACGCCGGGTTGCAAACGCCGTGGTGTCAATGTCGTGGCGCTCGAAATCCTGCTTGATCACATCGACAGCGGCCTCGAAGTCCGCCTCGGTCATGCCGTAGTAGTGCGCGCCGGCGACCATCAGGCGCGGTGGCGGTGTCATCTGCAGCCAGCGCGTCACCAGCGACATCGGCAGGCGCGTGCTCGCCTGCGCCATCTGCTCGGGAATATCGGCGACATCGCGATAGCGCACTCGCCAGGTGATATCCGGCATCTTGCGGCCGGTGAGTTTTTCCACGTCCACGCCCTCTGGCGGCAGCAGGAAGAAGAACAGCCGGTGTTCGCCGGCCACCGGCCGCAGCGAGATCTTCGAATAGTCCGACAGGGTCAGCGTGTCGTCGTGCTGAACACCCATGCGATAGCCTTCGGCTTCACCGTCGACGATGAAACGCGAGATACGCCCGGCGGTATTCATCATGTCGAGCGTGTCGATACCCACATTCTGCATATCGACATTGGGCGCAAGCACGGGCTTGGCGGCGTCCCCGGCCACGTTGCTCCACAGATAGACCGGGCCTTTGTCGGCGATTGCCTGCTGCAGCATGCTGGCGCTTTTGTCCAACGCGGCCGGCGCGCGTTCAGCCATGTTGTCGAACGGGCCCGGCGCAAATGTCGACTTGACCCAGCCCATGTCGCAGGCCCGGATGGTATAACTCAGCGACAACAGCACCATGCCCAACGCGGCCCATTTGCTGTTGCGTTTCATCTGCTCGCGAAAGCGCTGCCCGGCCTGCCGATTGGCCTGGCTAAGCCGGCTGGCCACCGATCCATCGCCTTCGTCGGCATTCGGGCTGGCCTCGGCACGGGCGGCGGTAGCCGGGCGCGGGCGCGTGACCCGATCGGGTGGCGTGCGTTCGCGTGCCGCGCTCGACCCGGCCGATGGCTCGCGCTGCGCGGCCGGCGCCGGCGCGGCGCCGGGATGTCGAGACGCCGGCGTCGCGGCCACGGACTCACCAAACCACCGCGCGCTGCCGAATACCGCAGGGGCTGGCTCGTGGCTGCCAGCGGCGGCGGATACCGTATCCACGAACGCCACGTAATCCAGCAGATCCGATTCGTAGTGGCGCGCGTCCAGGTGAAAACGCAGGCGCCGCTTGTCGGTAAGCTTGAGGATCAGCGCCGGCGCGCCGTATTCCCAGCGCCAGAGCTTGGTATCGCGGGCGATCTTACAGCGCGTGATCTGGGCATAATTCACCCGGCCGAACAGCTTCGAGCTAAACCCGCTGGCGTCCAGGGCCAACGTATCCGCGCGCCCGCTGGCGGCACGCACCCGCCAGATCGCCACGCCCAGCGCAGCCAGCCAGATAACGATCGCAATCGCCGCAATCAACTGATCGTAGGGCGCGGCCACACGCTGGCCGACCAACGCCAGACCGATCGCCAGAACCACGGCCCCGCCCAGACCCAGCAGCCACGCCACACCGCGCAGGTCGGCCCGGTCGTGGTGGTAATGCAAAAGATCCGGCGAACTCATCGCAACTCGCTTATCAATGTCTGCTACGTGCCGGTCGGCGATCCAGAACGCCCGATCGATCGCCGCCTGAAATTACGCATTCCATCAGCCCAGGCGCGCTACGCGCATGGCCACCCGAGATCCGAGCGCGGTCACAAGCCGGTTGAAATGCGTTGCACGCCTGTCGACATAACCGCCTTCCTGATCGGGTACACAGTTGTGCATGCGCATGCACATCAGACTCTCCGGGCTGCGAGCGATCTGTCTTTGCCTTAGTCGCGTATCTTCGCGTTCACTGGCGGACCACCTGCTTGCCTGAATGCGGCCCACGTTTCATACAACATCAAAAACGCCGCTGAGCCACGTGCCGCGTATCCGCATACCTGGCCCGAACCCGTAGGTGGCGGAAGAATAAAGCAAAACCCGCGCGGCGCCGATAAAACATTGCGCGCCGCCTGATTGGGCACGAGGTTTATTGGGCACGTTTATCCGCCACGCGGGTGGCGCGGTGGCTGCATCTTGCATCAAAAGCGTTGCTACCATAGCGAACATGCCGATCGCCGGCACAGCGAAGGGATCGCCCCGTGCCCCACCTGTTTACCAATCGCCATAAACTGTCCGATCTGACCCGCGACACGCCGAACCTGCGTGACGATTTCCGCTGGGAAACGGCCAACGCGATCCTCTACAAGGTCGGCGGTTTTCTGTTCATCGTCGGCAGCGTGTTTTTCTTTCCGCGACTCGAGGCGTATCAGAATATCGGTGCCTGGGTCTTCTTCGTCGGCTCGATTCTCTACCTGGTGGTGACCGGGCACGACATGTTGGAAGTGCGCAAGTTCTGGCACCAGCACAACCGTCACGCCCCCGACCGGCGTCTCGAACTGATTGCTGCGGCCAGCTACCTGGCGGGCACGTTGCTGTTTACGGTAGGCAGCCTGTTCTTTCTGAGCTGGTGGGGCTGGTTCGTCGCCGGCGCCTGGTGCTTCATTATCGGTTCGCTGCTTTTCGTGCTCGGGGCGGGCGTGAATGTGCTGCAGATTGTCCAGGCCCCCTCGCTGCTGTCCATGCAAATGACCAATCTGACGGCGGTCACTTTTGTGGTCGGCTCGGTGCTGTTCGCGATCGCCTCGGTTCCCTACCTGTGGACCTTCGATAACCTGGCGAGCAAGCAGCGGTTGTTCACCTTTCTGGCCTGGCAGTACCTGATCGGCAGTCTGCTTTTCTTTCTCGGCGGTGTCTTCAACTACTACCGCGCCTATCTGCTCATGTGCCGGCATCGCGATGGCGAAAGCCGCCACGCCAACGACGATGTGCTGCTCATGTCGTATATGCGCGGCGACATCAGTGCCGCCGAGTTTCGCCGCGCCTGGCGCGCCAAAGCCCCATCGGCACAGAGTCTTTCCTGAAAAGGCCTGGCTGCGTGACATGGCCGAACAGCTCCCAGACAAAGCCGAGCACACACGCACCCAGATGCCCTGCCAATCCAAGGTGATCGATCAAATCGTCGATGAAATAAAGCGCTACGCTGCGCGTCTGCTCCGACAGGTGCGCATCGCGGCCGGGTAAGTCGTCCGTGTTATCCGGCCGCCGTTATAGCGAGCATGCCGCAGAGTGCATCCGACGATCGCAATGCTTAATCGCACATCGGGTCGCGATCACGCCTCGGCATTGCGCGCGGCGACCGCCGCGTTCACCCGTGCACGCAGCGTGCGCAGCCGATGATCATGGATGCCCTGGTCGTCGAGATGGGCCACGGTACTGTTCAGATATTCCGCGGCCGAACCGATCATGCCGTGGCCGGTGGCCAGCATGTTAATGACCGCCGAATCGTCCAGGCGTGCGCAAAAACTCGGGTGCGCCGCGTTGGCGACAAAGGTCATCGCCGGCAGCGACGCGCCGTCGCGGTCGTACAGCGTGACCCAACGCGGCGTATAAACGCCGGTAAGCATTTCGCGCCGCCAGATCATCAACAACTCGTGAGACAGATCGTCGGGCGGCAACCGCAGCCCCATGCCCCGGCAGGAACCGCCGGCCACCAGGCCGAGCATCAACCCCGGCGCGTCGGCCGAACCACGGCCATGCGTCAGCCGAATACGAAAATCGCGATGGAAACCGTAAAGCAGCACGTCGCGCCACTCGGCCACCGGCACGCAAGGGTTCCAGAGCAGCGACCCATAGCCGAAAACCCACACCCCCGCATCGAGATCCACCGTGGGCGGGCGCTGCTTGAGCATTGCGCCAATAGAGCTTTGCATCTGCGCATCGCTGAGCATCGCCACGCCCGGATGCGCCAGCGCCAGCGCCCGGCGTAGTTCGTCGCGTTCGAGCACCTCGCGGGTAATCCCGTTGGGTAACGCACGATTGCGAGGGTCGGATTGCGTCATGCCGCTATTATTGCGCCGCATAGGCGTTGCTGATCAAAAAGCGTCAGCAAAGCCAGTGCAAAAAACGGGCCCGATTGAGATCTTCCGCTCAGCCAATCGCGGCGGGTCAAGAACGATCACACCAGTGATAACCGTGGTCACACCTAAACGGTTCACGGATGTCTACCGACACCAGTTCTTAAATCAAATCGCGATAAACTTGATTAATACACCGTTCCCCGTATCGACGCCTGACATCCCCAGGATTTGCGGCCTATTCGCAACCGGCGCCATTCGACCCTAAGTAAAGTCAAAGACGAACATCGAGCCCCGATGCTGGCGTGGGCGTACCGGAGTCGGACTCACGCAGAAGGAGTGAATAGACGTTACCGTCGAAGGCGACGAGATAGCCTCGTACACCCAACAAAAATGATTTAACCGGTTGGACAGCCTGCGCCTTCAAACCGGCGTCGTTTGCGATCCCTTTGACTAAGTAATACGCCGTGTTGATGTACTCATTGGCATCGTACTTGCCTTTATACGCGGGCGCCTTTTGCGGAAGTGCGATGTAGAGCTGATCGCCCGCTTGACTTGAGGAAATCCGGAATTTCACGCCATCTAACGACAAATTCAGCTGCGCACCAAAAAGCGTGGAACAGTGCCTTGTTAGCGAGTAGTAATTATTACAAGTCAGCTTAATTTGCGATACAGACTGGCTGTCCGGCGGGACATGGATCTCTGCATCCGGATCCGATGCTGCCTGTTGCTCCGCGCGCGTCGCCCGAAATAGTGTCAACGTGCCCGAACGGTTGCAGTCTGCAACACCGTAAAACCGCGGACTATGACTGTTGCTGGCGTAGACCATGCCGGATGCATAAGCGATGTCAGAGTGAAACGCTTCATCTTCGCGAAGATCGTAGCCATAGTCATCGCTTTGGCACAGTTCTGCAGCACGCCGGTGCCAAAGCGCTCTCGCCTGTTTTGGCGAGGTATACGCGTTCGCGTTGTAATAGATTTCGTGGACACCCGGCTTAATCTCGCGATCTACATAGCCGGACGCATCCGCGTGGGCGTTAGCATCACGCGGCCCGTACGCCGTGGCACACCCCGCGACGACCAAGACCCAACCCCAACTCAAGCACAGCCAAAACCACTGGCGCATACATCCCCCTTCATACCTTTGCTCACACAGTAGCGCGGTTAAGTGACTTTCCGAAACCGTGCACGTCATTCAGGGGTTATTCGGGTTATTCGGG
>NZ_APNF01000010.1:0-160387 GCF_040361235.1 Salinisphaera sp. S4-8 | reverse complement strand
GGCACGCCGCGGCGGAAACCGGAGACGCCCACGGGCAGCACCTGGCCATACTCGGCCAGCAGGTCGCGGGCCTGGTTGATGACTTCGGTGCGCTGTTTCTTGACCTGCTCGCGCACCCGGTGCAGCGCTTGAATATCCTGTTGCTCGAAGCTTTTGATCGCCACCGGGCGAATCTTGGCCTGGGGGCCGGCCACGGCGATGGCCAATGCGTCGTTGGCATCGTTCTTGTTGCCGGTGTTGAACGGCTTGACCTGATGCGGCGGCAGCAACGTCACCGACCGGTTCTCGCGCTGCAGCTGGCGCGCCCAGTGGTGGCTGCTGCCGCAAGCTTCGATATAGATGCGCTTGGCGTCGAGATTAAGCACCGTGGCCAGAAACTGACGCCGGCGCACCCGTTTGCGGTAGACGACCTCATGGGCGGCGTTGAGACCGCACAGCTCGAAGACGTTCTTTGCGATGTCGATACCCAGTTCCGTAATCTGTTGCATGGATCCGCTCCTTTTCGACTGTTGTCCGCATCATCAGTCTGGCGCATTGACGCCGATTAGGAGGAGCGGATCCATCTCATCCACCTACGCGACTGTCGCGCGCTTAAGGTCACATCTTTCGTAGGTCGGATTAGCCGAAGGCGTAATCCGACAAGAACGCAGTCACTGTTCCTGATTTAAGTATGTAGCCGTAGCCCCGGGCTTGGAATCAACGAAGTCCGGTCCAACTCGGCCGGGATCTAGAACACGAACAGATGCGCAATCGCGACGATGATCGGGAATGTCACCACGGTACGAATCAGAAAGATCGCACCGAGTTCGAAGATATTGAGCGGCACCTTCGATTTGAGAATCACCGCGCCCACTTCGGACATATAGATCAGCTGCGTGACTGACAGCGCGGCGATCACGAAGCGGGTGAACTCGCTTTCGATGGAGCTGGCCAGAATCGAGGGCAGGAACATGTCGGCAAAGCCGGCGAGCAGGGCAGGCGCGGCCTTGGCGGCTTCCGGCACCTGCATGGCTTCGAGCACAGGCACGAGCGGGAAGGTCAGCCAGTTGAAGATCGGCGTGTATTCGGCGATGGCGATACCGGTGGTGCCGATGGCCATGATCAGCGGTAGCAGGCCGAACAGGATTTCGGCATAGGTGGTCGCGCCATCGCGCAGCAGTCGGATCGGCCCCGGGGCGTGGGCGGCACGCTGCATGGCGCTTTCTAGACCCCAGCGGAACAGCGACATCTCGGGCGGCTTGTCGACCGGCGCCTGACGGCCTTCGGCCGGCCAGTAGCTGTCCGGCTTGCGCGACAGCGGCGGCAGGCGCGGCACAATCACCGCGGCGATGAGCCCGGCCGCGGTCACGGTGAGATAGAACGGAATGAACAGGTGGCCGATTTCGGTGAAGTTGGCCACCAGCAGCGCAAAGGTGATGGAGACGATCGAGAAGTTCGTCGCAATCACGGCCGATTCCCGTGCCGAGTAGTAGCCGTTTTCATACTGGCGCGAGGTGATGATCACGCCCACCGTGCCGTCACCCAGCCAGGAGGCGGTGGCATCTACTGCCGAGCGGCCGGGCAGGCCGAACACCTTGCGAAAGAAGCCATGCAGCAGGGTGCCCACGAATTCCATGCCGCCGAAGTCGGTGAGCAGCGGCAGCAGGAAGGAGGCAAAGAAAAAGAAGGCCACCAGCGCTGCGATCACGTCGAACAGCACCACTTGGCCGGTATCCTCGCTGATCACGAATTCCGGCCCGACGCCAAACAACGTCATCAGCGCGAATACCGCACCCACCACGCGCAGCAGGGCAGAGCCGATGCCTATGTTGAACAGCTGGTCGAACAGCCGCGGCTTTTCGGGCGCGGTGCGGGTGAGGCTGGTGGCCAGCGTCAGCACGGCCGATACGCTCAGCACCACGCCCGCGATCGGGCCAAGCCAGCCGTCCAACAGGGCCGCCAACGCGTTCGACAGAATGGCCAGACCGATAGTGATTTCGCCGTCGTCGACTATCGGCGTGAGGAACGCCAGTACGCCCAGCAGCGAGGGAATGGCAAAGCGCAGAAAGGCACGGTAATCGAAGCCGCTGCGCCCGCGGGCGCCGGCGGTGGCGGTGGATGAATCGGAGTCGGCCATGGATTGTTTCGTGGGCTTGTTTTGAATGGCGAGGCAGGCGCGCCGCTGGCAGCGCGCGTTTATCGTCGGATGCCGTGGTCGGATGCTGTCGTCGGATCGCGCGGCTTGCTGCGCGATGGTGCGCGAACGTCGGGTCATGCAGCGAAGGCGTCGCCCACAAGCCACCTGTCATCAGGCTGTCATTCTAGCCGGCGGCCATGCAGCCGCGCGAGCGCTGCCGAGCGGGCGCCGATTCGGTATCCTGCGCACCTTGAAACCATGGTCGCACCTCCCGCCCATCAGCCGAGCCCGATACCGCGCATGACCCAGGATATCCACGCCGAGAAAATCCTCATCCTAGACTTCGGCAGTCAGTACACCCAGCTCATCGCCCGCCGCGTACGCGAGGCCAACGTCTACTGCGAAATCTATGCCTGGGACGTGGCCGATCACCATGTGAGGGACTTCAACCCCAACGGCGTCATACTATCCGGCGGGCCGGAATCCGCCACCGCCGAAGACGGCCCACGTGCGCCGGCTGCGGTATGGGAACTGGGCGTGCCGGTGCTGGGCATCTGCTATGGCATGCAGACCATGGCTGCCCAGCTTGGCGGCGAGGTGGAAACCTCCGAGGTCAAGGAATTCGGCTATGCCCGGGTGCGGGCGCGCGGCCATTCCAAACTGTTCACCGATATTCAGGACCACGTCAACGAAGAAGGCCACGGCCTGCTCGACGTCTGGATGAGCCACGGCGACCGGGTGAAAACGCTCCCCGACGGCTTCAAGGTGATCGCGACCACCGACGGCGCGCCGCTTGCCGGCATGGCCGACGAAGAGCGCGGCTATTACGGCATCCAGTTCCACCCGGAAGTCACCCATACCACCCAGGGCAGGCGTATTCTTTCGCGCTTCGTGCACGACATCTGCGGCTGTGGCGAGCTGTGGACCTCCGAACACATCATCGAAGATCTGGTCGAGCGTATCCGCGAACAGGTGGGCGAGCAGCGTGTGCTGCTGGGCCTGTCCGGCGGGGTGGACAGCTCCGTGACCGCAGCCCTCATCCACGAAGCCATCGGCAAGAACCTCATCTGCGTGTTCGTCGACAACGGCCTGCTGCGCCTGAACGAAGGCGACGAAGTCATGGCCACCTTCGCCGAGCACATGGGCCTGAACGTCATCCGCGCCGATGCCGAAGACGAATTCCTCGGCAAGCTCGAAGGCGTGACCGACCCGGAAGCCAAGCGTAAGATCATCGGCAACACCTTCATCGAAGTCTTCGACGCCCACGCCGCCGAACTCACCAATATCGACTGGCTCGCCCAGGGCACCATCTACCCGGACGTGATCGAATCCGCCGGCTCCGCCACCGGCAAGGCGCATGTCATCAAAAGCCACCACAACGTGGGCGGCCTGCCGGAAGACATGAAGCTCGGCCTCGTCGAGCCGCTACGCGAACTGTTCAAGGACGAAGTCCGCGAGCTGGGTTTAGCTCTGGGCCTGCCACGCGACATGCTCATGCGCCACCCGTTCCCCGGCCCGGGCCTCGGCGTGCGCATCCTCGGTGAAGTGAAGAAGGAATACGCCGACAAGCTTCGCAAGGCCGACGCCATCTTCATCCACGAACTGCGCGAATCCGGCTGGTACGACAAGGTCAGCCAGGCCTTCGCCGTTTACCTGCCCGTTTCCAGCGTGGGCGTGACCGGCGACGGCCGCCGCTACGAACACGTCATCGCTCTGCGCGCTGTCGAAACCATCGACTTCATGACCGCCCGCTGGGCGCATCTGCCGTACGAGCTGCTCGAACATGTCTCGTCACGGATCGTGAACGAGGTGAGCGGGATTTCGCGGGTGGTCTACGACGTAACCGGCAAGCCCCCCGGGACGATTGAGTGGGAATAGGGATGCTACTAATCGGTTAGTGCTGGAAAGTCGATGTTTTTGCAGCTTATTTCATTACGAGCTCGGTTTGGCAGACTCGTTTCCTTGAGCAGTACAGCTAGTTTGCGTAAAAGGTGGTGGGGAAACCGTCGGGCGAACTGTGGGCAATAACCCCAGACTTGTTCGAAAGGCTGTTTCGAAGTCGGCGTAAGAGGGTAGCGCTATGACGTTTTTGTGCGTGAGGTGTTTCAACCGAAGCACTCTATGCAATATCTGACTGGTAACGTTGCAGATGACTTCGGCTAACCAGATTCTTGCTATTACTCGGATGTTTTCGCCGAGTGTCTTTCGCGAGTTGGCGAATTCTGGACGATCGCCGCTATTTGCGGATCTTTATCGTCTTACGCCGGACGTTTCGGCGCGACTAAGTGATAAATCGACTGTAGGTGATGCCTTCGAACTTGCATTTCGGCAACTTAGACGTAGCGGCGCTCGAAGCGAGTACGTATACAGATCGGCGCTCACCCACAACGTTTTACTCGGCAAACATTCGCTGAACACGGCGAGCATGTTGACCGAATTCGCTGTGGGCAATTCGAAGGCGGATATGGCCGTTCTTAATGGCACCTCCAGCGTTTACGAGATCAAATCCGAGCGCGATTCATTGTCGCGCCTCAAGGCTCAGATTGCTGATTATCGTAGAGTTTTCGCGCGAGTCTATGTGATCGCCGGGGAAAATCACATTGATGACGTGATCGCTCACACTGACCCAAACGTGGGAGTACTTTCACTCGCGCGATGGAATCGAATTCGGACTATCCGCGAAGCAAATGAAGATCCGGGGGCGCTCTGCCCGCTCGCCATATTTGACAGTTCGAGGCGGAACGAGGCGCAAGCGATTCTAGACGCGCTAGATATTGAGGTGCCTGACTTGCCGAATACTCAGATTCATCAAGCGATGCGCGCCCTATTCGAACCGCTTGAAGCTGCAGTTGTACATGAGCTTTGGCTGAACACGTTGAAGCAAACTCGCAGTCTCGCGTCGTTAACTCAGTTCATCGAGTCCTTGCCGCATTCTCTGCGCGCCTCGGCGCTAGCGGTTAAGATTCGCAAGGGTGATCGTACCCGCGTTATACGTGCCGTTAATACACCGATAGAAAAGGCAAAACACTGGGGGGATGAACAGTCGTGTATTACCCATATTTTCGAGGGAAGCAATTTGAGCTAATTGCTATTCGTGAGACTGCGAGCTTGATGGCTCATGCGGGCTTTGTGCCAATCATTGAACCTGTTCGCGCTAACTTTAGTCGATTGCGTAGCGCTCTAGATAGCGTTGCAGAAGCTGGTGGCCGTGCGATTGTGGTACTAAACCCAGGCCATGGGCAGCTGGCGGGGCAAGGCCAAACAATCGTCCGTCTCCTACAAGACGAATATCAGGACAGAGATATATTTAGACCGGGTTTCCGGCTCGGGCCTCAATCGACTATAGAACAAGCCGTCGCGTTCAATGACAACTTCCGAACTACACCAAGAGCACTTATCCACGCTGGTTTCACCGGCCCACAAGATCTCGCGGAAAGTTTGGGAGCGCCGGACGCCAATTTGGCGCACATTTTTTTTGACCGGTATAGCTCCGACATATATCGGCGAAATTTCGCAGGGTTTCCACAGGTGCTCATCCGAGACGGTTTTGTTAGCCAAAACAACGCGGATTATCCACCGGAAGAAAGGTTCTCCGATTTACATCGAGCCTGGAGCGAGATGGGGCTGCAAGGTTTCGGGGACTTCCTGATAGTTGGTGATAATTATTCGGACGGCGGAGGACCGGCGTACGCCGTTGCTATTCACCTGACCTATATTGATCGCAACCGGGATAATGTAATGTTCGTGAGACATTTCGTATCTCATACTCAGGGTACTCGAGACGACACCGCAGCGAAATTTGCAGAGGCACTAAATCTGCTTGTTCAAGACGCAGACAACGTGAACTCGCAATTTATAGAGAGTGCAGGTTTAACGGGCTTTCGAGAGTTGTATGCCGTACGACATTATCCAGGTCTCGGTGTGCCCAAAAAGCTTTCGATGATCCATCATATTGAGACGCTGGCAGACTTTTTTAGTGCAAGAGCAACTTAGTCTGTACTGCTGGCACAACACGGTGCGGACCGCGGCTTGGCAACAGCATACTGATTACCTTGCTATGTGAATGCCGGCGGTTCGGAAAGAACCGCTTAATAGTGACCGGGCGAAGTTTTCTTCGCCGTAGGCTTGCGGGTCGCCCACTCGAATGATTTTAAACGTGGTCTGTCCCAACTATCGCGGCTGATTTGAACCAGACGCAGCAGTATCAATCTGATTAACGGGAAATCGGCAGGGTCTAGCAATGACTATCGACGACGACATTAAGTCGAGTGAGAAGATTTATTGCTTCAGCTCACACGTTTTTCGAAGTGCTCAGTCGGATTAATCGACGTTGCTTTGGCTAGACGGTTAAATGGTTGAGTCGTGCTGAATAGCTTTGCCAAATTTTTACTGGTAGGCACATCATTGTCGCCGATATTGGGCGCCGTCGCGGTCAATAAGATTTCACAAGGCTTGCCGGCAAAGGAGTGGGCGCCATGGTTTGTCGTCGCGGGGCTTTTAATCTTGCTTTGCTGGCTATTGCTAAAATACGTGGCTAAGAATGCTCAGATGCACACGTTTCAAGTAACTGAGTTCGAGCAAAATGATCAGGGAATGTTGGCCTTTTTAGTGGCCTATCTATTGCCATTCATATCTTCAGAGACTATGAGTTTTGACGGCCACTGGCTCACTGGCACGTACATTATTAGTATAATTTTTCTTGTCGTCATTCACACTGGCGCGATGCACTTCAATCCTGTAATGGGATTGCTTGGCTATCATTTTTACAGAGTCAAAAATCGTGACGGCGCTTCAAGAGTGCTGATCAGCCGCAATGAACTCTATCGCGTTGGTTGCGATATAAAGACGGTCCAGTTGGCGCATCGGATTTATTTGGATGTGGGGGGGACGAATGCTCGATAATTTCCAGCTGGCTGTCATCGTCAAATCTGGAATGGCACGGCAATTATATCGGGTGCCTCTGCACCAAGGGCTGCAAAAGGAGCTGGCGGCTGACTGGCAAGGCCAGTTGGCAGAGTTCCTGAATGATATACAAGAAGTCGGTTTTGATGCTGGCTATACGCCAGAAGCCCATGAGCGCTTTCTCCTCGAAGAATATGTTTGCCCCGAATGGCTGTCCGGAGAAGATAGTGAAAGCGCGCATGAACTGCCTTCAATCAACGAAAGTGAGGAGGCACTTGATGCTGTTGTTGGCGTTGTGGCATTCACCTCCGACGACGATGGAACAGAGTTAGTCCTTTTCCAGAACTTCAATCGTGCGCACGTTATTCGTCCCGGCCGTTATCTTCTTTTGGAGGGGAATGCGTACCGTACAACAGAGCAGCCAGGTTTGTCGCTTGAAAAAAAACTATCTGCGGTGTTTTTGCCCGAAGAGGCCAAGTTACTGTTTCTCAACTTCCGAACGGTCAACACGTTCTTGCCGCTAGCAGAATTTTACGAGGAAGCTGCTGAGCAGGATATCCTTGAAATTCTGAACCATGAATTGCTTTTAGCCGAAGATCCCATCGCATTGGCCACTAGCGCTAACCAATGGTTTAAGAAGCGTTTCGCTATGCTGAGAGACTCTGGGCTTCTCGATCGCTACTCAGCACAGCAAATCGTCGATCATTCGCGTGGTTACGAGATCAATATCGCTGTAGACGAAGGCAAGATCGTTTTCCCATCGGACCGCACTGAGGCCAAGCGTTTGCTTCAGTTTTTGAACGAAGAAATATTTCGTGGCGCTATTACCGAGACGCTCTACGAAACAAATTCGAAGCGAGAGGCAGACTAAGGAAATAAGGGACAGACCAGAATGGCGCTAAGTTAAGCCCATTCAGCATCGTGAAACGGTAGTCCACTTCGGGCGGGGCAGCGACAATGTCGCATGCCCACTCCAAGGCTCTATCTGCCCGGTTTTCATCTGCAAACACTACGCCGCACGCCGCGCTCAGCCCGTCAAAAGTGGGCCGACGAAAGAGCCCGGATCAAAGCCCATTCGTTGCACGTACTGGGCGCTCGCTTCGAGCGCTTGATCTCGTCGCGGCAACTGTCTCAACAGTCGTCCGGGCGCTTTAGCCGGCGGCGTTTTTTCAGTCAGGAAAACACCTTCTGGGCCTTTTTCTCTCAGATTCTAGACGCCGACGGTGGTTGTCGAGAAGTCGTTCGAAAAATCCAGGCGCATGCCGTAGCCAAGGGTTGGCCGATGCCGTCGTCATCGACCTCCGCGTACTGTCAGGCGCGAGCCAAACTCGATGAGTCGATGCTGGCAGGCATCGCGACACAGACCGGCAGTCGGCTCGATTGCCTCGCACGTGCAGCGCGATGGAAACAGCGACGTGTGATCGTGGTCGACGGGACCGGTATCAGCATGCCGGATACGCCGGCCAATCAAGCGCAGTGGCCTCAGTCGGCCAGTCAGAAGCCAGGTTGTGGCTTTCCGCAGGCACGCATCTGCGCATGCTTCTGTCTGGCGACCGGTGAGCTGGACCCCACCCATTAGACAGTCCGCAGCGATTTCTAAGTGATGACCTGCCGGGTTAAGCCGCCTGCGGTAGCGGCTGTGTGTCGAAGTAGACCTGATCGGGCGTAGCCCGATCAAGGCCCTGATGATGGCGCTTGGCGTTGTAGAACGCGAAGTAATCGGCCAAGCCTGCTTTGGCGTTGCGCCCGCTGTCATAGGCTTTCAAATAGACCTCCTCATACTTCACGCTGCGCCAGAGCCGTTCGATGAAGACGTTATCCATCCAGCGCCCGCGGCCATCCATACTGATCGTGATCGCGTGGTCTTCGAGCACGCCGGTGAACGCGCGACCCGTGAACTGGCTACCCTGATCCGTATTGAAGATCTCGGGTCGTCCGTAGCGTGCGATCGCACGCTGCAGGGCATCGACGCAGAACGCGTCGTCGAGCGTGTTCGACACCTGCCAGGCCAGCACCTTGCGCGAGTACCAGTCCATGACGGCGACGAGGTATAGAAAGCCGCGCGCCATGGGCAGATACGTGATATCGCTGGCCCAGACCTGATTCGGACGGTCGATCGTCAGCCCCCGCAGGCGATACGGATAAATCCGATGCCCGGGTGCCGGTCGTGACAAGCGCGGTTTCGGATACAGGGCGGTGATCCCCATGACCCGCATCAAACGCTGTATGCGCTTGCGATTGACCAGCAAGCCCTGTTCATCGGCCAGTGCATCGGCGATGCGTCGGCTACCCAGAAATGGCCGCTCAAGATGCAGCGCATCGATACGCTGCATCAGCCTGTGATCGGTATCCGATACCGGCTGACGCCGATAGTAGACCGTCGATCGGGCCACACCGAGCGCCGCACACTGGCGGGTTATCGGCAGGCTGTGGTCGTGATCGATCATGGCCCGCCGCGCTTCGGGTCGAAGCGCGCGAGCCCGCGCTCCAAAAAATCGTTCTCCATCGACAGCTCACCGATCTTGGCGTGCAACGCGTCGATCTGGGCTTGGTTATCCGATGGCGATGGCCCCTTGTCGAAGCTCTCGGTGGCGCCTTCAACCAGCTGGCGTTTCCATTGCGTGATCTGGTTCGCATGGACGTCGAACTGTTGCGCCAGTTCGGCGAGCGTTCGGTCGCCTTGCACGGCGGCGAGTGCCACCTTGGCCTTGAAGGCCGGTGAGTGATTACGGCGTTTGCGTCGCATAGTTGCTCCTTGGCCGGGTTCGGCCATTGTGGAGCAGATCATCACTTAGTGCCTTGTCCGAATTCTGGGGTCCAGTTCACGGCGCGGTGCTCAGCCATCGGTTAGGCCATCGAAAACAGCAAGAGCTGCCATTGCTGCGAGCCCAGTGGGCGACGTTCAAGCGCGACGATATCCTGTTAGGCGATAAAGGCTTTTGTAGCTACTACGATGTCTGGCAACTCGCACAGCGCGGCGTGGATAGCGTGTTTACGCTGGCCCGGCGAACGCCGGTCAGCGCGAGCAACGCCCAAGCCGTTCTCGGCGACAACGATCTGCTGATCGAATGGCCAAAACCGCCTTGGAACCCGCGCCTGAGTTATAGCCGAGCCGAGTGGCAGGCCATGCCGGCACAGCTGACGCTACGCCAAATCCGTGTCGACGTCACCACGCCTGGCTTTCGGACCAGGGGCTATACGCTGATCACGACGCTGACCGATCCCACGATTTACAGTGCCGCCGATTTGGCCGATCTGTATTACCGCCGTTGGCAGGTTGAACTGTTCTTCCGTGACCTGAAGACCACGATGGGCATGGACATCTTACGGTGCCGCACGCCGGCCGGCGTGCGCAATGAAATCCACATGCACTGGATCGTTTATAACGCCTTACGACTACTGATGCGGGACGATAGGGGACAGACCACGTTTTCTGTTTGACGCATAACTGACCGAACGTGAAAAATCGTGGTCTGTCCCGAATGGCGATCGTCTTGATAACTATGGGAAAGGCAAATCTCCGGTTTTTATCGCGTGCCTGCGCAGTCACGGTGATAAAACAGTGAGGCGCAGTGTGTATCTGCGGACAGTATGCTTAATTTCGGAATTTTGCAGGTAATTAGGCAAGGCGTCTTACGCGTTTTGACAATCACATGTACTGTCACCGGATTTCTAAGGCCGCGTTTTATAGTGCCATTTGGCAAGGTCGCTCATTCGAACGGATTAAAATGTGATCTGTTCCTAGATGGAGCTAGTTGGTATGTCGTCAGCAGGTAATAGATAAATACTGAGGCGTTAAATGAGAGCCTTTATTTTCTTAGTAGGCACGGCCTTTTCCCTTTGTGGGCATGCCCAATTTGATACGGAGGCTTTTTGTGTCGACGCAGAAGGAAAACAAGGCATAGAGAAAAAGAGCCTTTATCTAATCGGTGAGCGAATTAAGGCTGCCTTTTCGGATGTATTGCGAGACAGGCCAGAGATATCCGAAGGATTTTCGGCTTTGCCGGACGGGTATTTGTATCACTTATACTTGCGTGGTCTGGCCGACTGCTACTTAAATGGTCGAGGGGTAAAAAAGGATCAGGAAAGAGCGAAGGCTTTTCTCGCGCTAGCAGCAAACGACGGGGATACGCTTGCTAAGACTAGGTTAGCGAGTCTGCAGCTATTCACGGCTGATAGTGATTTGGAACGGGGGGGGGTTGAAGCTTTTCAGCGGCAATATGAGGCTGGATCGGCTTATGCGGCTGGTCAGCTAGGATGGGCTTTTGCGCTAGGCTTGTCGGTCGAAAAAGATAATGAGAAAGCCTTAGAGTTATTCAAGACTGCCGCGTCCCGCGGGATGACCTACTGGCAGTTTGTGCTCTCGCACGCTTACGAACAGGGATATTTTGGCCTAGAAAAGGACGAGCAGAAGTCTAAGTACTGGTTAGAATATCAACCGAAACGTCATATCGTTACCTACGAGTGCGTAGTCAGCGCTTACTACGACAAAGGTTTTTTTCCGCCGAATACGAAGGTAGCGGAAGAATATCGCTCGCGGTGCGACAAGGTTATAAATATTCGTACCGATCGCCAATAACGCAAAAGTCTGGAGCATACGCGAACCTGGATCGAAAACCAGGAACCGCATACCTAATCCTCGTGTTGCCTCAGGCTCTGCTTTGAACATCCGGTAACGGTATGCTCGTCGTCTTGGCGCGCAAGGATATAAGCGTTAGGCTCCTCTGATCCCGTTGCTTCCGAGTACAACGCGTCGCACAAAAAAGGGCGGCTGCCGTAGCACCCGCCCCGTGGGTTTTCGCCATCTTGGCGTGCAAGCCTCAGCCGGTAGCCGTTTCCGCATCCTTGAGCTTGAGCAGCTTGTACTCGTGGTGCAGGCCCTTGAGGACCGAATAGCACATCAGCAACAGGATGAGCGTGAAGGGCAGGCCGGTGGTGACGGCGGCGGACTGGAGCGCGCTGAGTGCGTCGGAGCCGCCGACCACCAGCAGCGCCGCGGCGATGAAGCCTTCGGCGGCGCACCAGAAGACACGCTGCGAGGTGGGGGCTTCGGTCTTGCCGCCGGCGGTGATCGTGTCGATGACCAGCGAGCCCGAGTCGGACGATGTCACGAAGAACACCAGGACCAGTACGATCGCCAGGAACGACGTGATGCTGGTGAGCGGCAGGTTCTCGAGCATGCGGAACAAGGTGAGCGATGAATCCTGAATACCGCTCGCCAGCGAGCCGACGCCGTTCAAGGCCTGGTCCACGCCGACGCCACCGAATGCGCTCATCCAGATGCCGGTGACCACGGTAGGCACGATGAGAACTGCGGTGAGGAATTCCCGCACGGTACGGCCACGCGAAACGCGGGCGATGAACATGCCCACGAACGGCGACCAGGAAATCCACCAGGCCCAGTAGAAGATGGTCCAGGAGTGGTAGAAGGTTTCGTCGTTACGGCCGAAGGGGTTGCTCAGCGGCAGCAGATACTCGCCGTAGCCGGTATAAGTGGTCAGCAGATTGCCCGCGAATGCGACGATCGAACCCGCGACAATGACGAACAGCAACAGCAGACCTGCCAAGCCCATGTTGATATTGCTGAGCAGTTTGACGCCGCCGTCGATACCGCGGATGACCGACACCAGCGCGACTGCGGTCACGCCGGCGACAATGCCGATCTGAAGCGGCAGGTTGGACGGAATATCGAACAGGAACTCGATGCCGCCTGCCGCCTGTTGGGCGCCGAAGCCAAGCGAGGTGGCCAGCCCGAAGATGGTGGCCACAACGGCCAACGTATCGATGACGTCGCCCAAAGTGCCCCAGACGCGCTCGCCGAACAGCGGGTAGAAGGTCGAGCGGATCGACAGCGGCATACCCTTGTTATAGGCAAAGAATGCGAGCGATAGCGCGACCACGCCGTAGATCGCCCACGGATGCAGCGCCCAGTGGTACATCACCGCGCCCATGGCCGCTGTCTTGGAGGCCTCGTCGCCCCCCGGCGTGTTGAGCGGCGTGCCGGACCATTCCGTAAAGTAGCCGACCGGCTCGGCCACGCTCCAGAACATGAGCCCGATGCCCATACCGGCCGCGAAGAGCATGGCAAACCAGGATAGACGCGAAAACGAGGGCACCGCATCTTCGCCGCCCAGGCGAATGCGGCCATGGGGGAGAAAGATCAGCGCGAGGCTGAACAGAACGAATACGTTGCCCGCACTGAGAAACAGCCAGTCAAAGCTGTTGATGACCCAGGTCTTTGCGCCGGATAAGCCGCTTTTGGCAATATCGGGGTAGAGCATCGAGCCGATCACGAAGATCAGTATCAGCACGGCACTCCAGATGAAGACAGGATTGTGTAGCTCCAGCCCCCACGGGTGGATATTGTCTTCGCCTACCTCGTAATCGAAATCGTAGCGCTCTTCGAGTTCGTCGACCCGTTTGCCCGTATCCATTGGCACCCCCGTAAAAATAAATGGCCGCGCCGACACCGATCCACACGCCTGCGGCCTAGGATCCAGATGCGGTTTTTTCGCGGGTTAACCCAACGAGCCTATGGGCCGGGGCGGCGCAGTGTCAAAACAGGCGCGGGTGGCCAGGCTGCGTTTGGGCGCTGATTGCGGCGCGAATCGGCTAAGCTGACGTCCATCCCGACGCGTGGTCGGCGTCGATAACCGCGCCCGGGGCGGGTGTCGCCCAAGCGTTTCAATAGCCCCCGTCGGTATCTATACTTCGCCCTGATTTTGATGGCTGGCTGCGTCCATGCTGATCGCTCTGTTCGTCGTTGCCATGGCCACATCCCTTGTCGCGGGAACGGCCTGGGCCATGTATGGGCGGCTGCCGGATCGTGTCGATGGTTTTATCGTTGCGTTATCGGGCGGCGCCTTGTTGATTGCCGTCGTGCTGGAATTGATCCAGCCAATTATTCGCAATCAAGCGCCGTGGCTTCCGATGGCAGCGATCCTGGCCGGCGGGGTGCTCTATACGGCACTCAACGAAGCGCTGTCGCATCTGAGGTCCACCGATCAGGCTGCGACGACGTCGGCTTCGCTGTTGCTTAGCGGCATACCGGAGAATCTGGCGGTGGGCATCACGTTGATCGACCAGCCCGGATTGAGTATCACAGCACTGGCCGGGTCGATATTCCTGGCGAATGTGCCCGAGGCCGCGGGCGCGACCAAGGTTTTGTGCCAGCGCGGCTACACGCGGCGAGCGATCTGGCTGCTGTGGTCGACAATCATCGTTCTGCTTGGGGCCGCGGCCGTCGTCGGGTTCCTGGCGTTTTCGAGTACCGATCCGTTCGTGCTTGGCTATCTGCGCTGTTTTACCGCGGGCGCGATCGTGGCGTCGCTCGCGCTCGATGTCTTCCCGCGCGCGTTCCAGACCAACCATCGGCTGGCGGGCATCGCGACCGTGTTGGGCCTGCTGCTGGCCCTTGCGCTTAACCAGATCCGCTGAGCGGGTCGGGGCCGGGCAGTATCCGGATCCAGATCGGGTGCCTAATCGGGTGGCAGTGTCGTCATCTTCCTATTGGGCTAGTAATTTCCGGTTTATCGGCTCAGACCTGTTTCATACGGCGGCCGAGCACGCGTGTTCTCAGGTGCCCGCTCTAAAAATCGTCTCGAAACCGCCGTAAATCATGCGTTTGCCGTCGAAGGGCATATCCAGCTGGTGCCAGCGCTCATCGTGTTCGACACTGGCCAAGCAGGCATCGGCGGTGGCCTTGTCCGGCCAAAGGACCCAGCTGAAGACCACGGTTTCGCCATCCGCTAATGCGACCGCGCGGGGCATATCGGTCTGCTTGCCGGCGGGTACGTGGTCGCCCCAGTTCTCGACCATCTCGAGTGCGCCGTATTCGGCAAACAGCGGCCAGGCTGCTTTCGCGCTAGCGACATAGTCTGATTTCCGGCGGTTCTCCACCGGACTCACAAAGCCGCTTACATAGGTCATGTCGGGTTGCCTCGCTTTGATGCACCGATATCCCGTCACGTATGGAATGTCGCCGATCCTGGGCGCCACCCGGCTCGTCTGATCATTACCTGCAGCCCAGGTTTTCGCAACGACAAGGACCGCGAAGTATTCGCTCAGGGCTTGTATTGAACATGCCGCTGCGAAGCGGTCGGCGGAACCAGCAAAAAGGTTTGCGACATTCGCTCGTCTGAACGTGAACGCTACGCTCGACGACAAAAGACGGCTCGATCGATTTGATCGAGCCGTGTGACTGCACTGACGTTGATAGTCGGCGCGAGTTAGCGCATGCCGCCGCCGGCGAAGAACTGTTCGCCGGTCAACCAGCCGGCGTCATCCGAAGCGAGGAAGGTGACGATCGGGGCGATGTCATTCGGTTGGCCGATACGGCCAAGCGGTGTTTTCGTGCTCATGTCGGCGGCCATGTCGGAGCCGATGATGCCGGCCGTGTGTGTGCCTTCGGTCTCCACCATGCCGGGGCTGACGGTATTGACGCGGATTCCGCGCGTGCCGAGTTCCTGCGAAATCACACCGGTGATCGCATCGACCGCTGCCTTGGTGCCCGTATAGACCGCGCTGGCAGGGGGCAAAAGACGCGTGGCCAGCGAGCCGATGTTGATGATGCTGGCGCCTTCGCTCATATGCTTGGCTGCAGCCTGCGTCACAAGGAGCAGGCCGAGGACATTGGTGTTGAACTGGCGGTGGTAGTGGTCTTCGGTGATGTCTTCCAGCGCGCTGAACTCATAGACGCCGGAATTGTTCACCAGAATGTCGAGCCGGCCGAAATGTTCGACCGCTGCATCGACCAGAGCCTGGGCGTCGTTCGCCTTGGATACGTCGCCGCGTACCGCTACGGCCTTGCCGCCGGCTTGGGTGATATCGGCCACGACGGCGTCGGCGCCCGCCTGGCTGGACGCGTAATTGACGATAACGGCGGCGCCTTCGCCGGCCAGGTGACGGGCGATGGCGGCGCCGATGCCTTTCGATGCCCCTGTAACCAGGGCGACTTTGCCTGAAAGCTTGCTCATGACGGTATTCCTGTAGAGGGCTAAGTTCATATATTCGGTAGTTCAGAAAATACGAACATATGAACTAAAATACAAGGGCTGGTAAAATCTTTTGCATGCGCCCTTTGACCCATCCGTCGATCGAAAACGTTCGAGTGGAAGCCATCCTGCACGCACTATCGGACCCGGTTCGGGCCGCGATTTATGCGGAGATGCAAAGCGATGGCTGCCCGCAGAGCTGTTCCAGCTTTGCATCGGTGCGTGCCCGGGAAATCCCCAAGTCCACGTTGTCACAGCATTTTCGCGTACTACGCGAAGCCGGGCTGATTCATAGCGAGCGGCAGGGCGTGGAGATGCGCAATACCTCGCGGTATGCCGAGGTCGAGCAGCGTTTTCCGGGCCTGATCTGCGGCATCCTGAACGCCTACCGTCAGCAGACGCACGAGAACGCTTAGCAGATTCGCGGGTCTGCCCGCGAAGTCGCCTCATCCGGTGAAAGTATTGAGACGCCTCCGATGCTGGCAGACCGCGCTTAGGCCGTTCGGCCGCCGAGCGGGGCCCGTAGCCACCGTCGTCTGTCCGCCAGTATGTCGCTGTGCCCGCCATGTCTTGGCAGCGGCATGCACTGGCGGTTTGTGGTCACGCCGACACGCCCGTGTCCCGTAGCCAATTCAGAGCAGCCGCGCCGGCCGGAAACGGCATTGGCGCGATTGCGTCAGGCGCATTTCATCCGCGCTCGGGCGGCGAATTATCGATGGCGAGCGTATCGAGTACGGCGCCGGCAGCCCGGCCCTGAACGGCCGCGCTGAAACGTTCGACGAAGCGTTCGTGGCTGAGGCGTTCGGTGGCGGTACGCAGGGGCCCGAACTTGAGCACTACGTGCTGCGAGGGCGCATGGCATTGCGCGGCGCCGAGCGTGATGCGCCGACAACGCGGCAGCGGTGCCTGTTCGTGCAGCTGCAGATAAACGCTGAGCTGACCGTTGCGGCGGTCGAAGCGGATATTGTCCAGGGCGTCGATCGGAATCGAGTCGTGCAGGTGACGGCTGATAATAGCGCTGTCCGTGACTTGAACCACGACGGGCGGCGTGCCGAGCAACCGCCACGCGGCCAGGCCGAGGCTGAGCAGGCCGACGCATGGTGCAACGATCGCGGGCAGTAGCAAATCATCGGTCGCATAGCCGGACACGAACAGAAAAAGCCCGCCCAGCAGACACGCGACGCCGACGACCGCGCACGTCACGATCACGGCGCGCATATCCGCGTAGTAGCTGTTGTCGACGGGCGTGGCCTGTTTGTCTCGTACCAGTTCGTGCAGCCAGCGCGCGTAATCGTCGGTGAGCAGATGGGCGAGATCGCGATCGACCTGTTCGACGATAGGGGCGCTGGGGCCGATATAGCGCGACAGTGCGCTTTGCCCGGGCGCGATGATGCGTTCGGCACGCGCGTACACGTGGCGGTCATCGGCAATGCCGAGCGCGGCCAGCCGTTCGTTCAGACCGGGGTGGCGTGCATGGGGATCGGGCGCGATCACGTCTGCCAGCGTCATGCCCGGCATGGCGTTCGTACTCAACCAGGCATCCGACGCAGTGAACGGCCGTTGCGGGGGCGTGATCGGCCCATTCTGGAAGGCTGCGATGGCCTGCTGCGCCACATGCTGACTGGCGGCCGCACGCAGGATAGTCGCGGCAGCAATCGGGGCCGAGCTTGCATCGGCCGCGGCCCGGTCGGCGCGGTATTCCGCCGCGCGCCGATCGCGGGCCACGGCGCAATCCAGAGCGGCGATCACGCTTTCGGCAAGACGCGCGACCGGCTGCGTGAGCAGGCCGTTCAGCTGGGCACGTGCCGTGCTGTTCTCGAGCGCAGCGTAGCTACGGGCGATCGCACGTTGTTCGGTGCCGAGCGCGATGGCCTGTTCGATATCGGCGTTGGCGACATGCGATAGCTCGTGGGCAATCAGGGCCGTGCATTCGACCTCGTCGAGATGCGCGATTGTGAGCAGGGGCAGATGCAGGGTGCAGCCGTGCACGTCCAGGCCGGCCGGCTGGAGGCGTACCGGCGCGGCCGTGATGAAGGCGCCTTCCACGAAGCCGAGCACGATCTGGTCGGGCAGCTGGGTGTCTTGTACCTGCGCGATATGGCGTACGGCCTGCCACAAAGCGGGTGCTGCGGATTCGGTTAGCAACTGGCCGGCCACCTGTATGACGCTTTCCACATCCAGTGTCCGGCGCAATGCGCGGATGCCGGCCACGAACTGGAACAGGTCGAAGCCGGCGAACAATGCGAGACCGACGCAGGCCATCACGGCGGCGTGGTGGAGCATGGGGAAATCGCCATGCAATGGGTCGGATACGCCAAGCGCGATGGCGAGCCAGATCGCGCCGCTGGCCACGGTGGCCGCCAGCGCGCCCGTCGTAATAACCAGTACCGTCTGCAGCCGTGCACGTAACCAGCGCGCGGCCGGGATCAAATAGACCGGGGACCGCAGGGCTCGGCGGGCCTGCCGATGGCCGGCCCCCAGAAAGTACAGGCCGAGTACCAGCCAAAGGGCGGACGCGACCGCCATCGCAAGTGCAGCAATCCACTGGATGCGATACAGGCCGCTGACCGCCGCTGTGTCAGACAGGCCATGAGCGGGGGTGCCGTGGAACCCGGCAATCAGGGCGAGCACGAGACACACCGCCGGCGCCAGAAATCCGGCGATCGCGATCCGTGCAGCGGCTGAGAAGGATGAGGTCATGGCAATGAAAGGCCGGCGGGAGCGGCGGCGAATATAGACGATCCCGCAAGCCCCGGTGGTAACAGTGGCCGACCACCGGCAAACCTGGTCCTGTTTTTTTATCGGGCTCCGACCATAACCGTGGGCGTCGTAAATCCGTTGCGCAGACGTTGCCCTCGGTGCGTCGCCGCCGCGTCGACACAGTCGTGCGATGCCGACAGAACCCGACGCGAATTTCTGACGCGTGTGTGCTGAATTCCCGGTGATCTCGACGAATATAGGTGTAGTATACATATTGAACGGTCACTGTTACGGGTCGAGGCTCGTCAAGGAAGCGCAATGAACAAGGAACACCGCCTGGGCGTATCGGCGGTCAATTTAGTGAAGCGTCATATCAAGCTGGCGTCGGTGAATCAGACGAATCTGGCGCAAGCCGTGGCTGATATCGACCAGCTCTACGGCATGGATAGCGTGGCGCTTAACCAGGAAAAACAGTGCCTGGACCTGGCCTACGACGCGTCGCGCCTGTGTATCGACTGCGTGGAAAAGGTTCTGGCGCGCCACGAAATCGCGATAAAGCAGAACTGGTGGGCTCGTCTCAAGGAAGACCATTACCGGTTCGTCGATCAGAATGTAAAAGATAACGCTCGGCACGAGCCGTGGAACTGTCATCCCGCCGCGGCGAAACCTCGATTGCGAAAATGAGTCGGGATCAAGCCCGTCGCGCGATATCAACGCTTACAGCGAGCGGCCTGTCTTGGTGCGCAAGCCGGCGTAATGCGATGCGCTAGCGGCGTAATCGTCGCCCTGGCGGATACCGTGTGTAGTGCAGCCTTAGACGTCGCCTGAATCGCTTCGATTGAGCAGGCGGACCAGAAGATTGTTGGCCCCGAAGCCGCCAGACTTGGTGAGAATCGGTACGCCGCGAAAACGCCCATCCTTGATATAGGAAAGCGGCACGCCCGGCGCGACTTCGCCGACACAGTCGAGCAGTTGCGCGCCAGCGGCCTCGAGTACGACGGCCAGCGTATCGCCGCCCACGACCAATAGACCGCGACTCGTGGGTGGCTCGAGTTCGGCGACGGCTGCGGCCACCCGGGCGCGGGTGATGTCGGCGCTTTGGGCCTCGGGCACCGGATCGATCAGGTGGGTCGTGGCGAACAGGCCGGCCATGCTTGCCAGCTCCACCTGATGGCGGGTGACCGGATGGGTGGTGCCAACGATTACGCTGGCAATCGGCGGCGCCGGCCGCGGTGCGGCCGGCCCGGCGATGGCTTCGGCCAGGCCGCGGCTGCCGGCCCACACCACATCCAGCCGATGCGCGAGCGCGTCGACGTGGGCGCTCAGATGCCGCGCCTCGGTGGCGTCGCCTATCAGCATGCCCGAACGGGGCTCGACCGATGCGTCGCCTTCACCGCGCAGCATCGGGTCGACGCCCGCACGTTTGAACGCCGAGGCGATGTCGTGGATAGCGGCCGGCTGCCACAGGCCATCGATCTGGGTTTCCTGATGGCCGTTGACCGTGCGCCGGCCCATTTCGGGGAAGGCCGGGGCGAACAGACAAGTGGTTGCGCCCCACAACTGCATGCGGGCGAGCGTTTCTGCGACCGGCCGGCCGCGCAGTACGCTGTCGACCTTGGCGAAGTGCAGCGGTGCACGGTCGGGCGGTACGCCGGGCGCGGAGATAGCGGCGAATGCGCGTTCAAGTGCTGCATCGCCGTCGTCATTGTCGAGATCGCGGCTGGCGCTGCTCACGGTCAGCCCGGCCAGTTCTGCCAGACCGCTGACCGACGGATTGCCCAGAAGCAGCCGCATCGGCTGTTCGGGCGTGGCGAACGGGGCCGCCGCGTCGAGCGCGCCGGTAAGGTCGTCGGCGATGATCTGAATGAAGCGCGAATTCAAGACAATACGTCCAGTTGAATAGCACGACCCTCGAGCGCGGCCGCGAGGTCGTTGTCCAGGCCGTCGTCGGTGAGGATGACGCTGAAATCCTCCAGGCCGGCGAACAGGCACAGCGAGCGCCCGGGGAACTTGCCGCTGTCGACGACGAGCACGCTGCGGTCTGCGGCCTCCAGAATCACGCGCTTGATCGCGCCGTGTTCGGTCGACGTCTCGGATGCGCCCTCGGCCGAGACGGCGTGCGCGCCGACAAACGCCAGGTCGACGTTCAGTCGGGCCAACGCCTTGAGACATACGCTCCCCAGCAGCGTGGCCGAACGGGGCCGCAACTGACCGCCGGGTACATGAACATCCACGACCGACGACCGGGCCAGTACCGCGGCGATGGCGACATCGTTGGTGATGGCGGTGAAGGCAATGCCGCGTTCGAGGGCGGCGCGCGCCACTTCCATGGTTGTACTGCCGCTGTCGAAGATCACGCGGTGGCCGGGCTCGATCATCGCGGCCGCGTTGCGCCCGATGCGTTCCTTGGCCGCGCGTGCGATCTCGCTGGAGATTTCGGGCATCGGCTCGATAGTGGTGCCTTCCTTGTCGCGCAGGGCCGCGCCGCCATGGGTGCGATACAGATGCCCCTGTTCGCACAGCAGATCCACATCGCGGCGCACGGTCGACACCGATACGTCCACGAGGTCGGCCAGATCCGGCAAGGAGCCGAATCGCTCCTTTCTAAGATGCTCGATGATTTTGGCCTGTCGCTTTGCCGGTAGCACACGCACCTCCTTTTATTCGTTTCGCTGCCTGCCGCAGCGGTAACGCGCAATGGGGCGACCGCAAGCGACGCCAGAAAATTGCACTATATTGCAAAAATTACCATACTCTTGCAGATTGCAGGCTTCGTCTATTGTGCCGCTGTCCCGGAGGAGACATGAAAATAAAGGCAACGCTCGAGCGTATCCCGGGCGGGATGATGGTCGTGCCGCTACTCGTGGGCGCGTTGATCAACACCTTTGCGCCCGACCTTCTGCGCATCGGCAACTTCACCCAGGCGTTGTTCGTGGACAGCGCCGGCGCGCTGATCGCGTTGTTCCTGCTGTGCGCGGGGGCTCAGATCAACCTGCGCAATATCGGCCCTGCGGTCGGCAAGGGCAGTACGCTGCTGGCCGTGAAGTGGGTGGTCGGCGCGCTCGTTGGCCTCATCGCTTACATGTTCGCCGGTAGCGACGGTCTGATTCTGGGCATGGTGCCGTTGGCGATCATCGCAGCGATGACCAACTCCAACGGCGGGCTGTATGTGGCGATCGTCGGCCAGTATGGAACTGCCGAAGACCGCGCCGCCTATAGCGTGCTCGCGCTCAACGATGGTCCGTTTCTGACCATGGTGGCGTTGAGCATTTTTGGCGCCATGGGTTTCGTCGAAGGGCTGTTTTCGATCGTGTCGTTCATATCGGTGTTGTTGCCGGTTGTCGTCGGCATGGTGCTGGGCAATCTCGACGATGACATGCGCGACTTTCTTGCCCGCGGCAGCCCGATTCTCATTCCCTTCTTCGCGTTCGCGCTGGGTATGGGCATCGACTTCGGGGCGATCATCGAAGGCGGTTTGGCGGGCATCCTCATCGGGGTGATGACGACCCTGTTGACCGGTACCGCGGGCTATCTCGTGTTCCGTGCGCTCAAGTGGAACCCGATCGTCGGCGCGGCCGAAGGGTCGACCGCCGGTAATGCGGTTGCGACCCCGATGGCGATCGCGGCCGCCAATCCGGCGTTCGATGCCGTGGCCCAACTGGCAACGGTGCAGGTGGCTGCTTCGACGGTCACCACCGCGATCCTGCTGCCGTTGTATATCTCGTTTCTCGTCTCCCGCGGCGGCTTTACGCCCACGACGGACGAACTGGCGGCCGACTGAGACCGAAAACCTTTCAAACCAATGCAGAGACAATACTCATGACAGCGCCGCTCATTGCAATCACGCTGGGGGATGTCTGTGGCATCGGCCCGGAAATTACGGCACGCGTGCTCGCCGACGACTCGACCTATGCCCTGTGTCGCCCGATCGTGGTCGGCGATGCCGGCGCGCTGGCGCGTGCTCGCGACATCGTCGGCGCCGATTTCGAAATCCACCGTTGCGCGCCAGAGCAGCCGCGGCCCCGCGATCCTGCCCCGGGTCATGTTGTCTGCGTCGACCCCGGTCTGGATATTGGCGCGTTGGCTTTCGGCGAGGTCAACGAGCGTGCCGGCCACGGCGCCTTCGAATTCTTGCGTATTGCCATCGAGATGGCCCAGCAGCACACGATCGCGGCGATCGTCACCGCGCCGTTGAACAAGGCCGCGCTGCATGCGGGCGGGCATCTGTTTCCCGGTCATACCGAAATTCTGGCCGAGCTGACGAACACCGATGCCTACGCGATGATGCTCGCCACGCCGCAGATGAAGGTGATTCATCTGACCACCCATGTCGGCATCATCGAGGCGATTCGGCGAATCAATCCGCAGCGCACGTATCAGGTCATCCGTCTGGCCCACGACACGTTGACCGCGGCCGGCGAGGCCAATCCACGCATTGCCGTGTGCGGCATCAATCCGCATGCCGGCGAAAACGGCCTGTTTGGCGAAGGCGAGGAAGAAGAAAAACTCGTGCCGGGCATCGAGCGCGCCCAGGCCGAGGGCGTGGATGTCACCGGCCCGCTACCGGCCGATACGCTTTTCTTTCGCGCGGTGCGCGGCGACTTCGACGTGGTCGTGGCCTGTTATCACGATCAGGGCCATGGGCCCGTGAAGGTGCTGTCGCTGGACGAAGGCATCAATATCACCGTGGGTCTCAAGGGCGGCATCATCCGCACGTCGGTCGATCACGGCACGGCGTTCGATATTGCCGGCCAGGGCATCGCCCGCCACGAGAGCCTGTCTGCCGCGATTCGCTATGCGGTCCAGCTCGCGCCGGAGGGGCGTGGACTGGGTACCGCGGCCTGACGTCCCGCACGCGCAATCATCGTGCTCGCGGGCAGCCCACGTTTTGGCAAAGGTCATGTCGGCGTGTCGTTCTTGAATCGCGACACCGCTGGCACTACCCATAACCCGTTCAACACAAAGAAAAAAGGAAGATGTATCGTGGCGTCACGTGTTTTATCCCGCTGGATTGTCGGTATCGTTCTGAGCGGCGTGCTTGCCTCGCCGGCGCTTGCGGCGCCGACCGAGCAAGCCACGGCTCTGTTTCAGCAATACTGTATGGGCAGCGATGGCGATCTGGCGGCGGTGATCGACGCGATGGATGCGTCCGAGGACTTCGGCAACCGCAGCGGCCGGGACATCGGCGCCATGCGTTATGCCAGCTTTACCGGCCCGGCCGATATCAACGCCTCGGTGAAGATCGGCTTCTCCACCGTCGATGATCATTGCTCGATCATCCTGCGCAACGTGAATGACCCGATGGCCACCAGCGAACAGATCGCCGAGGCGTTGGCAAAGCCGACCCAGACCGAAGTACAGCAGTTCAGGCCTTTTGGCGACTATGGAAAGGGCGGCTACGGCATGATCGGCTTCGAGGACCGGGGCGATATCGTCGTCGCACCGCTGACCACCGGCATCAGCCCCAACATCCTCCATATCAATTATTACCCGGTCGCTGAATAAGCTGGCGCCGGGTATTCGCTCAGCGCTAGCGTATCGATGTGATGCGCTGCGCTGTCGGCTGACCCGCAGGACGTAACCCACTTCCCCCGATCGCTCTCGATCTGCCCGCGCCGATCGACGCAATGACCGCGCAGCGTGCAGGCTCCGCGGCCCCGTCTCGGCCGTGTGAGCGAATATTCAGTCCGCTTTTTTGGCGGTAACCCGCTGCTACTGCTAGTGCGGCGTTCGCCGAATATTGCGTGTACAATGAAGCAATTAATTCAGGCGCGGCGATTTTCAGTGCCGCCCAAGAGATTGATTGATGGCCAAAAACACGGTTGCGGATGTACTCGCGGATCTACTGATCCAGGCCGGTGTGAAGAATGTCTGGGGCCTGCCGGGCGATTCGCTCAATGGCTTTACCGAGGCGCTACGCAAGCGCGAGGCCATTCGCTGGATCGGCGTGCGCCATGAAGAAGTCGCGGCACTCGCGGCAGCCGGCGAGGGCGATGCCCACGGCGGGCTCGCGGTCTGTGCCGGCTCATGCGGACCGGGCAATCTGCATCTGATCAATGGCTTGTTCGAGGCCCAGCGGGCGCATGTGCCGATGGTGGCCATCGCCGCCCAGATTCCGTCCTCCGAGGTCGGCCTCGGCTATTTCCAGGAGACGCACCCGCAGAACCTGTTCGCCGAGTGCAGCGACTATTGCGAGCTGGTTTCCAACGCCGCCCAGATTCCGCAGGTGCTGGAAGCAGCGATGAACAGCGCCATCGTCAATCGCTCGGTTTCGGTCATCGTCCTGCCCGGCGATGTGGCGCTTGCCGACGCGCCCGAGCGCCCCATGAACTGGCATCCGCCGGTGCGCCCGACCGTCGTGCCGCCGGTTGAGGCGCTCGATGTGCTCGCCGAGCACATCAACAAGGCCTCGAAGGTCACCATTCTTGGCGGCTACGGCTGCCACGGCTATCACGACGAAGTGCTGGCGTTCGCCGAGCGCATCAAGGCGCCCATCGTGCACGCGCTGCGTGGCAAGCAATCGCTGGAATACGACAACCCGTTCGATGTGGGCATGACCGGGCTCATCGGCTTTTCCTCCGGCTACCACGCCATGGAAGACTGCGATCTGCTGATCATGCTGGGCACCAACTTCCCGTATCGCGAGTTCTTTCCCGGGCACGGCAATGTCGTGCAGATCGATATCCGTGGCGCGCATCTCGGCCGGCGCTCGCCGCTGACGATGGGCCTGGTGGGCGATATTGGGCCCACGCTCGCCGCACTCATTCCCAAGCTCGAGGAAAACAGCAGCACCCAATTCCTCGACGCCTGTCAGGCTCATTACAAGAAAGCACGCGAAAACCTGGACGAGCTGGCCACCCCGCGCGAAGACAACGAACCGCTGCACCCGCAATACCTCACCGCCCGCGTCTCCGCGCTCTCGCACGACGATGCCGTATTCACCGCCGATGTGGGCACGCCCACCGTCTGGGCTGCGCGCTATATCCGCATGACCGAAGGGCGGCGTCTCACCGGCAGCTTCATGCACGGCTCCATGGCCGTCGCCGTGCCTGCCGCACTCGGCTGGCAGATCGCCTATCCCGAGCGACAGGTCGTCGCCCTGGCCGGCGACGGCGGCATCTCCATGCTCATGGGCGATCTCATCACGCTGGCGGCCGAAAACCTGCCCGTGAAGGTCATCGTCTACAACAACGAAACCCTCGGCTTCGTGGCCATGGAAATGAAAGTCGCCGGCTATATCGATTCCACCACCGATCTGCCGCAGGTCGACTACGCCAAACTCGCCGAATCGCTGGGCATTCGCGGTATCAAGGTCACCTCCTCGGCGGCCCTCGATGACGCGCTCAAACAAGCCTTCGAACACGACGGCCCGGTGGTCGTCGACGTGCGCACGGCCAAGCAGGAACTGTCCATGCCGCCGAAGATCGAGGCCAAGCAGGCGCGGGGCTTTTCGCTGTATATGCTGCGCGCCGTGATGAACGGGCGCGGGGATGAGGTCGTGGAGCTCGGTAAGACGAACTGGTGGCGCCGATAGGCCAGTAAGCCGGCTATGGCAGTGGCCGCTTATATTGGGAAATCGCGGATCGTATGCTGACTTTTTGACTGCGAGGCGCGAGCGACTGACTGTAAAGGAAACCGCCGAGCATATCGGCCTATCTGACTGCGCAGCTGTCGCCGCCCGCAGTTAGCTCGGTCGCACGGTACGGACGGTTTTCGGCAGTAACAGGGGACAGGCCCCGTCCAGCGCGTCCGATAAACGCCGGACAGGGCCCGCCCCTTGTGTACGCCGGAGTGGATCAGGCTGCCGCGAGGGTTTGGGCGGCGTCGCGATAGCTATGCAGCGGGCGGCCGAGCAGGGCGGTGACGCGGCTGCGATCGCCTGGTTTGGGAATCATGCCGTGGCTGACATAGCGCTCGGCCATCAGACGCATCTCGTAAGCCATCCAGCGGGGCATGAAGCGGGCCATGTTCTGCTCGAACCCGCTCGGGTCGTCACCGCCATAGGCGATAGAGCGGCCGAGTACATCGGACCAGATCGCAGCGATATCTTCGCCGGTCAGGGTGTCCGGGCCGACGATGTTTATGGTTTCGATCGGCAGTTTGCCTGCCGCCGCGTCACGTCGGATCAATTCGATGGCGGCCACTTCGGCGATGTCGCGCGCATCGACCATGGCGAGCCCCTTGCTGCCGATCGGCATCGGATAGATGCCATGCTGCACGATGACATCCTTCACCATCGCTTCGTTGTCGATGAAGTAGGTCGGACGCAGGATCGTGGTACTAAAGCCCATCGCTTCCAGCATCCGTTCGGCGCCGTACTTGACGGCGAAGTGGGGCACGTTGACCGCTTCGTCGGCCTCGAATACCGACAGGTAGACGACCCGTTCGATGCCGGCTTCGCGGGCGAGGTTGAGGGTGATGATCGCTTGCGTGAACTCGTCGCCGCTCACGGCGTTGAGCAGAAACAACGTACGGATGCCGGCGAAGGCCGCGCGCACGCTATCGATATCCAGCAGATCGCCCTGTACGACGTCGACGCCTGACGGGAAATCGGCCTTGCCGGGGTCGCGGGTGAGAACGCGCACGTCCGCATCGCGGTTGATGAGTTGGTCGACGACATGGCGGCCGACATGGCCGGTGGCACCGGTTACAAGAATGGTCATTTGAGTTCTCCTGGGTGGGGTGTTTCGACGAACTCAAATTAAGTGGTTCACGTGTGGGCGAATAGCCGCTATATATAGACGATCTGTTCCATTGGTGGAACACGTTCGGAGTGGCCATGGATCTGCTCGCGCTTGCCGATTTCACGCTCGTCGCGCGTCACGGGGGCTTCGGCCGGGCCGCGCGTGCGGCTTACAGGCCCAAGGCGACCCTGTCGCGACGCGTCGCGGGCCTGGAGGCGTCGTTAAACGTACGGCTTTTCGAGCGGGGCGCGCGCGAGCTCAAGCTCACCGAGGAAGGCCGGGCGCTCTACGAGCGGGCGGGATATCTGCTCACCGAGCTCGAGGAAACGACGGCTGCGATCGCCTCCGGCGGTACGCAGGTTCGGGGCCGGATGCGAATCAGCGTGCCGCTGCTTTTTTCGCAGATCGCAATGGGCCGGCTCGCGGCCGAGTTTGCGCTGCAATATCCAGACGTCAGGCTCGAGGTGACCACCGAAGATCGGTCGGTCGACATGATCGAGGAGGGATACGACCTCGTGATCCGCGTGAACCCGGATCCGGACGAAACCCTGGTTGGGCGGCCCTTCTTGCGCGATCGTCTCGTCATCGCGGCAAGTCCGACGCTTTCGCGTGTCGATCATGCGCCCGTGCCTGCGGTCGTGCGTGACGTCCCACAGGACGACCATTGGTCGATTGTCGATGCGCAAGGCGAAGCGAGCATGGCGTTCGAGCCGGTACTGCGTTTGTCGTCGATGATCATGATTCGCGACGCCGTGCGCGCAGGCGCGGGCGCAGGGTGCCTGCCGATTTCTCTGGTTGGGCAGGACATTGCCACGGGGCGCCTTGCCCATTGGGCGGACGTACCGGGCTCGGACGTTGCGTTATGGGTGCTCTACCCGACGCGACGTCTTGTCAATGCACGCGTCTCGGCGTTTCTCGATTTCCTGAAGGCAGCGTTTCCGACCGGCGCTTGCGAAGAGCTCGGCGCTTTTCTGGGTACCTGACTGTATTGATGTAGCCGGGGGTGCATCGCGACCGATGAGCTGGTGTCGAACGTCTCGATGGCACCTCAAGGTGGGGCCACGTCACACTGCAATTGACCTATAAGCCGGTGGCTGCCGGCGTTCGGGACCGGGGCCTGCTTTCAAGAAAGGCGCGTCGCGGCGAACTGACGTTGTTCGACGTCTGTGATCACGGCCAGCGACACGCCGGCATCCATGCGCGCATGTGGTTTCGCGACAAGGGCACGGCGAAACGTGTCGCCGAACACCGGATCAAGGTCCATGAGACGGTCGCGGGTGATGTGATCGATGTCGGGTACTCCGAACCGGGCGGCTACGGCACCAACGCTCCACGGAATTCCATGTGGGCGACGTTGACGGAATTGCATTCCGTGCACTGGATCTACGAGCGCCTGGCGTTTCGCCGCTTCAGGTTCCGCGCCGGCTGAAGCCGGAGCAGCGAGATCGCTGTATCGAACAGGTCAGCGAGTACTGCGCTTATCTCGTTGTCTTGCTGCGCGCCAGTTCTGGATCAGGCGATAGATCAGGCTCAGTACGCCGAATGCCAGGCAGAACAGCCCCAGCACATAGGGTTGGGTGAGCAGGGTGGCAAAGGTCACGCCCAGCACCAGCATCAACATGATCGGGCGATAATCGAATCGGGCCGGCGGGTTTTGCTCGGCCATACTCGAGTCGAGCAGGTCGGCCATGGCGTCGATGCGTTCGACACAGCTTGCCGAACAGGCAAGCCCGCCCGGTCTTTCAATGGCACAGCTGCGACAAATGCCTTTCCCACAACCGCGGCAGACGCCGATTGCGGCTACCGATTCATGATTGAAGCATTCCATCGTGGGGAGCTCAGCAATGTGTTCGAATCGCGGCTTCGGCGCGCGGCTGCGCGCCGCCGTTGTGTTTTACCGGCGCTATTCTAACCGAGCCCGGCCTGTGTAACAGCCTGCTACATAAGTACTTGCTGGCTAGCGCAGGCCAGAACGATTTGCCGGCAGTAACGGTCGGAATAGCGCCGCCGCGAACTAGGTCATCGGCCGTGGAGCCGCCCACGGCGGCCCGGCGCGGTGATGTCAGCGCGCGGCCCGGATCGCTTGCAAGGGCACTTCGCGCCGCATATCGATCGTGTCGGGCTGGACCTGTTGCTCGGAGAGACAGTTGAGCCATGCTTGCAGCGGTCGCGCGCGATAGAAGCGGCGCAGGCCTGAATCGAAGAAATCATCGAGTCGGATATCCGCGCCGGGATACAGCAGTGCGTGTGCGGCTTCGGCTTCTTTTGTATCGACAACGACCGCGGCCTCACAACGTAGATACAGACAGCGCTGGTTGTTCGTGCCGCGCGCCCGTGTCGAGTCGTAGTAGGTCAGAAACGCGAGCGGGTTGGCGCGGATGTTTTTCGAGTGAACCGCTTCGGTCCACGACGACCAGTAGATATCGAGGCTGGCATCGGGCACAGCCGTGGCTGGCGTGTTCCAGGGCTGGCTGTCGTGGCAGGTCGCGATATTGGCGTATAAACAGGTGCTCAGAATCTCGGCGCAGCGCGCGCCCAGGGCTTGTTCTTCCATGACAGGCTCCATTGAGTGATTGTGTGGTTCTGGGACGTCGGGCATCGCATTCATCGCCCATCGGCGCTGTGGCGTGACGCGCTTGCCCGGTGGGCATGCTGGCGTTGCTGACGTGCGGGATCGGCCCGCCAGGCCAGAATGCAGGCCAGCAGCAGAATCGCCGCGCAGATGGCAAACGACGGGCGGTAACTGTCGGCCGCTGTCGAAAGCGCGGACAGGCCGTAACCGGCGATCGCCTGAGCGAGTGCGAATGCCGCCGTTGCCTGGCCCCATAAGCGTTTGTGCTCGGCCGGCCCGGCGATTTCGGCCAGGCGGCCAGAGGTGAGGGCGACGACGCCCGGCACGAGCGCGCCGACTGCGATCGACGAGGCGGACCGTAGCCAGACCCCGGTCGCGATCAATGGCAGGCCCACGGCCAGGGCCTTGATGAGCAGCCCACCGATCAGGCTGGCCTGCCAGCCGGCGCGCGGCACGATGAGGCGTATGATCAGCGGGCCGATCATCGCGCCCAGTCCGAACAGGGCCCATTGCACGTTCGCGGCCGCCATGCCCAATCCGGCCTCGCGGGCGAGGTAATCGACCCAGAACACCGTATGCGGTACGAAGCCAATGGCATCGCCCGCATAGGCACCGATGACAAGCGCCACCGCCCATCGCACCGCACTGTTCGAAACGGGCGCGTTCGTTTGCTCTGCATCGCCGTCGCCGGATGGGCTCGGCAAGCGATACAGGGCGATGTCGCCAGCGGTGCCGGCGATCAGCGTCAAGGTACCCAGAACGATCCAGGCGACCCAGAGCCCGGCCTGCAGCAGTGTAGGTACGACCAGCGCCGACAACAGTGCGCCCATGCCGATGCCTGTAAACATCAAGCACCCCACGACCGGGCGTCGGTCGGGGCTGGTCGCAGCCAGGGCCGTGGCCGGGCCGACCACCATCAGCCATGCGCCTGTCAGGCCCGAGAGCACACGCCAGAAGAAAAACCAGGCGAACGGGGCGGCGTGGGCGCAGGCCAGAAAACTCAGCGCGGTAATACCGAACGAGGCGGCGAGGGTGGCGCGCGGGCCAAAACGTTCGGAAACTGCGTGCGCCGAGATCGCACCGATGAAATAGCCCAGCAGATTGGCCGCACCCAGATACACCGCGGCCGATGTGGTGAACCAGTGGGCAGCCACCACCGGTGGAATAAGCGCCGTGTAGGCGAATCGCGCCAGGCCGATGCCCACCAGTGTGGATGCCAGGCCGACAACGATGGCCGGTATATCCAAGCCTTGGTGGCGTGTTGTTTGCGCCATGAAAACGTCCGGCTGCGTTCGAGCGTGGAACGCCAAAATAAGCCGGCGCTCATTTCATTAGAAACGATTTTTAATGATAATCGCGATCTCTTTTTAAGATCCGACGACGGGCGCCATGCAACTTCATTCGCTGCGTTTATTCGCCGCCGTGGCCGAGAACGCAAGTTTCAGCGGCGCCGCGAAGCAAATGCATACGGTCCAATCCAATGTCACCGCCCATATCAAGAAGCTGGAAACCGAGCTGGGCGTGGTGCTGTTCGAGCGCCAGGGCGGTATTCACCTCACCCCGGCCGGCCACGCCTTCATTCCGCATGCACAACGGATTCTTGCCGCGCACGATAATGCCTGTGCCGCGTTTCAGGACGCGCAGGCGCCGAGCGGCGTATTACGTATCGGCTCGATAGAGAGCACCGCAGCGGTACGACTGCCCGATCTGCTGGCGAACTACCACAAGGCGTATCCGGGTATCGAGCCGCGTCTGACCACGGGCACGACGAACGATATCGTCTCTCAGCTTCTCGATGGCATCATCGATTGCGCCTTCGTTGCGGGCACGGTGCCTCATTCCAGCCTGTATTGTGTCGAGGCGTTTCAGGAGTCGCTCGTACTCGTTGCGGATGCGCCGATCAAGACGATGCCGGATAGCGATACGTTGCTGGAACGGCCATTTCTCGCGTTCAAGCAAGGCTGTCATTATCGACACCGGATCGAGCGGCTATTGGCCCGCGAGGGTATTGCTGCAGCGCGCATATTCGAATTCGGATCGATCGACGGTATTCTCGGTTGTGTCGCGGCCGGGATGGGGTATGCATTGCTGCCCAAAACGGTGGTCGATGCACACCGCTCGCGTTTTGCAATCCATTATCTCGAGCTGGCCGAGGAAATCGGCGACGTGGCGACATGGTTTGCAGCCACCGCCGCCGTGGGTTGGTCGCCGGCGCTGATCGCGTTCGAGCAAATGGTCCGAGCGCCGGCGAATTGACGGCGGGCTGGCGACATCGTGCGACCGATTATCGCGATGCCGTTTGTCTTTGTGACGCGATCGTTTGTGTCGGGCACGGTTCGCATGGCCTGGCGAAGCGTTTTGTCACTCGAAGGCGGATCTGGCGCCATCGCGGGTAATTGCCGATACGCTGCGATGGCGTCGGGTCGTCGTGCACGATTAGAATGACGCCAGCGACGCTACGCCATGCACGCCACCGGTTCGCGTTCTATGAATCTGTTGCTTAGCCTGCTGGAGCTTGCCGGAACGTTCGTTTTTGCGCTTAGTGGCGCGATGGCCGCAGCCCAGAAGCGGCTGGATATTTTCGGGCTGGCGGTATTGGCATTCGCGACCGGTACGGTGGGCGGGATCACCCGCGATCTGCTCATTGGCGCCACGCCGCCCCTGGCGATTGCCGATGCGCGCTACGGTGCGGCCACAATGCTCGCCGCACTCGTGGTTTTCTTCGGTTATCGCTGGGTGGATCACATCAGCCGACCGGTCGCGATCTTCGATGCCGCGGGCCTGTCGCTGTTTGCCGTGGGCGGCTCGATACGGGCCCTGGAATACGGGATTTCACCGGTAATGGCGGTTGTCATGGGCATTATCACCGGCATCGGTGGTGGCATCATGCGCGACGTGCTGATCGACCGTCTGCCCATGGTGTTGGCGCCGACCGAACTCTATGCCACCGCTGCGCTCCTGGGGTCGGCCATAGCGGTAACCGGCATGACATTGGCGTGGCCATTTTTGCCCACGGTTGTCAGCGCTGCCTTGTTGTGTTTTTTCGTGCGTTATATGGCCATGCGGCGAGGCTGGCACCTGCCGGTGCCGCGCGTGGATCCATAACGGGCCGTGCAGGCTGTCGTTGGCGCCAACGATTCAAACCTACGAATGTGAATCGTTCGCATTAGTATTGACATGTTGTGGGCCGCCACCTATCTTCGCTACGGGGCACCGGGTTCCGGGGCGGTGAACCCGATGCACCGGCGGGGGAGTACTTGAAGCAACGCCTTGGCGTGGCCGTTTGGGCCGACGCCGGGCGGCTACTGTCGCTTATCCCTTGGTTGGACGATCTTTCATACCTTCGAGGATGACGGCATGGCTGACGACAAATCGCGTGGCACGTGGGCATGGCCACATGCTGCAAGCGCACTTTTCTACGGCACGGCGCTGATCGCCATGCCGCTTAGTGCCAATGCACAGGATACGGGCGAGGGTGATAACGCCAGTCAGTCGGTGGTGTATCGTCTCGCGCCGGTCCTTGTTAACGCGCAGGCTGCGCCGGACGACAACGCGGCCACCACTGTCGCCCGCGAGCTATGGATGGGGGGCAAGGTCGCCACCAGCATTCTCGATACGCCTGCGTCTGTCTCCGTGATTACGGAAAAGGAAATCGAGCAGCGCGATGCCGATACCACCGAGGAAGTGCTTCAATACACGCCGGGCGTGATCACCGACTACTACGGCACGGACGACCGTAACGACTATTTCCAGATTCGCGGCTTTCAGGCCACGACCTATCGCGACGGGTTGACGCTGGGTTCCATGCGCGGCGTGCGCGAGGAGCCATTCGCGTATGAGCGCATCGAGGTATTGCGTGGCGCGAACTCGACCCTTTTCGGCCCGGCCGATCCGGGCGGCTCGGTGAACTTCGTGAGCAAGCGCCCGACGTTCCAGCGCTTCGGCCTGGGCTATATTTCGTACGACTCCTACAACAGCAAGGAAGTCGGCGTCGACGTCGGTGACACGCTCGACGACGACCAGACCCTGGCCTATCGCTTCGTCGGCAAGTTCAAGGACGGTGAGCGCGAATACGATTATTCGAAAGACAACGACCAGTTCGTGCTTGGCAGCATCTCCTGGGAGCCCACCGCGTATACGACCGGGACGCTGATCTTCGACTATCTCGATCGCGACAACACGCCCAACAGCGGCGGCTATCCGCTTGACCGTGAGTATGACCGCGACGACTTCTTCGGCGAGCCCGGCTTCAATTATCACGATGTCGAGCGAACCAGTATCACCGGCCTGCTCACCCACGATTTCGATAACGGCCTGACGCTGCAGGCGAATACGCGCTACAGCGACCTGAACGACGATTTCGGCTATGTCTACATCACCGATTCGCCCGCCCGCGCCGGCACGGTGGTCGATCGCGATTATTTCGGCACTGACAGCACGGCCCGGGAATATATCGGCAATACGATCCTGCAGTACGACGTCAGCTTCGAGCATATCGACAGCAGTACGCTCGGCGGGGTCGAGTACCGGGATGCCTCGACCGACGACAGCTCCTTCTATGGCAACGCCGCGCCGATCGATATCGCGAACCCGCAATACAGCGGTGCGCCGACCAACCTCAATATCTACAGCGGCAACGATCAGGACTACAAGACGCAGTCTGTCTTTCTGACCCAGAATCTGTCGTTCTTCGACCGCGTGGTCGCCACGGCCGGGCTGCGCCATGATTGGCTGGATCTGGCCAGTACGGATCTCAACGGTGTTCGCGCGTCCGATGATTTCTCGGAAACATCGGTGCGCGGTGCGCTGACCTATAAGGTCAACGACCAGATTTCAGCCTATATCAGCCAGGTCGAATCGGTTGCGCCGCCGTCCATCGGCGTCAAGCCCGAACGCGGGGAACAGTATGAACTCGGCGTGAAATACGCGCCGGCGGGGATGAACGCCTTGTTCTCCGCCGCGGTCTACGATCTGAGCAAGGACGATGTGACCATTGCGGTGGTCCAGGACAACGGCACGATCGAGCGGGAAACGATCGGCAAGTCCTGGGTGCGCGGCCTGGATCTCGAAGCCAAGGCCGAGCTGACGTCCAAGCTGAGCCTGACCGGCGGTTATTCCTATATGGACTCGGAAGTAGTGCGCGGCACGCTGCGCGACGGCACCTCGCTCGAAGGCAAGGCGTTCAGCATCGCGCCGGAACATACGGCCTCGCTCTGGACCTATTACCGTTTGCCGGCATGGGATATGAGCATGGGCGTCGGCGCGCGCTATATCGGTGCCTATTACTTCGATGCCGCCAACACCGACGAGAGCGACGCAGCAACGCTGTTCGATGCGGCATTCAGCTACGCGCTTGCCGACAACACCGATCTGGCGGTGAATGTGCGCAACCTGCTGGACGAGCAACACGTCGTAGGCTCCGGTACGGCGGACTACTACAACCCGGGGCGTGAGATCACGGCGAAGCTCAGCTATCGCTGGTGAGGCTGGCGCGCTCGTGTGCCTCCCGTAGCGGGGGCAAGCATGTCGCGGCGTCCGAGGACGCCGCATTTTTAAGTGCCGGCGAGATCGGCTTGTGCGAGTTCGACCTCGATGCCGAGTGCCTCGGCTGCTCAGGCGACGCTTAACCGCTGACCGACTCCAAATGCCTCGAACGCACTGCTCCAGGCACCCGATAGGCTGCGGAGTTGAGTGCAGTTTGCCGAATACGCCTACTGCCGGATGGCGGCTATCAGATACGAACAGCCGGCTCGGTCGTTGCATGGCCATGTGGTATTAGGGGTGCGCTATGCATGCGGGGCGCGGCCGAGTCGGGCATGCTGGTTGCACGACTGGCAAGACAAGCAGCGACACACGAGGGAACATGAGCGAAGAACCCGAGCAAACGCGAAAGGAACTTTACGAGCAGGCCCAGGCTCAGGAGATCGAGGGCCGGTCTTCGATGAGCAAGGCAGAACTGGCGGCCGCGCTCGAGCGCGAATCGTTCGAGGATGCACGGCCTGTGGTCGCCACCCGCTTCGATGCGTTTCGTCGCCTGGCGGAAGCGGTGGCCGCGGGCGAGTTCGTGCTGCGGCCGCGTATTCTTAGTGGTCACGATCGGCGCCGACATGTGCGTCAATGCCTGCGCGAGGATCACGAAACCCGTATCGCCGATTCGTCGGACGATGCCGCCATCAAGTTCGACGAGCTCTCGGACTCGCTGTATTCGTTTTTCCGCGGTACCGCGCTGCTGTTCTATCGCGATATGGCGGGCGAGGATGCCTGGATGCCGACCGTGCTGACGCTCGGCGATGTCCACCCGGAAAATTTCGGGGTGATGCCCAACGCGAATAACGTGCCGATTTTTTCGGTCAACGATTTCGACGAGGCGTATTACGCACCGTTCACCTGGGATATAAAACGCGGTGCGGTGGGTTTCATGATCGCCGCCGAAGCTGAGGGCGAACTCAAGCGCAAGCACCAGATCAAGGTGGTGCGGCATTTCGTGCGCGGCTATATCGAGGACATTCAGCGCCTGGCGCGCGAGGGCACCGAGCAGGACGAGGAGATGCGCTTCGACAATGCGCCGAAGCTCATCCGCAAGTTGTTCAAGAGCGCCCACGAGCCGCGTGCCGAGTGGCTGGTCGACGATTATCTGGACGAAACCAAGAGCGGTTTTCGATCCACCGAGGAGTTGGTGCCGATCTCGTCAAGACGCGAGGATTTTCAGGCGATCACCGACCGGCTGGTCGCGCAAAACGAGATCGACGTGCCCGATCGTGCTCGCGGCATGCGGGTCAAGGATGTGGCGATACGCCGGGGTCAGGGCACGGCCTCGCTCGGGCTCAATCGCTACTACGTGCTTGTCGAAGGGCCGCAGGCCGACGGTACGGACGATCTGATCATCGAATACAAACAGGCGCGGCGTTCGGCGCTGGCGGGTCTGGTACCGCCTTCGGCTTATGAAATGGACGAACGCGCGGAACGCATCAGCCATGCCCAGACCGTGCAGCTGGTACGTGGCGATGTGTTCTATGGCCATATCGAATTCGATGGCCTGAGCTATATGTCGCGTGAGCGCGCGCCGTTTCGCGACGATATCGACCTGGACGATCTGTCGAAAAGCCAGTGGAAGGACTATGCCCGTATCTGCGGGCGGGTACTCGCACGCGTGCATGCGCTGTCCGACGAATCCGGCAAGATCGACTACGACATCGAACCGGCGATCATGAACGCTATCGGCCCGCCGGAACTGTTTGCCGCCGACATGGTGGAATTCGCCATCGAAGCGGCCGATCGTGTACGCCGCGATCACGCGTTGTTCCGAGAAGATCACGCCCACGGTGCCTTCGAGCAGCTCGATATCGTGCACCGATAAGCGGCGGGTCCGCACGGCCAACAGGCCCAGCCGCGCGGGTTTTGTTGATCCAGAACACAACGCGTGCGCGCGCGTCGTGAATAATGGCCGGCCGCTCGATGCCGGCCCGACGCCGGTGCCTGGATGGTCGTTCAAGAAAATGGCGGTGCGGCCGGTATTGGTAGGGGGATATATGGATGTAGCCCCCAATGAGCACCCAGTTACGAGACGCGCCGTTCGCGCGGCGCACTGTTTCCTCAAGCCGATTGACGATGCACCAGGATTTGCCCGTAGAACGCGTGATGCAGACGGGGCTTCTCAGCTGCGAGCGAAATACCCCCTTACATGTGGCCGCGGCGCGCATGGCCGAGCGCCGCTGCAGCTCGATGCTGGTCATGGAAAATGGCCGAGCTGTCGGTATATGGACCGAGCACGATTGCCTGTATCTCGATTTTGCCGACGCCGCGGCGATGCGCCGGCCCATCGACCAGGCGATGCGCCAACCCATCGCGACCATCGGCGCCGATGCCTCGGTGGGCGAGGCGGCGACGCGATTTGCCAGCGAACAGCGCGACCATCTACTGGTGCTATCCGCCGACGGTGTGCCGGTGGGCATCGTGTCGCGCAGCGATGCCGTACTCAACCAGGGGCTCGAAAGCTATCTGCGGCTGCGCGAGGTACGCCATGCCATGTGCGACACGCCGCTCGTGCTCGAAGGACAGCTCACACTGAGTGAAACGGCGGCGCGCATGCGCGCTACCCAGAGTGATGCAGCCGTCGTCGAGTTGCCAGGGCGGGCGTTGGGCATCATCACCGAGCGCGACCTGGTGCGCTTTGTAGCCGATCACCCGGGTCAGGCGCGGATCGGGGACCTGGCGACCCGGCCGCTGCTGACGGTGTTTCCGCACGACACCCTCATTCATGCGCGCGACCAGCTCATTGCCCACCGGGTGCGGCATCTGGCCGTGGTCGATGATCGGACGCGGGTGGTCGGCCTACTGGGTTTTCGCGAGATGCTCGATAGCAGCGAGCGCTTCTATAGCGATGATCTACGTCAGGCCCTGGACCAGCGCGACCGGGCGTTGTCGCAGTCGCGCTTCAATCTGGAACTGGCCGAACGCGTGATCGATGCCTCGCTGGAAGGCATCATCATCACCGATGCCGCCACGCGTATCGAATTCGTGAATCCGGCGTTTACCCACATGACCGGTTATCGCCAGGAAGAGGTGGCCGGACACACGCCGGCTGTGCTTTCGTCCGGGCGTCACGGGCCCGAATTTTACGAGCGCATGTGGCACTCGCTCAAGCACAATGGCTACTGGCGTGGCGAGATATGGAACCGGCGCAAGAATGGCCAGCTGTATCTGGAACTGCTCACCATTACCGCCATCCGTGACGAAGAAGGCGAGATCACGAACTATGCGGCCTTGTTCAGCGATATCACGCATATTCGCGAAAACGAAGAGCAGGTTCGACGCCTGGCCTACTACGACGCGCTCACGCGCCTGCCCAACCGTCGCCTGCTTGAGGATCGGCTGTCGCTGTCCATGCGCCATGCCCATCGCCAGGGCCAGCGACTGGCGGTCATCTTTATCGATCTGGACCATTTCAAGCAGGTCAACGATTCCCTGGGCCACGCGATTGGCGACGAGCTGTTGCTGGAAGTCTCGCAGCGTCTGGCGGCCCACCTGCGTGAAGACGACACGCTGGCGCGGCTGGGCGGCGACGAATTCATCGTCTTGCTGCCGAATTTGGACGAGCCGGGTGAGGCGTCGCTGATCGCCAATCGCCTGATCGGCGCGATCAGTACACCGTTCAAGATCGAAGGTCATGAATTCCGGGTCGGATGCAGCCTGGGTGTGAGTTTCTATCCGGACGACGCCGACAGCATCGACGACCTGATGCGTAACGCCGATGCCGCGATGTATCGCGCCAAGCAGGAGGGGCGTAACACCTATCGCCTGTTCAATTCCAAAACCCAGGTGCAGGCGCATCACCACCTGGCCATGGAGAGCGCCCTACGCGATACCGCGGAAACCGGTGACGGGCTCGCGGTGCATTATCAACCGATCTTCGATACGCACAGCGGTGCCCTGCGTGGTGCCGAAGCGCTGCTGCGCTGGCATCATCCGTCGTTCGGCGATGTCGCACCCGTGGATTTCATTCCGGTGGCCGAACGCTCCGGGCTCATCCTGCCGCTGGGCCGGCGGCTGATTCGGGCCGTAGCCGCCCAGCAACACCGCTGGCGCGTCGCGGGTGTGCCGGTCGTACCCGTGGCGGTCAATCTATCGGCGAAACAGTTCTGGCAGAACGATCTGGCCGCGCGCCTGCAGACAATACTCGACGAGCACGACTTGCCGGCCGGGTTGATCGATGTCGAGCTCACCGAAAGTACGCTGCTCGATGAAAGCCAGCAGGCCACCGGCATCATCCAGGCGCTGCGGGAACTGGGCTGCGGCGTGGCGATCGACGATTTCGGCACCGGTTATTCGTCACTACGCTATTTGCAGGATCTGCCAGTTTCCACGCTCAAGATCGATCGTAGTTTTATCTCCCGGATGCTCACCGGCCAGGGAAGCCGCGCAATCGTGGCCGCGGTCAGTGGGCTGGCCGATGAGCTGGGGCTGAAGGTCGTTGCCGAGGGCGTGGAGAACGCCGATCAGTTACAGGCGTTGCGCCAATATCCGGTCCATTGTGTTCAGGGCTTTTATCTGGGCATGCCGGAGCCCGCCGAGGTGTTTGCCCGGCAATGGCTGGGCCAGCGCGATTCGGATACCTCGCGCTGACAAGGCTCGGCGGTTCCGCGCATTATTAGCCCGAAAAACCACCTGGTTTTATGCCGGGTTAAAATCGTCGTCTTTGCTTTTGAGTCAATAGGCTGGGCGCCATGCTCGCTATCCAGAATGCGCTCGGTCCGCTTTTTGCGCTGATTCTGTTCGGGGCGGTGCTCGGCCGTATCCATTATCCGGGCGGGGACTTCTGGGCACGTGCTGAGCGCTTGGTCTACTACGTATTCTTTCCCGCGCTTTTAGTGCATACCCTGGCGCGCGCCGATATCAGCGGCGTGCCGCTGATACGACTGGCCGTGGTTTGCCTCGGAGCGACGCTCGCCGCCGCACTCGGGCTCTGGCTGGCGCGCCGCCGCGTGGCAAACGATGAGGCCGCGTTTACCTCCGTTTTTCAGGGCGCCCTGCGCTTCAATACCTATGTCGCCATTGCCGGCGCGGGCGCTCTGCATGGTCAGGCCGGTATTGCCACGGCGGCGGTCGTGATTGCCGTGCTCGTGCCGACCGTGAATCTATTGAGTGTGGCCTGTTTCATCGGCGTGGGCGCGCTCGGTCGAACCGGTCTCGCACGCAGCCTGTTCGAACTGCTGCGCAACCCGCTGATCGTGGCCTGTATCGTCGGCATTACACTCAACGCCACGCATATCGGCCTGCCCGGCTGGAGCGATCCGATACTCGCGCTACTGGGGCGGCCGGCCTTGCCCTTGGGGTTGATCGCGGTGGGTGTGGCGCTAAGGCCTGCGCATCTATGGCGCGGCTCGCGCGCACTCTGGATGTCGAGTCTGGTCAAGTTGGCCGTCGTACCGGCGCTCGCCATGGGCCTTGCCTGGTTCGTCGGCCTGGATGCGGTCAGCCGCGATGTCGTGCTGTTGTTCACCGGCGTGTCGACAGCGACCTCGGCGTATATTCTTGCCCGCCAGCTCGGCGGCGACGCCGAACTGATGGCGGCCCTGATAACGCTACAGACCGCCGTGGCCATGCTCACCTTGCCATTGTGGCTGGTGCTGGCCGGGTGACGAGCGGCGGTGCCGGTACGGGCGAGTTGGCGTTAACTGCTGCTAACGGGCCCGCATACCCGGTTGCGGCCGGTATCCTTGGCCCGATACAGGGCACGATCGCTACGTACCATCAGGTCGTGAAACGATTCGCACTCAGGTGAGAGGGTCGCCACCCCCGTACTGATGGTCACACTGACGGTTTCCTTGGATGACACCGCCACCGGTTGGGCGGCGACATCCCGGCGTAGACGATCGGCAAGATCGAGGGCCTGCGCCAGGCCGACTTCGGGTAGCACGATGGCGAATTCTTCGCCGCCGATCCGGCCCACGGTGTCGACATGGGCGCGGGTGCCGCGCGAACAACAATCGGCGACTGCACAAATTACGTGATCTCCGGCGACGTGGCCCAGCGTGTCGTTGACGCGCTTGAACCAGTCGATATCGATGAGTAGTAGTGCCAGCTCGTGTTTGAGCCGGCGCGCACGCATGAATTCGTCTTCGCCGGTCTGCAACAGGTGTCGGCGGTTGTAGATGCCGGTGAGCGAGTCGCTGATGGACAGGGCATGCAGTTCGGCGTTCATGCGCTCGAGCAGGGCGTTTTGTTTGCGCAGTTTCTCGTTGAGTGCTTTGAGCTCGGCTTCCTGACGTTTCTTGATATCGAGATTGAAGCTCACGCCGGTAAAGCGATGCCCGGGTTCGTCGCCCTCGCGATCGACGATCTTGCCGTAGTTGGCATACCACACCCAGGCGCCCGACTTCGCACGAATACGGAATTCGCTGTAATACCGCTCGGTGCGCGGCCAGATGATCGGCCAGGGCCTGCTCGACGGCCGGTTTGTCGTCCGGATGCATGAGGCCGAAGATATCGTCGACGAATGCGGCCGACTCTTCGCTGTCGTAGCCCAGGTCGGAAAAGACCCGGTCAAGGCCGAATATGACCTCGCCGGTGAGCAGATCGTTTTCCCACAGATCGAGCCCACTGCATTCGAGCGCCAGATCGAGCCGCTTGCGGTAGAGTTCTTCTTCGTCCATACGACGGGCTGTCTAGGCGCGGCTGATCAGCCGCCCGCCATAGCCGATGCCACGCAACAGGGCGGCGAAACTTTCGGCTACGCCCGGCGCGTCACGAAAGGCGGGGGCGGCCTCGATTTTGAGTACGCTTACCGCCACGCCGGTGCTTTGACGCGTTGCACGGTCGTAATAGGGCGCGAGATCGTCGAAGGCATTGGAAAAACCGCGCCCGCTATGTTCGGAGTAATAGCAGATCGAATCGGGGGCGACGACTACCGGGGCCGCATCTTCACTGCAATAGAGAATCAGATTCTCGTTCATGTTGTAGATGCTGTGCGTCTGGCGGCTTTTTGCCGGGTCCGGGTGATCGCTGAGCCGGAGGATGCCGACATCCAGCGAAGCGCTGCTCGTGGCCTGCTTGACGTCGGTAATATAGACATTGGTCAGTACCGCCGATGCGTTACGCGCCGTAATACCGCTGATCTGCGCGGCAACGGCTGCGGTCGTTGGAGGTGTTGCGGCCTGTCTTAGATATTGGCCGAGTTTGCGCGTTTGTTCCAGTGTACCTGGCAAATAGTGATGCTTTAGGGCGAAGTCGTTTGCCTTGATGGATGGCCAGAGCATGATGCCGGCATAGCTGCCGAAGGCGTTGACGACGCCGCCGGCCAACGCCTCGATCGCGCCCGCGCTCGCGGCGTTCAAGCATGCAGACTCGACATGCGCCGGGCCATCGCCGTCGTTGGCCAGCACACAGGGCCCGGGAGACAGCCCGGCTGCGCCTGCGTAGATCGTCTGCTGTAGCTGGGGTACGGCACGACCAGCGCCGTCTGCATCGGCAACCCATTCGATCGCATGGTCGCTGAGCGCGGCTGCAATCAGCGGTACGGTGGAATTGATGGGCCCGATTTCGACTGCAAATACGCCGCGTGGCGAAGCGCCGCAGGCGGTTTCGAACGCCTGACGCGTGTTCGCCATGCAGCGTTTGATCGCGTCGAGCGTGAGGTTTTCGGCCGCGTCCGGCGAGCCCATCATGGCCAGCACGCAGGCGTCGGTGGTCGCGTCGTAGTCGCGAACGTCGACCGTGCCCGACCAGCCGCTTTCGCCCAGCTGCGCGATCAGATTGCAGGCGTCGGTATAGCTGCCGCCGCCGCCACTACCGAGCACCGCGGCACCGACCGCGATCGATTGAAAATCTTTCAGGTCATATTGGAATGCCATGGCGAGCGCAGCGCTGGATTTTTTACGTTGTCGGCGGCGCGCGGTCATTCTTGAGTTATCGACATGTTCCTGGCGTTGGCCAGTGATGGCCGAACTCAAGACGCTAAGGCCGTTGTTTTCGATGCCGGCGCGGCCCGCGTGGCGTACACGTGCAGGGCGCTATACCACGACAAATACGAAAGCGTTTTACGCACGGTTGTCTCCGGTATCCTGTGCGCCGCCATTCACTATTTTCGAAGGCAAAACGCCCATGAGCGGGAAAAGCCTATCTCCGGCATTTCGGGCCCGCGCGGACGAAGTGATCGATATCGCCAACCGCCAGTCGCAGACCGTATCGGCCGGGCAGGTCAGCGCATCGCTGATGTATGCCACGGCCCGGTTCAACGCGTTTCAGGTGGCCGCGACCGCCGAGACCACGCAAGACATGGCCGCAGAGCGCGACAATGCGATTGAATATTTCACGGCCCAGTATCGCAAGATGTTCGAAGACCATTTCGACGAGTGCATGGCCAACTTCGAGCGCTATACCGGCCGCGAGGGCGGCTGAAACCGATGCATGCCGGGCGTCGCCAGGGTCGAGCGTATGGGCCTCGCTGCATGCCTGATCGACGAGCATGAACGCCGACGACGCACATACCGGCTCGCTGTTTGGCGATGCGCCGCCGGCCTCGGCCGGGGTCGGCGCTGCATCGCCGGGTGTCGAGCTCGAACGCCTGGCCGCCGACCTGCCGCAACGATTGCGCCTGGGCACGTCGTCCTGGCATTTCCCCGGTTGGGCGAATCGGGTGTGGGATCGACTGTATAGCGAAAAGCAGCTTTCCCGGGCGGGTTTGCCTGCCTATGCGCGCCATCCGCTGTTTGGTGCCGTCAGCCTGGATCGCAGCTTCTATCGACCACTCGGCGTGGACGAGTACGCGAACTATGCAGACCAGGTACCGACGGGGTTTCGTTTCGTGGTTAAAGCGCCCGCGCAGGTGACCGATGCGCTCGTTCGCCAGACCGGTGGCCAGGGGGTGGAGGCAAACCCGGATTTTCTCGATCCCGAGCTGGCCTGGCGACAATTCGTGGCGCCTGCGAGTGCAGGGCTGGGCGACAAGCTCGGCGCACTGGTTTTTCAGATCAGCCCGCTGCCAAGCCGTTTGTTGACCGATATCGGCCCTGCGATCGCACGGCTGCGCGTCTTGCTACAGGCCGTGCGCGAGGTCGAGTCGCGGGTGCCCGAGGCGGTGGTGGCCGTCGAGGTGCGCAATCCGCAATGGCTGACGCCGGCGTTCGTGGCAGCGCTCAAGGCCCACGGTGCGACGTATTGTCTGGGGCTGCATCCACGCATGCCCAGTCCGGACGCACAGTTGCCGATTCTGCGCCAGCTCTGGCCGGGGCCGTTCGTGTGTCGTTGGAATCTCAACCCGAGCCACGGCGACTATGGTTACGAGGCCGCGCGCGAGCGCTATGCGCCGTTTGATCAACTCGTCGACCCCGATCCGCACACTCGCGATACCCTTGCACGGGTGATCGCGGGCACGGTCGACCACGGCCAGCCGGCGTTCGTGACCATCAATAACAAGGCCGAAGGCTGTGCGCCGGAGTCGGTACGCGCGCTGGCTGAAGCTGTCGCTGCGCTCAGACGAACAGCGCGCTAGCGAAGGTCATGCCCACCGCTGCCGGCGGCGCTGTCTTTATAATCGATGTTTATCGTGTCGCGATGGCGCTTTGACGCGGCGCGGGCACGTCTTAACCCCAAAGAGCTGACTCATGGACGAACAGACCCGTATCGAAGCCGAAGCCGCGGCCTTTCGTGGTTTGATCAAGCATCTGCAACAGCGCAGCGATGTCCAGAACATCGATCTCATGAATCTGGCAGGTTTCTGTCGCAATTGCCTGTCGAAATGGTATCGCGCCGAAGCCGAACTACGCGGGGCGTCGATCACGGACGCCGAGGCGCGCGAGCATGTCTACGGCATGCCGTATCCGGACTTCAAACAGCGCTATCAAACACCGGCCGACGACACGCAGAAAGCCAGGTTCGAATCGACCCGGGCGCTTCACGCCGATACCCGCGCCGGTAATTAGCGAACGCGGCAATCCAGCATCAGAACCGCGGATCGGCGGCTGTATTCGATGGCTGCGCGGGCCCTGGCGGCGCGAAGGCGCTTTGGCCGCCCGAAAAGCGTCTATTTTCGTGCCGGATTGATACCGAGCTGTGCGTATTACGTCAGGCTGCGCGTGCCAGCTGGATTCGATTGCGCCCGGCGCGCTTGGCCTGGTAGACCGCCTTGTCGGCCTGGTCGATCAGCGCGGCGATATGGCTGGCGCGCGGCGCCGACGCGGTCGCGATACCGATACTCAGGGTGACATGCAGTGTATCGCCCCCGATCGTGATCGGCATATGCTGGATATGCCGACGCAGGGCCTCGGCGATCTCCTGCGCGCGCTGGGGCGTGGTATCGCGTAGCAGACTGGCGAATTCTTCGCCGCCGAATCGACACAGCACGCCGTTTGCGTGCAGCGCGCGGTCAATCGCCTTGGCCATGCGGCACAGAATGATGTCGCCCACGCGATGGCCGTAGGTATCGTTAACCTGCTTGAAGTGATCGATATCGATGAACAAGAGCGCGACCGGCGTATCGGCGTTCAATTCGCGGTTGGCTGCTTCGAACAGGACACGGCGATTGGGCAGGCCGGTCAGTTCGTCGGTGCGCGCCAGACGATAGAGCTCGTGTTCGGCAACATCGAGACGTTTGATCAGCGATAACAGCGTGAGCATCATCGCCGGCATGATCGTCAGCGAGCAGGCCAGCGCGATTACATAACCGATTGCGCCGTGTGGCAAGCCCGCCAGTTCCATGCTGATACCGGTGACCGCGAACGCCACCAGGGTGGTGACGAAGGTGACCACCGCCGTGGCGCGCCATACACCAACACGCCGGACAAAGGCACGCATGCCCCAGGCCGAACGTTTGTCAGGCCCGGTTGCGGCATCCTGGCCCGGCGCCCAGGCGTGGGATGCGGGCCCGCGATTGGGATCGGCACGCAATTCAAACACGGTTGCAATGCGACATGGCAATACGCTTGGCATGTAGTGGGCGGTATCGGCGCTGCGCGGCGCGGACTTAGGAATAACCCATAGGTTTATCCAATTCAAGCGCGCATGGGCAGCATGTCGGCTTGGTGCTAACGCTGTGCCGAGGCGCCAACGCCCTCGTCGGCATTGATATAGCGATGCGCCGCAAGGCCGAGCGCGGCCGCGGCCAGCGCGGCGAACCAGAGCCCATCGAGGCCGATGAGGGTATAGACACGCGTGCCGATCAGCGTGCCCATGACCAGGCCCAGCCAGAGCATGAGATACCAGGCCCAGGCCAGGCGATCGCCCTGGCCGAGCAGGGCGGCTGTAATACGTTGGCCGAGTTTGACCAGCGTGCCGGTCATATAGGTCAAACCGATGGTGACCTCGCCGTTGCGCTCGAACACCGTGTTTTCAGCCCCCATGGCCAGCGCCATGCACATGATGGCAAGCGTGCCCAGGCCCACGTCGTGGCATATTGCGGCGATGCCCAGCAGCAAGGCGACGACCGCCACCACCGCGCTCGGGCGCCGGTGGCGCGCCCGCTGGCCGATGAGCGTGCCCAGCATCACGCCGGCGACGAACAGGCCGATCAAGGCCGCTGGCAGCGCCGCTTTCGACCAGGCGCTTTCAAGCCCGACACCCAGGCGCGTGGAATTGCCGCTCATGAAAGAGACGAAGTAACCGCCCAGGGCGATAAAACCCATGGCATCGACATAGCCGGACAGGGCTGTCAGACCGGCAGCAATCACACGTTCGCGGCGACGATAGCTGATCACGGAAGCGGGTTTCGTTGGCGAAAGAAGGCGCAGATTCTGCGGCGTCGATGGCGGGAGTACAACCGCGCGGTGCCCTGTGCGCACGGGCACCACGTGGTGGGGACATCGCGGCTGCGCGGTTTTTGCGCGCCCGCATGCCCGCGTCACTGCTTTTCGCTACCGCGCTTGCCGGTTTGCGGCCGGGTGGTGCCGGCCAAACCCATGAAAAGAGGACGGATTATCGACGCGCGGTAGCGTTTCTGAGCATAGGCTGAATATATGAGTCGAGCGTAAAAACTTGTTTTCACGAGGGTTTGAATTAATCTCGCCGCCGTCCGAGCTGCCGCGAAGAAGCGGGATAGGCCATGTCACTCGTTACATCTTTTTCCTTGGGGCTAAGCCTGTCGATGGATGCCTTTGCGGCTTCGGTAACCCAGGGCGCACGGCAACGTCATACGCCGATGACCGAAGCGCTACGGGTCGCGTTTTATTTCGGGACCCTGGAAGCGTTGTTGCCGCTCATCGGCTGGTCTTTGGGGCTGGCTCTGGGGTCCATGATCGCGGCGGTCGATCACTGGATCGCCTTCGTGCTGTTGCTGGGTATCGGTACGAAAATGATCTACGAGGCCGTGCGTTCTGGCGGCAGGCAAAGCGCATCGACCGCCCCCGCCAGTACGGCCCGTATGCTGCTACTGGCGCTGGGTACGAGTATCGATGCCGCCGCGGTCGGCATGCCCTTGTTGGTGCTCGGGGTACCGATCGTGCCTGCGGTGCTGATCATCGGCGCCACCACCTTTGCGATGACCTGTCTGGGCTTCATGCTCGGTGGCGTGGCCGGCAAGCGCGTGCCGCGCTACGCCGAAGGGTTTGGGGGCTTTGTGTTGATCGGTATCGGCACAGCCATTCTGATCGAGCATGTCGGTCTGGTGTAGGTTGTGTGCAGGCACAACGACGACTGATTGATGGTGAGCGCGGCATATCGTATTCGTACCGGCATCGGTGGCTGGACCTACAAACCGTGGCGGGGCAGCTTCTACCCGCCCGATTTGGCCCAGAAGGATGAGTTGGCCTATGCCGCGGGCCAGCTCGCGACTATCGAGATCAACGGCACCTATTACCGTACGCAGAAGCCGGCCACCTTCGAACGCTGGGCGCAGGCGGTACCGGATGGTTTTGTCTTTTCGCTCAAGGCGCCGCGCTATGTGGTCAACCGCAAGCACCTCGACGAGGCCGGCGAGGGCATCGCGCGTTTCGTCAACTCCGGCATCGTAGCGCTGGGCGATCGGCTTGGCCCGATTCTGTGGCAGCTGCCGCCGACCAAGCCATTCGCAGCAGACGAATTCGGCGCCTTCCTCGACGCCCTGCCGGATTCGGTCGACGGCATGGGTTTGCGCCATGCCGTGGAACTGCGGCATGACAGCTTCGCCTGTAGCGAGGCGATTGCTCTGTGTCGCGCGGCCGGCGTGGCGATCGTCTATGCCGATAGCGACGACTACCCGGCGATCGCCGATACCACCGCGCCGGATTTTGTCTACGCAAGGCTACAGCGTGGCGACAATGACTGCAATACCGGCTATTCGCCGGCCGCGCTCGATGACTGGGCTACGCGCTTGCGAAACTGGGCCGAGGGCAGCCAGCCCCAGGATTTGCCCTGTTTCGATACGCAGGCGAGTCCGAGTACGGCGAAACCCAAGGATGTATTCGCCTATTTCATACGCGAAGGCAAGGTGCGTGCCCCGCAGGCGGCAATGGCCTTGCAACAGCGTATCGACGCGTAAAGGGTCGCGCTTGTTTCCCAGCTCATCGACGAACGCGCGCATGTACACGGTTCCGGAAGTCATGTCTCCGCAGATTACACAGATCGAAGAAGAAGAATAAGAAACCGCGTTCGTTCGCTGTGATGTAGCGCACCGGCCGCGCGCTTTTTCATCTGCGGAATCTGCGAAATCTGTGGTTGCTCTTGAAGAACGAAGCCGTCACACAGTCGAGGACCGAAATGCGAATACAGCGTGCTGCGTCTGCGGATTGTCTTTAGCGCAATCCGTCTTTGCCTTATTCGCGTGTTTTCGCGTTCATTCGCGGACAATCTACCGGCTTGAGGACAGCCCGTTACGTTGCCATCAGCGACTGGATGGCGTGTCTTGCACCAGCGTGCGCCAGGCGTCGTAGGTGCTCAAGAAGACGTTACCGTTGAGTCGCTTTAGAAATGCGGTGTGCTGGAGCCGGTCCATGACCGGGCCCTTGACCTCGGCCAGATGCAGTCGTACGCCGTGGCGTTCGAGCTTGTCGCTGATCAGCTCCAGGCTCTCCAGGGCTGAATAATCGATGAAATTGACTGCCGGACACATCAGCACCAGATCGGTCAGACCCGGTTGCTGGCGGCGAATCTCGTCGACCACCTGCTCGAAAAAACGGGCGTTGCCGAAATAAAGACTTTCGTCGATACGCAAAATCGTGACGTGTTCGGCGGTTTGGACACCGTGACGACGAACATTGCGAAAATGTTCAGAATTCGGCATCAGGCCGACGATGGCATAGTGCGGTTTCGACGTACGATAGATATAGATCACCAGCGACAACGCCACACCGATCATCAGCCCGCCACTCACGCCTAGAATCAGCGTGACTGCAAAGGTCGCGAGCTGGGCGAAGCCGTCCTGCCGGCTATAACGCCAGGCGCGGATAAACGAGCCGGTGCCGATCAGGCTCTGCACGGCCACGATGATGATGCACGAGAGCGTGACCAGTGGCAGATAGGCCAGCAGCGGCATCAGAAACAACGCGCTGGCGGCCACGCCGACCGCGGTCAGCGCCCCGGCGGCGCGGGTGCGGGCCCCGGCTTCGTCGTTGACGACCGAGCGCGACAGACTGGCGCTTACCGGAAACGCGCCGGACAGGGCCGACACCATATTGGCCGCGCCCAGCCCGGCCAGTTCGCGATTGGGCGCGACCTGCTCGTTGCGGGGGCCGGCCAGGGTCTGGGCCATGGACACCGACTCGGCAAACGTCACGATGCTGATCAAAAGCGCGGGCAACCACAGATACTGCAGCGATGCGATCGGCGGCAACGGCAGGGCCAGCGCGGGCAGACCAGCTGTCACCTTGCCCACGGTGGCGATGCCGTGACCGTCGAAATCGAATGCGGCACTCGCGGCAGTGCTCGCCAGCACGAGCAGAATCGGGCCGGTACGGCCGAGCAGGCCAGCGGTGGTTTCGCCTATGCCGAGCGCGCTCAACAAGGCGGCCAGATACCAGCGGGTCGCGATGAGCCAGGCCAGACAGGCGCCAGCGAGGAGCACGGTCAGCGGTTCGAACGCCGCGCGATGTTGCCAGAGGGCTTCGACGATTGCCCACAGGGTCTGGCCGCTGGCCGGCACGCCGAGCAGGCGGCCGAACTGACTGGCCGCGATCAACACGCCCGAGGCCGCGATAAACCCGTAAATCACCGGCCGGCTGAGGAAGTTGATCAGAAAGCCCAGGCGCAGCGTGCCCATGGTCATGAGCATGACGCCGGAAAGCAGGGCGAGGGTAATGGCCGCGCTGGTGCTATCGATATCGGTATGGGCCGCCACCTGGGCCGCCGCCGCTGCGGTCATGATCGAAACCACCGCGAACGGGCCCACGGCCAGCGTACGGCTGCGTCCGAAGATGGCATAGGCCACCAAGGGCAGCATGCTGGCATACAGCCCGGTTTCGGGTGGCATGCCGGCGAGCAACGCATAAGCCAGCGCCTGCGGGATGAGCAGGGTGGTGACCACGAGCGCGGCGAGCAGATCCGCGACGAGCGCATCGGGTGGGTAGCCGCCGGGCTTCAGGCCCGCCCATAGCCGATCGAACTGCAACCGGCGCTCTCTCATGCGCGGCTGGCAGGGATCGATCGTTCGCCGCGATGGGCGGGTCTGCGATTCATGGGCTCAAGGTCGCGCGTAGTCGATAGCACGGACTATAGAGCTTGGCGCGCTCGTGTACGAGCCATGGCCCCGAGGCGCTGTTTCCGACAGGCGCAGAACGACTCGCTCGACGCCTGGGCGTTCGCCTCGCGCGCTATGGCGGCGAGGCGAATGCCGGCGCATGGTCAGACCTTGAGCACCAGTTTGCCGAAGTTGCTGCCTTCGAAGAGCTTGAGCAGCGTATCCGGGAAGTTTTCGAAGCCTTCCACGATATCCTCTCGATGCTGGATCTTGCCTTCGGACAGCCAGCCGGCCAGGGCCTTGGCGGCCTCGCCGTAGCGATCGGCATAGTCGAACACCACGAAGCCTTCCATACGGGCGCGGTTGACCAGCAACGACATGTAGTTCTTGGGCGCATACATGCCGTCGGTGGCGTTGTACTGCGAGATCGCACCACAGATCACGATGCGTCCCTTAAGGGCCAGATTGGCCAGGGCGTAGTCCAGGATCTCGCCACCGACGTTGTCGAAGAACACATTAATGCCCTCGGGGCAGTGTTGCTTCATTGCCTTGTAGACGTTTTCGTTCTTGTAGTCGATGGCTGCATCGAAGCCGAGGTCTTCGCTGACATAGCGGCATTTCTCCGCGCCGCCGGCGATGCCGACCACGCGCGCGCCCTTGAGTTTGGCGATCTGGCCGACCAGCGCGCCGACCGCGCCGGAGGCCGCCGACACCACCACGGTTTCGCCTTCGGTGATACCGCCGACATCCAGCAAACCGAAGTAGGCGGTCATGCCCGGCATGCCCAATACACCGAGATAGGCCGGCAGCTCGGCCAGGCGGGTGTCGACCTTGCGCGCATCGCGCCCGGCGACCACAGCATGGGTCTGCACACCGAAGTTGCCGGTCACCTTGTCGCCCTCGGCAAAGTCGGCGTGGTTGGACTTGAGCACGATCCCGGCGGTGCCGGCACGCATCACTTCGCCGATTTCCACGGGCTTGATATAGGACTTGCCGGCGTTCATCCAGCCGCGCATGGCCGGGTCCAGCGAAATATATTCGACAGCGACGAGGATCTCGTCGTTGCCGGGCTCGCCGATGGCCTCGCTGACCAGGTCCCAGTCACTATGCTTGGGCAGGCCCTGCGGACGTTCGGCAAGACGAAATTGACGATTCTGATCGGTCGCACTCATGAAATAACGCGCTCTTGGCTAAACAAGTGTCCTGCACCTTAGAAGCTCGCAGGCCCGTGGGCAAGGGAAATCGAACGTACGTTCGATGGGCTCGGGCGTCGCGCCACGCCGCCGGCGCGACATGCTAGCGTTTGCGAATCAGCAGATTCTGGTGTGCGTGGCCGATCACGCCGCTGGTGTCGTAAAGCGTGGCGCTGCTCAAACCGATGCCGCTGGGCTGGGCGATGGTTTGCGCGTCCACGCCGACCCATTCGCCTGCCGGCATGCGATGTAGATAGACGGTCAGATCGGTGTTGGTAAACAGGTAGCGGTCGAAGGGCAGTACCCAGCTCAGGCCGTTGCCGAAATCGGCGGCCGCCGCCGCGCGCATGGCGCCGGTGGTCGCGATACCGTCGATCGCCGGAACGCGCAGTCGTAGCCAGGCCGCTGCCGGCCCGGCTTCACGGGTACTGCCACGGGCCAGGCGAATTTCCATGCCCTGCTCATGAAAGAAGGCACCGCGTGGCATGCCGGCTATATCGAAACCGCCGTCGCAATCGGCGGGCGCCGGTTCCAGCGTCTTGTCTGGCTGTGGCGGTACGGCCACGGGTTGTTCGCACAGCATGACGGCAATTGCGCGGGCAACCGGCGCGCCGTCGTGTTCCATTTGCAGGGTTATCCGGCGCGCGCTGCGCCCGCGACTGGCCTCGGCTTTTACGCGCAGTGCTGCCAACGGCACCGGGCGGGTGAGTTCGATCGTCAGGCGAGCGAGCGTGAATTCGGCGCCCGCGGTCTGTTCGGCCACATGCGCCAGCAGGGCAGCCGGCGCGCCGCCATGCAGGGCGTTTTCGTCCCAGGGGCCGCGGGCGAGTCGGGTCGGCACAAAATAGTCGCCGTCGCGTTCGAAAATGCTGTGTGTCGTGTCGTTCACTGTCGCAACCCTGGGTCGATATTCAACAACGCCTGCGGCGGTTATGCTGCCACGATTCATACGCGTTACGGTGTTCGCTTTCGTTGGGACAGCGGGCGCCCGATAACGGATTCGCCTATGTCCGATTCACATCGACATCGTTCGCAGACCGGGCCCCGTAATGCCCGTGGGCCGGTGCAGATCGGTTGGCGCGGCTGGTGGGCGATCGTGCGAAGGGTCAGTCGCGAATTCAACCGCCACGATATGACCATTACAGCCGCAGGCGTGTCCTTTCTTGCCCTGTTCGCGGTGTTTTCGGCCTTGGCGGCCTTTGTTGCCCTCTACGGGCTGATCGCCGACCCGCGTGCGATGGTCCAGGACATGCGCGCGCTCCAGGGCTTCGTGCCGGCGGATGTGGTGTTGTCGCTGGTCGACCAGATGCGTTCGGTATCCAGCCGTTCGTTACCCAAGCTCGTGGCTGCGGGTGCATTCAGTCTCGTGGTCGCGGTGTGGTGTGCCCAGCAGGGCGTGGCGGCGCTGCTGCTCGCGCTGAATACGGCCTACCACGAGGATAGCGAGCGTGGTACCTGGTGGCGGCTGCTGAAGTCGTTGCTGGTGGCGATCGCGGTGATCATCGGTCTGACGATTACTGCCGTGCTGGCGATCGGCCTGCCCGTGGCCGCTTCGCGCCTGGACTGGAGTCTGTGGCAGGTCGAAGCGGTGCGCGCCGCGGGCATGGCGGTCGGCGGGTTGATTTTGTTGTTCGGTCTGGCGGCACTCTATCGCTGGGCGCCGGATCGACGCCCGCCACGCTGGCGCTGGGTCGGCGCGGGTGCTGCGGTCGTTGTTACGTTCTGGACCGTGGGTTCGCTGCTGTTTTCCTGGTTCATGGCGTATTCGAACTCGTATACCGCCCTGTACGGTTCGCTGAGTGCCGTGGTGATCCTGCTGACGCTGATTTACGTCACCGTGGTCACGGTGCTGGTGGGCGCCGAGTTCAATGCCCAGATGGAATACGAGGTTGCAGAGGATACGACCGTGAACGCGCCGCGTCCGGCGGGCGAGCGCGGCGCCCATATGGCCGATCACTCGGCCCGGTCACGGTAACGTGGCCTACCGTGTGAACGGTTGACCGACTGGTGTTGTCGCCAGATACTTCGCATTCCTGAAATCTCGTTTCACAAAAGAACCTCCGATCTTGAATAGATCGCAGGTTTCCAAAATAAACAGGTGGCGCATGCGCGATATGGAGGCATTCAGGGCCGAGGTTCGGTCCTGGCTGGAAGAAAACTGTCCGGAGGAAATGCGCCAGCCGCTGGCCTCCGACAAGGACCACGTCTGGGGCGGGCGCCAGTGGGAATTCGCCTCCGACGCCCAGCGGGTCTGGTTCGAGCGCATGGTCGCCAAGGGCTGGACTGCGCCGGCCTGGCCGATCGAATATGGCGGCGGCGGCATGAGCCCGGCCGAGCACGACATCTTCAAAGCCGAGATGAAGCGCATCAACGCGCGCAGCCCGGTCAGCAACTTCGGCTTCTGGATGCTGGGCCCGGCGCTGCTGAAGTTCGGCTCCGAAGAACAAAAACGCGAGCACCTGCCGGCGATCGCCCGTGGCGAAATCCGCTGGTGCCAGGGCTATTCCGAGCCCAATGCCGGCTCGGATCTGGCCAGCCTGAAAACATCGGCGGAAATCGACGGCGACCATTTCGTGGTCAACGGCCGCAAGATCTGGACCTCCTATGCCGACCGCGCCGACAAGATGTTCTGTCTGGTGCGTACCGATCCGAACGCCAAGAAGCAGGCGGGCATTTCCTTCATCCTGCTGGATATGCAGACCCCGGGCGTATCGACCCGGCCGATTCAGCTGATTTCCGGCGAGTCGCCGTTCTGCGAGACCTTTTTCGACGACGTACGCGTACCGCGTGCCAATCTCGTGGGCGAGCTCAACCAGGGCTGGACGATCGCCAAGTATCTGCTTACCCACGAGCGCGACAATATTGGCGGTGAGCCGCCGGGTCTGCTCAAGGGCCGCGATCTGGCCAAGATGGCGCTCGAAGCTGTGGGCGCGGATGCGCAGGGCCGGCTCGACGATCCGATGCTGCGTGCGGATATCGCGCGCCTGGAGATCGACGCCATGGCATTTCGTGCCCTGGTGGAACACACCCGCGCCAAGGCAGAAGCGGGCGAGGGCGTGGGCGCACGCTCGGCGATGCTCAAGTATTACGGCACCGAGCTGAACAAGCGTCGCTACAACCTGATGATGGACGCCATGGGCGGCCAGGGCCTGGAATGGGACAGCCAACGCACCCAAGGCGGGCGTTATGCACGCGAGTGGTTGCGTTCGAAAGGCAACTCCATTGAAGGCGGCACCTCGGAGATCATGCTGGGCATCATCTCCTCGGCCGTGCTCGAACTCCCCAAAGGTTAGCGAGGCATTCCCATGATTCTGAACGAAGAACAACAGATGCTCGCGGATCTGGCCGAGCGTCTTTTTGCCGACAAGGCGAGTGTGGATACGTTGCGCGCCATTCGTGCGGGCAGCCACGGTAGTGATTACGATCGCGAGCTCTGGCAGGCGATGGTGGAGTCCGGGCTGACCGGTATTCTCGTGCCCGAGGACCACGGAGGCATGGATTTCGGCCTGGTCAGCGCGGGGCTGGTCGCACGGGAAGTCGGCCGCCGGCTCGCGCTCACGCCGTTTCTGTCGACGGCCGTGCTGGGCGCGCTGGCGATCAGCCGTGCCGGCAACGAAGCACAGAAAAGCCGCTGGCTTGGCGGGATCGCCTCCGGTGAATGCATCATGGCGCTGGCCGTCGACGAGCATGCCAAGCATCGGCCCGAGCGCGTATCCACCCAGGCCACAGCTTCCGGCGACGGCTATACGATTACCGGCTACAAGACGCTCGTGCTCGATGCGGCGAATGCGGATGTGCTCATCGCCAGCGCCATGCTGGACGATAAGCCGCGCCTGTTCGCCATCGAGGCCGCGGATGCCGGCGTGGATATCGAGCCGGTGGTGTCGCTGGATACCCGCAGCATGGCGGATGTTCACCTGGACGGCGCGAGCGGTCAGTTGCTCGATGGCGACGAGGCGGTACTGGATACCGTGCTCGATGCCGGTCGTGCGATGCTGGCCATGGAACTGGTCGGCCTGGCTCGGGCGGTGTTCGAACGCACCTTGTCGTATCTGCGCGAACGCAAGCAGTTCGGTCAGCCGATCGGTGCGTTTCAGGCGCTCCAGCACCGGGCTGCGCATCTGTCGGTGGAAATCGAGATCAGCGAAGCGATGGCGTTTCAGGCGCTTGCAGCGTTCGATACACAGGCCCCGGATGCCGGCAAGCAGATCCTCGCGGCCAAGGCCCGTGCGGCCGAAACGGCGCGTCTGGGCAGTGCCGAAGGTGTGCAGATGCACGGCGGCATGGGCATGACCGATGAGTTCGATATCGGTTTCTTCATGAAACGCGCCCGTGCTGCCAGCGAACTGCTTGGCGATGCCAATTTCTGTACCGAGCGTTTCGCCCGCGCCAGCGGTTATTGAGCGCGCATAGCGCTAAGGAAAACGAATCCGCCGGCATGAAACCGGCGGATTCGTATCGCCGACTCGCTATTGGCCGGGCTTTTTGGGTTGAATACCCGTGCCCTTGACCCGTTCCATAGTGCCGTCGGGAAAGACCAGAATCGTCTCGCCGCCGGAAGCGGCGGGGCCGATGGTGCCGCCCTTGGCCAGCGCCTGCATGCCGGCCTCGAACTGTTCGCGGGTAATGCCATCGGCCGAACTGTTCTTGTCTGCGTTTTCGATCGTGGCCGAGGTATCGAAGGAATCGTAGAGATTACCGATTTCGTAATCCGCCTGCGCTTCTTCGCGGCTGAGTAACCCGTCGTCATTACGATCGAGCTGGCGGAACTTGTCAGCGATACGGATATCGCCGGTCCCGTCCGCACGGGCGGATTCGACGGACGACGTTGACTGCGCGAAGCTGCTAGCAGCCACACTGGCGAGTATGGCAATCGACAGGGCAGTGGTGATTTTCGAGCGCATACGATTCACACGGGTTCGGGCCTGAACTGAATTTATCGCGTCGCTCGCCGTTGCGCCAGACGCGCGCGCCGACCCGGGTTTACTGGCGACGCGGGTCGGTGACGTGGTCGGGGTTGTAAGGCCCCAGCGGCAGCCCCTCGCTACGATCGCCCACCATATTGAAATTCGCCATCCGTGCGACTTCGCGCGTACGCCCGGCGCTGGTATCCACGATCTGTTCGACCAGGGCGACGATCACCGCACCCAGCAGACCGCCCTGATTGTTGTTCGAGCCTTCGACCGCCCGCGCCGAGCCATCCCAGAGCAGGGTGCCGGTATCGGCATCGATCAGCCGTGCCGATACATCGACGGTCGTATCCGACGAGAGCACGTGATACTTCTGGCCCCAATCTTCGATGGTGGTATAGAGCACGGCATCCGGGCCGATGATCCGGTCGATCTTGTCCAGCGGTACCGACTGCATCTCGGCCGGCTCCGAGATCCCGTTTTCCTTCATGAAGGCATCCACCACGGCCACCGGATAGACGTAATAGCCGGCTTCTGCCAACGGGCGGGTCACGGTCGACAGGTAGACATAGGGCGCCTCCACGTCAACGGAATTGTTGACCGGTGGCAACACCAGAATCGAACGCGGCGGATCGGCACGATAGGCGCTGTAATCGTAGCCGGGTGAGGTCGCACAGCCGGTTGCCAGCAGTGCGCCCGCGAGCGCGGCACAAAAAGCGAGATAGCGTCGAATCATGTCAGCTCCCGGTCTCGATGCGTTCGATGAACGTCGTCATGAATGCGCTGGACTCGGGATAGAGGCGGCGTTCGATCGCGAACTGGTCGACGGCGGCGGCCTCGTTGCCCTGCATGTACTGCATGTAGCCCAGCTGGGCATGGACGCCCGGCGGCACGCGCTTGCCCTCGGCTTCGCTGCGTTGGATATCCGCCTGTAGTTTCTGTACCTGCAGGCCGGGTTCAGCCGCGCCCGGCTGGGTATACATCGTATAGATCAACTGTTCGTATTCGCCCCAGCGATAGAGCGGCTCGGGCTGGGTCACGCAGCCGGACAGTACCAGCGTGGCCAGCACGGCGGCCGCTGCGCTGGTGTAACCACGGTATGTTCGTGCGCCGCTCATGAGCCACGCACCGGCGACCAGGCGCCATTTTCCATGGCCTGGGTGAGCTTGTTCACGGCCTCGGTGATGGCGAGATTGAGCACCTTGCCGTTGAGCGTGGCGTCGTAGCCGGCCGTGCCGCCAAAGCCGGCGACCTGACGATTGCTGAGTTCGTATTCACCCGCGCCCTGAACCGAATAGATGATTTCCGATGTCGAGACATCGACCACGTTGAGTGCGACCTTGGCATAGGCGAGTTGTGTCTTGCCGGCGCCGAGAATGCCGAACAGCTGCATGTCGCCGGTGGTACGCCGGCCGAACTCGGTGACATCGCCGGCGATTGCGACCTGGGCGCCCTTGAGTGTTTGCTGCTGGCCGCGAATGCGGGCTTCTTCGGCGATCTGCCTCATGTTGTCGCGATCGACCACGGCAAAGCGGTTGGTCTGTTGCAGATGCGTCTTGAGAATGGTCTTGGCCTGGCTGCCGAGACGATCGGTGCCATCGCTGAACAGGCCCTGACGGTAGGTCGAGCGATTTTGAAAATTGCCGACCACGAGCACATAGCGCGGCCCGTTATAGGCCGTGCCGTAGCTGGCGACCGTTTCCGGCTGCACGCTCCGATGCGATTCCGTGGCACAGCCGGCCAGTAGCAACAAACCGATGACGAGCGCGACCAATACGCGCGCCGACGCTGTATGACGATTCAACATCTCGATGATCCCCTAGTACGACAACGAGGCGGTTTTCTGGTGCTCGTGTCGTGTGCCCCGAATACTGGTTGCACTATAAACGGTCGGCCGGCCTGTAAGGCAAGCGCGTTTTCCTCGCCGAAGCCGCTAAGCACAAAGCCATTGGCGGACAAGGCTGGCCAAAGACCCTGCCGAAACGCCTACTGTGTAAACGGCGTACCAGGCGCCGGATAACGCGCGTTACCGTAGCGTGGCTCAGCGTGGGCGCTTGCGCCGCTTGGCCGTGCGCGATGGTTTCCTGGGGCCGCTGTTTCGTGTATTCCGGCTGGCGAGTTGCGCCGCGGCCTGGCCGATTTCGCTACCCAGCTTGCGATAGTTTTCGAAGCGGGCAGCATCGAGTTCGCCTGTGTCGATCGCGGCCCGGATCGCGCAACCCGGTTCGCCGATATGCCGGCAATCGCGAAACCTGCATTCCAGGGCGAGCGCCTCGATATCGGCAAAGCCGTCTTCGCGCAGGTCTTCCTCGCCGGTGGGCTTGAGTTCCCGCATGCCGGGGGTGTCGATCAGGCAGGCATCGCCGGCAAGCGCGATCAGGCACCGGTGGGTGGTGGTATGGCGTCCACGCGCATCGCTCGTGCGTACCGCGCCGGTTTTCATGACCTGTTCGCCGGTTAGGGTGTTGGTGAGCGTGGACTTGCCGACCCCGGAACTGCCGACCAGCACCGCGGTAATGCCCGGCGCGAGCCAGCGCTTGAGCACGTCCACGCTCGCAGGATCGCGTGCGTTGAGCGTACACACCGCAACGCCCAGGGCGGCGAGGGCGTTGGTCGCGCGCGCGATGACGCCCGGGTCGTGATCGTCGGCGATATCGGCCTTGGTGAGTACCACCACCGGCTGTGCGCCGCCGCCCACCAGTAACAAATAGCGTTCGATACGGCGGATATTGAAGTCGCCATCCAGACTGGAGACGATGAATACGATATCGATATTCGCGGCGATGATCTGTTGGCCGTAGTGCTTGCCGGCGCTGCTGCGTTTGATCGCGCTACGCCGTGGCAGCAGGGCGAGCGCCCGGGCCAGACTTTCCTCGCCGCCGGTTACCAGCAGCCAGTCGCCCACGGCGGGGCGTTGTTCGGCGTGTAGGCGCGGGCGCTGCCAGTCCGGCAGCGATTCCACCGGGTAGCTGCGCTCGATATCTTCGGCCACGAGGTAGCCGCTGCGATGCTGTTCGACCACGCGGGCCGGGCGGGCCAGCGAATATTCGCTCTGCAGCGCGGCCCACGGCCCGTCGGCTGCTCGCGTCGTTGCATAGGGCCAGCCGATCTGGCGCAGCGCGGCGATATCAGGCATCGCCGCCGTCGCCCATGCCGTAACGCACGGCTACCACATCAGATCGTCGGGCACCTGGTAGTCGGCATAGGGATCATCCGGGTCCGGCGTGTCGTCGGCCGGCGTCGCCAGCCAGATCCGATTGGGGATGAGCGGCTCAAGGCGTTTGGCGACCTCGGCGCTCACCAGCGACGTCTTGCCCTGATAACGCACGATGGCCATACGTCCCGCCGCCAGGGCCTTGCGCTGGCTGTCGCTGACCATCAGCCGCTTGATCTTGCCGTTGACGTTGTAGTTGTAGGCCACGGCTTGCTCGTTGTCGCCTTCGGCGGCCACGCGATTGCGCTCGATGATCTGCACCGCTTTCTGCTGGCGTTCCTGGGCTTCGCGCTGGGCCTTGCGCTGTTCGTTCAGGCGCCGGTCGTAGTCGCGTTTGCCGGCCTCTTTGGCGGCGACTTCGCGTGCCACCTGATCCTGTTCCTGTGCTTTTTTCGGATCGCGGCGCGCGGCCTGGGCCTGGCGGGTCTTGTCACGGCGAGCCTTCTTGGCCTGCTTGGGTTTGGCAAGACCGGCTTGCAGCAATTGTTCCTGCAGGGATTTCGACATCGGGTGTCTCGATACGAGCGTTCGTGGCTTGGGCCATTCTAGCGAAGGCGGGCACCCACGCGCAGCCATCGGTCATGGCGCCGTGATTGCCGCTGGCATGAAAAGTTGCTGAGACGGCTCGGTTTGGCGCTACGCTGGGGGCCTGCGCATCTGCAGGGAGAAATCGCTGATGAAATTTTTCACATCCATGCTTTCGATCGGATTACTGGTTTTCGCGGCCAATAGCGCAACGGCCGCGCCGCAGGGCGAGACGGCGACGCAAACCGCCCAGGGCCCCGTTACGCTCTATCCGATTCAACACGCGAGCTTCGTGCTGGAATGGAACGGGCAGACGATCTATGTCGATCCGACCCAGGGCGCGGGCGCCTATGCGGGGCTGGGCACGGCGGATATCGTGTTGCTCACCCATGCGCACGGCGACCACCTGGATCGGGCCACGCTCGGCGGGCTGGATCTGCGCCGCGCGCTGGTGGTCATGCCGCAGTCGGTGGCCGATGAAATCGGCGACGACTACGGCTATGCACAGACGATCATGGACAACGGCGAGACGGTGCACACGGATGCCGGCGTGGGTATTCATGCCATGCCCATGTACAACCTGCCGCCCAGCGAGGACGCCTATCATCCGAAGGGATGGGGCAACGGCTATGTGCTCACACTGGCCGACAAACGCATCTATATTTCCGGCGATACCGAGGGCATCGACGAAATGCGTGCGCTCGAGGATATCGATGTCGCCTTCGTGTGCATGAACCTGCCCTATACGATGGGCGTCGAACAGGCGGCTGATGCCGTGGCCGATTTTGCGCCGGCGGTGGTCTATCCCTATCACTATCGCGGTCAGGACACCGCCGTATTTCGCGACCGACTGGCCGAAGCCGATGTCGCCACCGACGTCAGGCTACGCGACTGGTATGCGCGATTAATCCAATCCGGCGACAAACAGTGACTTGGGCAGTGCTTTTTAACGCCATCGAACAGTAAAAGTGGGCTTGGTTGTGGATGAAACGCAGTTGGCTGCGCGCAAGCCAGTCGGTTGTCCGCCAATGAACGCGAAGACACGCGAATAAGACAAGAAACAGAGCGCGCGAAGGCGGTCGCTGTGCTGTTCGCGCCACCTGTTCGCATCATCAGCGGCTGTCTTGTATTCGCGTTTATTGGCGTGCATTCGCGGACCGTTTTCCTTGTTTTACGAAGAAAAACCGTCGATGTCGCAATATGGGTGACCGACGACGTCGCGCCGGGGCGCCGACCCAGCAACTCGCACCGATTAAGCGTGCGATCAAGTCAGCAGGTTGTCCGCAAATGAACGCGAATACGGTGAAAGACAGATGCCTTAAAGGCCAGATGGTTTGCTGTTTACGCTGCCTGCTCGACTGTTCACATAGTCAAGCACCGCCTTGTATTCGCGTTTATTCGCGTGCATCCGCGGACCGTTTTTTTTTTGTTTTTATGTCGGGTTGATAATCAGGCCTTGGCAACCTGATCACGGCCGTCGCGCTTGGCGCTGTACATGGCCAGATCGGCCCGTGCAACCAGCGACCGCAGCTCCTCGGTGGGCTGGTATTCGGCCGCACCCACGCTAATGGTGCAGTCGATGATCTGTTCGCTGGCGCGCATGGGATGAAGGGCGACGGCCGCACGGATGGCATCGGCCACGCGTATGGCATTGGCAAGACTGCAATCGCCCAGCAGAATCAGGAATTCGTCGCCGCCCCAACGACACAGGGTGTCGTTGTCGCGCAGATGCGAGCGGAAGATATCGGTCAGCGTGTAGAGCACGAGATCGCCCGCGGCATGCCCGTACTGGTCGTTGATCTGCTTGAAATGATCGATATCGATCGCCAGCAGCGACAACGGCGCATTGTTGCGTATTGCATGATTACGCACCTGATTGAAGATGGCCTCGAACAGGCGCCGGGTCGTGCAGCCGGTGAGCGTGTCGGTGCCGGCCATCTGCTCCAGCCCCTGCTGGTAGTTGCGTACCGCATACCAGCCCAGCGCGACCACGAGTGCGGCAATGGCCAGGGCGACGGCAATGTTGATGAGCAGTGCACCCAGCACCCGGGCCTCGGTCGACGACTGGGCCTGCTGCACGATCAGATACCAGTTGAACTCCGGAATCAGGCGACTGTTGACATAAACACGCCGGCCGTCGTCGTTTTCATAGCTCACCGATGCGCTCGGGTTGGCCAGGATCGTGGTGGCGATATGCTGCATGCCGGGTCGGTCACGCAGGGTGTCCGGGCCTACGAAATGGGGCCCGCGCAGGGTGACGCGCCCCTGGCGGTCGGTCAGGTAGATTTCGCGGTCGTAGCGGGTCTGGTAATTGGCAATGAGCCGGGCCACGGAGTCGACCGATAGCCCGATACCGGTCACGCCGATCAGGCGGTCCCGATAGTCGGTCACGCGATAATTGACGAAAATGGTCAGGCGACTCAGATCCGCCGTATCGGTGTCGACATTGATTTCGTAGGGCGCATTGAGCTTGCGTGCACGAAAATACCAGGCGTCCTGCGGGTCGTCGCGGGATACCTGTTTGAGCACACCGTCGGCGTGGTAGTAGTTGCGTGTCTTTTCGGAGACATAGAACGCCGTGGTGGTGTCGTATTTCTGCTGGATTTCCTTGAGATAGCGGACGATCTTCTCGGGCTCGTCCTCGCCGTCGATAGTCCAGTCGCGCAGCAATGTATCGTGCGCCATCAGCGATGAAATGAGCACCGAACGCAACAGATCCTGCTCGATTTCCGAGTAGATGTTGTCGCTGGTCAGCGGCAGTGTCTAATCGGCAATATGGCCGCTGACCGAATCCTCGGCCAGGAAATAGCTGATCACACTGGTGGCAATAAAACCGAGCACAAGTACGCCCGCCAGCGCGATCGCCGAATAGAGTTTCTTTCGACCCAACATTGATTCGTTCCGAAGTCGGTCGGATGGCCGCAGGTAGCCGCTGGCGGCGACTGCCGTATCGCCCCGTAGGTTCCCCCTGGGCAAGCTTAATCGCTTGGGCCGGCCTTGGGTAGCATCGCCGGCTGGTAGACATTCAGCCGTGGCGTTCTAATCTCATGAATAACCGATGGATTGGTCAGATGAAGCAAATGAAAGGTCCGGGCGCCGCGTTCGTATCGAAGCCGGGCATTCTCCTGGCGGTGATCTGCGTAGTACTTGTGCTTGCCGGCTGTTCCGGCGCGCCCGACGCAGACGATGTGGCGCCCTTGCTCGAGAACCAGCTAAGGCAACAACTCGATAGTGCCGAATCGACGATGCGCGCGCTCGGCGGCGAATCGGGCGTGGATCTCATGCGCGCCATGGGCGCGCCCGATCCCGCGGACATTCATGTCGAAAATGTCGAAATTCTCGAGTCTCGCGCGCTCGAGCACGACGACTACGAGTTGGATATGCGCTACGACATCGTCACGGCCGACGCGCGTCGGGTTCAAACAACCACGGTGCGCGTCAACGAGGGCGATAACGGTTGGCGTTTGCTGCCCTGAGCGCCGATCAGGAAAGCTCGGCGTTGCGGTTCGCGAGGGCGCGAGCCGCCACGAACCAGCCTTCACGCGGGTGGTCCCGACACGCCGTTGGCGACCGGCAAAAATACCGTGCAGACCGAGAGATAGCGCCGTTCTGATCGCAAGCAATCGCAGGTAACATCTCAACAGATTCGGCTATCTTGATGAGAACATGGTATTAATTTTGCTTTGACATGTTCTTCGAATATAAGTGACCGGCAAGGAGGCGACCGTGCCAGACGACCAACGGCCATACCCGCGCCGCTTCGCGCTCGTGGGGATCGCGCTCGCGATCGGGGTACTCGGCTGCTCGAGCAGCCAGGCCGATAGCGACGCCGGCTGGCAGACGCTCGAAGTGACGGCGACTTCGTTCACCCTTGCCGAGGAAGAAACCAAGCAGGGCAATATCGGCCTCACCGCCTTCGGCGATCAGCTCGAGCCGGGCGACAAGGCGATCGCCGTATCCCGCGACCTCATCCGGCTGGGGCTCACGCACGGTACCAAGGTGCGCGTCGAGGGCCTGCCGGGCACCTATACCGTGCAGGACAAGATGCACCGCCGCTGGCGCAACAAGATCGACATCCTGTTCAAGAAACGCAAGCGCGCGCTCGAATGGGGGCGCAAGAACATCGAGATCCAGTATCAGGTCGCCGATGCGGGCTGACGCGAGGCCGCGCCGTGCGTGGCGTTTCTACGATTTCAGGCGATAGCCGGTTTTGAAGATCCAGGCCACCAGCACGAGACAGGCGGCCAGGAACACCCCGATCATGCCCAGGCTGACGAAGACGTTGACATCGGCCACGTCGTAGAAGCTCCAGCGAAACCCGGAGACGAGATAGACCACAGGATTGAGCAGGGTGATCTTCTGCCAGATCGCCGGCAGCATGTCGATGGAATAGAACGTGCCACCCAGAAACGTCAGCGGCGTGACGATCAATAGCGGCACGATCTGGAGTTTTTCGAAATTGTCGGCCCAGATGCCGATGATGAAGCCGAACAGGCTGAACGTGATCGCGGTCAGCGCCAGGAACAGCAGCATCATGAACGGGTGCGCGATGTGGATATCCACGAAGAAGAACGACGTGCCCAGAATGATCAGCCCCAGTGCGGCCGACTTGGTGGCCGCCGCCCCGACATAGCTGATCACGATTTCCACATAAGACACGGGTGCCGATAGCAGCTCGTAGACGGTGCCGATGAACTTCGGAAAATAGATCGCGAACGAGGCATTGGAAATGCTTTGTGTCATCAGCGAGAGCATGATCAGCCCCGGCACGATGAACGCGCCGTAGCTCACGCCCTGGATTTCGTTGATACGCGAGCCGATGGCGGAACCGAACACGACGAAATACAGCGACGTCGAGATCACCGGCGAGACCACGCTCTGAAACAGCGTGCGCCAGGTGCGCGCCATTTCGAACTTGTAGATCGAGGCGATGGCGTGGAGGTTCATGCGTCGTTCCTTGTGTCCGGGGGCGTCGGAGCTTTCACCAGATCCACGAAGATTTCTTCCAGCGAACTTTGCTTGGTGTCGACATCGCGCAGGCGCAGGCCTGCGTGGTCCAGATCGCGAAACAGCGCGTTGATGCCGGTGCGCTTGTCGTTGGCGTTGTAGGTATAGACCAGTGCATGGCCGTCGTCGCTACGCTCCAGCCGATGCGCATTCAGGGCGTGCGGGATCTGCGTGATCGGTGTCTCGAGTTGCAAGGTCAGCCGTTTTTCGCCGAGCTTGGTCATCAACTCGTGGGTCTGTTCGACGAGCACGATTTCGCCAGCGTTGATGACGCCGATGCGATCGGCCATCTGCTCGGCTTCTTCGAGATAATGGGTGGTCAGGATGATGGTCACGCCATGCGCGCGCAGCGAGCGCACGACGTCCCACATGCTGCGTCGCAGTTCCACGTCCACCCCCGCCGTGGGTTCGTCGAGAAACAGGATTCGCGGTTCGTGCGACAGCGCCTTGGCGATCATCACCCGGCGCTTCATGCCGCCGGAGAGCGTCATGAGCATGTCGTTGCGCTTGTCCCAGAGCGACAGATCCTTGAGCACCTTTTCGATATGTGCGGGGTTCTTGGGTTTGCCGAACAGCCCGCGCGAAAAACTTACCGTCGCCCACACGGTTTCGAAGGCATCGGTGGTGAGCTCCTGGGGAACCAGCCCGATCAGCGAGCGTGCGGCGCGATAGTCGCGGATGATGTCGTGGCCGCCGGCCTCGACCGTACCGCTGCTGGGATTGACGATGCCGCAGATGACATTGATCAGCGTCGTCTTGCCGGCACCGTTGGGCCCGAGCAGGGCGAAGATATCGCCGTCGGGAATATCCAGGTCGATGCCCTTGAGTGCGTGAAAGCCCGACTCGTAGCGCTTTTCCAGGTTGCGAATCGATATGATCGGAGCCAACGTTTCGTCCTTGTCGTGGGCGGCGTATACGAACCAGCGTCGATGCGCCGCGCCCGGGCCAAGCGCGTAGGTTACGGTGCTTTGCGTACAAGGCAAATGAAAAGCCCCTGCATCCGTTCGCCGCGCGACTGGTGTAGGCTCGATACAGTCTTTCAAGGAGTGACGAATGATTGGCTATGTGACCCTCGGCGTAAGCGACATGACCCGTGCCAAAGCGTTCTATACGGACCTGCTCGCGGATCTGAACGCGCGCGTTCTACTGGATATGGGGCGTATCTGCTTCATCGGCCAGAAGATGAGCGAGCCCATGCTGGCTGTGTGCATACCCTACGACGAACAGCCGCAACATCCGGGCAACGGCACGATGGTCGCCATTCCACCCGGTTCCAAGGCCGCGGTCGATGCGATCTACCACAAGGCCATCGAGCTTGGTGCGCAGTGTGATGGTGAGCCGGGCCAGCGTATCCCCGACCAATTCTACGGCGCCTACGTGCGTGACCCCGATGGCAACAAACTCGCCTTCTATCATTTCGGCTGAACGCATAGGCATACCTTGCGCGATCGGTAACGGGGGCCGGCCATGAGCGGCGCCTCGTCGATCGCCACGTTTCATCCGTTGCTCAAGGCGTTTCACTGGCTCGTGGCGGTGCTGGTGTTCGCAATATGGCCGCTGGGCAAGGTGATTTCGTTTGTGCGCGACGATGCCAAGACCGGTTTCTATCTGTGGCACGAGTCGCTGGGTTTTCTCGTGCTCTGGCTGATGCTCGCGCGCCTGTGCGTGCGTTTTCTCACCGAAACCCCGGCCCGCGAACCCATGCCGGCCGCTCAGGCATGGCTTGCCGACAGCGTGCAATGGGCGCTGTATCTCGTACTCATCGGCATGCCGATCAGCGGCTTTCTCGCCACCAATGCCCACGGTTTTGCGCTGCAATGGTTCGGCGTGCTGCCGGTATGGAGTCCGATCGACAAATCGCCGGCGATCGCGCCGGTGCTATCGGCCGTGCACTACTGGCTGAGCTGGATGCTGCTGGCGCTGGTGACGCTGCACATCGCCGGGGCGCTGTTTCATCGTGTCGTACGCCGCGATCGCACACTCGATCGCATGCTCTAAAAGCAGCGTCCACAAGCGTGGCCGGCTCCGTAATCGACCGGATACTGCACCCTGCAAAACCGGACCAAAGTAATCGAACACACATGCAATCCCGCATGTGTCTGCGCGGCAGGTGTGCCGCCGTATGCAGTCGCCGTCCGCTATGCCCTTGGGCCGCGGCGTGGCCGCTGTATCCGAGAATCCAACCGTTCGGCACGCACGAGCGCGCGCCGACGTTTACGGAGTACTCCCATGGTCGATGATGATCGCAAGAAAGGTACGGCCGACCGCGTCAAGGGCGCAGTCAAGGAAGGCGTCGGCAAGGTGACCGGCGACGAAGAAAAAGAAGCCGAAGGCAAGGCGCAACGCAAGACCGGCAAGGTCCAGGACAAGGTCGGCAAGGCCAAGGACAAGGTCCGCGACAAGCTCAAGGACTAGCCTGTCGCCGGCGGCGGCCCAAGGCCGCGAAGCCGTAGACCCAAAGCGCGCCAGGTTCTGCCTGGCGCGTTTTTTTTTGCGCTAGTTGTCGCTCGACTCGAAGGCCCTGCGACGTTGTTCGATCTTGTCGCTCAAGGGCCGCGATTCGGATTCGAACTGGCTACGGCGGGTATCGAGCGGGCTGTTGCGTACGCGGCCACTGTTGGTGACGCCACTGGAATAGCTGCTGCTGCCAGCGGATATGCCGAGGTTGGTACGCCTGTCGCTGCTGTCGATCACCGACATATTGCCCGAGCGCGATGTGTCGTCATTGTCGATCGCACGTTCACTGCCGGTAATAGCACGCTCGCTGCCGGTAATCGCGCGATTGCTGCCGCTGATGGCGCGCTCGCTGCCGGTAATCGTGCGCTGGGCAAACGCATTGCCGGTTACGCCGAGCAAGACACAGGTAATGGCGAGAATACGAAGGGTCATGGCGATCTCCCGGCCCGTGTGGACCGTTCGGGATGTTGCGGGCCGCCGCGTGGTGAGGCGACGGCCGTCGAGACTTCGATTATGGCGCGGCCGCTGCTTGCATGCTACAGGCGTGTGCGGGCTCGGGCATGCAGAACGGCGATCATCCAGATCGCCAGCCCACCCAGCGCAAGCAGACTGCCCACGAGGCCGGTCGAACGCAGCCCGAAACCGGCAGCCAGTGCCAGGCCCGCGACCCACGGCCCCAGCGCGTTGGCCATATTGAAGGCTACATGGTTGAGCGCGGCGGCCAGATTCTGTGCATCACCGGCCACATCCATCAGGCGGGTCTGCAATACCGGTCCGAGCGCACCACCGATGCCGATACAGAATACGTTCACGCTAATCAACCAGGCATTGCCCGCGGTCAGTGGGAAACAGGCCAGGGCAATCGCACTCCAGACCAGCAGCGCGCCGGCCGTAGGCATGAGTGCGCGGTCGGCGAATCGTGGCAAGACGGCGTTGCCGAACGTCATGCCCAGCCCGAAGATACACAGCACCAGCGGAATCCATTGTTCGGACATGCCGGTAACCTGTTCCAGTGTCGAGGTTACATAGGTGTACACCGCGAACATGCCGCCGAAGCCGACCGCGCCGATGGCCAGGGTCAACCAGACCGACGTCCGAGCAAGCGCGCCCAGTTCGCGTATGGCGCTGGCGTTTTGGGCGGCGCGGTCGCGGGGCGCATAAATGGCGATCAGCGCGACCGCGGTCAAGGCGATGGCGGTAATCACCCAATAGCCGCTACGCCAACCTGCGGCATGCCCCAGCCAGGTGGCCAGCGGCACACCGACCACGGTCGCACTGGTCAACCCGAGCATCACGTAGCCGACCGCCTGGGTGCGCCGGGCGGGGTCGACCACCGACGCGGCCACCAGCGAAGCAAGGCCGAAATAGGCGCCGTGCGGTATGCCAGCCAGAAACCGGCACAGCATGAGCGAACCGTAGCCAGGGGCGATCGCGCTCAGGGCGTTGCCCAGCGCAAACAGCGACATCAGCACCAGCAGTAACGGTTTGCGTGCGACCCGCGCGGCGAGCACCGTGATCACCGGCGCACCGAACACCACACCGAGCGCATAGGCGCTGATCAGATGACTGGCGGTGGGTGCATCGATCCCCAGGCTGTGCTCGATGAACGGCAACAGGCTCATGGTGGCGAATTCGGTGGTGCCGATCGCAAAGGCGCCCGTGGCGAGCGCGATCAGTACAGGCAAGGCGGACAGTTTTACAGGCATGGAAATCCAGCAGCGACCGGGCAACGCCAGTACATCGTTTCGACTCGCCGGGCTTTCAAGGGCGCGTGGGCGGGCAATCCTCGCCACGTACGAGATGCGCCAGCCGTTCGGCACCGCGTACCCGTTTGACAAGCCACGGGTCGATCGCATCGTCGCCGGCGATGACCGAGCAGTCGCCGGTGGTCTCGAAGATCACTGCCAGCACCTGGTTGCGATCGTTGACACCGGCCAGGCGCAGTTTCGAGCGCAGGTCATCTTCGGTCACCCGCGCCGCTGCCAGGTTTTCGTGCAGCACCTCTCGCCCGGCCATCAGCAGCAGTGGTTCGTTGTCGACCAGCCGCTGGATCGCCGGGCTGGCATGGCGCGCGCGAGAGACTGTGTATTGCAGGCCATACAGCACCGCCAGACCGAACGCGGCACTCGCCAGCGGCGGATTTTTCGATAGCAGCGTCGAGGCGATGATCGAACCGAACGCCACCGTGGTGGCGAAATCGAAACTCGACATCTTGGAAAAACTGCGCAGCCCGGTCAGCCGGGTTAGCACGAGCAGGGCGATATAGATTCCGATCGCGGAGAGCAGCACCATCCAGAAAGTGGTGGCACTGCTGGTCAGCCATTGCGCATCCATCGGGCGCGTCCTCGGCAGATGAAAATGAAAGCCCGCAGATATGAACCGGTCCCGATGTGGCGGCCGGCCTGTGGGTAATGCGGGTGGCCGTGCGAACGCCGGCCATGGCTCATGATGCGGCTTTTTACACATCGGCGCTGGACGAAGCTGTGGATAAGCCGTGCGCGAATGCTGCGAACGCCCGGCGGACAAGGCCCGATGACGAAGCGGTTAAAATTTGACCAGTCTATGGGCGTCGCCGTACAGGCGGGTGATGCGCCCGGGCACAGGCCGACGGGGCATTGGTTTTCGTTACGTGAGCGCGCGAGGTGGGTGAAAAGGCGTATTGAAACCACGCCGCGCATGGGTAATGCTGATCGTTCTCGCCATGTCGAGGAGAATACGATGGCCACCGGTTGGGCGCGCGAAGGCGCCGTTCAGGAACAAATCGATAGCACTGTCGCCGAAGGTGTGGAGCTTGCCCGCTCACGGCTGGGTCAGGCGGGCGAGAGTCTGGAATATTGTGCCGAATGCGGCGACGAAATTCCGCAGCGCCGGCGCGAGGCGATCCCCGGCGTGCAGCTGTGCGTGGCCTGCCAGGAAGAGGCGGACCACAATTACCGTCACAATGCGGCGTTCAATCGCCGCGGCAGCAAGGACAGCCAGCTGCGCTAGCAGCGTATTTTCACGCGACGATCGACAAGCCCATGATGCGTTTCGTCTGCGAAATCGGCGGCGAGGAACATCTCGTGGATGCCGACACTTTCGAAGCTGCAGCCGAAGCGGCAGTGCGCGCGCATGCCGGCACGCGGGCCGGTACCTATACCGTCAATGTGGCCGAGGCCAACGAGGCCGATTTCCCATTGGTCACCGGCTCGGACTACACGGTCACGCTGCCCGGCTAAGCACGCTCAACAATACGTGGTTATGGCAGCATGTACGGCTCATACCCGTACGAGCCTTTCACGATGAGCCAGTCCAATCCGTTCGAGAGCCTGCCGCAGAACGCGGCCAACTACGCGGCGTTGTCGCCGGTGAGTTTTCTGGCCTGGGCCGGTGAAGTCTATCCCGAGCACACCGCGCTGATTCACGGCGAACTGCGCCAGAGCTGGGGCGAAACCTATGCCCGTTGCCGTCAGCTGGCCAGCGCGCTGGCCAAACGCGATATTGGCGCCGGGGACACCGTGGCCATCATGGCGCCGAATATCCCGGCCACCTATGAAATGCATTTCGCCCCGGCGATGATCGGCGCGGTGCTCAATGCGCTCAACGTACGCCTGGATGCTGCGACGCTGGCGTTCATGCTCGAATTCGGCGAAGCGAAGATGGTGTTCGTCGATCGCGCCTTCGCACCGGTCATGGCCGATGCCGTCAGCCGACTCGACAATCCGCCCACCGTGGTCGATATCGACGACCCGGTCTACGACGGCGACGAAGCGCCGATCGGCGAGATCGAATACGAAGCGCTGGTCGCCGAAGGCGACGCCGATTTTGCCTGGCAGCTGCCGGCCGACGAATGGAACGCCATCTCGTTGAACTTTACCTCCGGCACCACCGGCAACCCCAAGGGCGTGGTCTATCACCACCGCGGCGCCTATCTCAACGCCATGACCAATGCCATGGCCTGGGATATGCCCACGCATACGGTGTATCTGTGGACATTGCCGATGTTTCACTGCAACGGCTGGTGTTTTCCCTGGACCCTGGCGGCCAAGGTGGGCACCAATGTGTGCCTGCGCCAGGTCGCGGCCGATCCGATTATTGACGCGATGACCGAGCACGGCGTCACCCACTACTGCGGCGCCCCCATCGTGCATTCCATGCTCGTCAATGCCGATGCGCAAAAGCTCGACGGCATCAAGCAGACCGTCTACGGGCTGGTCGCGGGCGCTGCGCCGCCGGCGGCGATGATCGAAGGTATGGAACGAATCGGCTTTCGGCTCACCCATGTTTATGGCCTGACCGAAACCTACGGCCCGGCCGCGTTGTGCGCCAAGCACGCATCCTGGGACGATGTCAGCCTCGACGAGCGGGTGCGTTTGAATGGCCGCCAGGGCGTGCGCTACCCGACCCAGGCGGCGCTGACGGTGGTGGATCAGGACAGCGGCGAGATCGTGCCGCACGACGGCAAAACGATGGGCGAGCTGGTATTCGCCGGCAATATCGTGATGAAGGGGTATCTCAAGAATCCGTCAGCCACGGAGGAAGCCTTTGCCGATGGCTGGTATCACACCGGCGATCTCGGCTATATCGAGCCCGACGGCTATATCAAGATCGCCGACCGGGCCAAGGACGTGATCATCTCCGGTGGCGAGAATATTTCCTCGCTCGAGGTGGAAAGCGTGCTCTCGCGCCATCCCGCGGTGGCGTCGTCGGCGGTGGTCGCCAAACCCGACGAAAAATGGGGCGAAACCCCCTGTGCCTTCATCCAGCTGCGCGATGGCTACGAAGCCAGCGAAGAAGAAATCATCGCCTATTGCCGCGAACACATGGCGAAGTTCAAATGCCCCAAGACCGTCGTGTTCGGCCCGCTGCCGACGACCTCCACCGGCAAGGTGCAGAAATACGAACTGCGTTCGCAGGCGGGTGAGCTCGACGACTAAGCGCGTGTGAGCGCATATCGGGCAGGCACGAGCGTGCCTGCCCGTGCTTCGCGGCTAGCGTTTGATACGCCGGTTGTAGACGTCCTCGTCGAGCTCGCCTTCGCTCTTGGCCACCAGAATGGTGACCATCAGATCGCCAGCCACGTTCACGCTGGTGCGTGCCATATCCAGAATTCGGTCGATGCCGGCCACCACGCCGACCGCTTCCAGCGGCAGGCCCACCTGGGTGAGTACGATCGACAGCATCACCAGCCCCGCGCCCGGCACGCCGGCCGTACCGATCGAGGCCAGCGTGCCGGTGAGGATAATCATGCCGTAGTCCGCCCAGGACAGATCGATACCCACGAACTGGGCCACGAACAGTGCGACCACGCCCTGGTAAAGAGCGGTGCCGTCCATGTTGATGGTTGCCCCCACCGGCAGTACGAAACCGGCGACACCACGCGACACGCCGTAGTTGTCCTGTGCGCAACGCAGCGATACCGGCAACGTACCCGAGGACGACGCCGACGAATAGGCCACGACCAGGGCATCGATACTGCCGCGGAAATACCGGATCGGATTGAGCCGGCCGAGCAGGGCGATCAGCCCGGTATAAACCACGAGCACGTGCACCACGCAGGCGAGATAGGCTACACCGATGACCTTGGCCAGCGGTATCAGCACATCGAGGCCATACTGGCCGGCCACATTCGCGATCAGCCCGAATACGCCGAACGGCGCGAAGGCCATCACGATTTCGGTGAGCTTGTACATTGCCTCGGCAAAGCTTTCGAATACGCGGGTGAGCGGCGCGCCGCGTTCGCCGATCAGCGTGAGCGAAATCGCCAGGCCGATCGCGAAGACGATGATCTGCAGGATATTGCCCTCGGCCAGCGCATCGATCGGGTTCTGCGGCACAAGCCCGACCAGGATTTCCACCATCGAGGGCGCCTCTTTCGCCTCCACCGACGACTCGAACGGCAGATCCAGACCCACGCCGGGCTGGAAGATGGTCGATGCCAGCAAGCCGATTGCGATCGCGAATGCGGTGGTGAACAGATACAACGCGATGGTGCGCAGGCCGATCCGGCCCATCTTCTGCGGATCGCCCATGCCGGTAATACCCACCACCAGCGTCGAAAACACCAGCGGCACGATCAGCATCTTGATCGCACTAATGAAGATATCGCCCAGCGGCTTGAGCAGGCTCGCGTTGTCGCCGAGCAGCGCGCCGGCGATCGCCCCCAGCACCAGACCCGCCAGGATCTGGGCCCATAGCGGGATACCCGGGATGAAGGTCATCGGCCGGGCGTCGTCCTTATCCTGCGTGGAACTATTCATTTTTCATCTCCCCCCGATTCGCTGGCGTTCCGTAGTGGAAGTCCACGAAATGAATTTCGCGCGATTTCGCGGGGCAGGCAAGACGAGCGACGAATGATCGCGTGGCTAAAGTTCAACGCTGCATGGCGCAAAGAAAAGGCGAAATAGTGCGATGAATTTCGTTACAGGAGGCGAGATGGCTTATAGCCAGGGCAGGCGCTCCAGATCGACATTACCCCCGGTCAGAATCACGCCGACGCGTTGATCTGCAAAGTGTTCCGGGTTATGCAAAATCGTGGCCAGGGGCACCGCGCAGGACGGCTCGACGATGATTTTCATCCGTTGCCAGATCAGGCGCATGGCTTCGATAATTGCGTCTTCCTCGGCGAGCAGTATCGTGTCGACGTCGCGGGTGACGATGCCCCAGTTCAATTCACCCAGCGAGGCTTTCAGCCCGTCGGCGATCGTGTCGGGCGCATCCTCGATGAGCCGTTGTCCGGCCTGCACCGAACGATAGGCGTCATCGGCATTTGCGGGTTCGGCCGCGTACACCTTTGTATGCGCCGATAACGCGCGCGTACTCAGCGCGGTGCCGCCGATCAGGCCGCCGCCGCCGATGGGCGCGATGACGATATCCAGCTCCGGAACGTCCTCGAGCAGTTCCTTGGCACAGGTGCCCTGACCGGCGATCACGCGGGCGTCGTCATAGGGTGGTACGACGTTGGCACCGCTTTCAGTCACGAGTGCGTCCAGGGTTTGCTGGCGAGCGGTATTGCGCGGCGCGCAGAATACGATTTCGCCGCCATAACCGCGTACCGCCTCGACCTTGGCGCGCGGCGCGGTTTCCGGCATCACCACCGTGCAGGCGATGCCGCGGCAGGCCGCTGCCCGGGCCAGCGCCATGCCGTGATTACCGCTCGAATGTGTGGCGACGCCGCGCTTGGCATCGGTCTCGTCGAGCCCGAACACGGCGTTGACCGCACCGCGCGACTTGAAAGCGCCGGTCTTCTGGAAGTTCTCGCACTTGAAGAAAAGCGTCGCGCCGGTCATGGCATCGAAGGTGGCACTGGTGAGCACCGGCGTGCGGTGAATCCAGGGCGTGATGCGCCGATGCGCGCGGCAGACGTCGTCGTAGTCGGGTAGATGCATGGCAGGGCTCGCAGGCGATCGAGGCTTCATCTTGCCCCACGCTGGTGGATCAATGAAAACGCGGGCGTGCCGGTGGACCGGCAATCGTGGCCGATACGAAATGCTTGAATAAAAGCTCGCGCGCGACCTAATAATGAGCAATCGATTGTTCACTGCAGCCTTGCTGTGCCGAGGTTTTCATGGCCGGACCCCAGTCTTTCGACCCCGATCGCGACGTGATCGACGGCCCGCTCGATGGCCCCATTGATGGCCCCACTGATGGCCAGAGCCCGGAAGAGGCCGCTCGAACCCTTGCCGATCTGCCGCCCGATCAGGTCGCGCAGGTGCTCGCCAGCCTGCCCCACGACGAAGCCATCGCCGTGGCCGCGCGCCTGGCAGGCACGGCCCACGAGCGCGCCGGCGATCCGTCCGGCGATGACGCCGCCGAGCAGGCCACCGAATCGGCCGCGGCCGATATCGATGCCACCATCGACGAATTGCTGGAAGCTGCGCCCGCCGTGCTCGAATCCAGCCGTACTGCGGCCGAGGCGGTCGCCTTTCTCGTACAAAGCGAGGCGGTGGCCGACATCACCTATATTTTTATTGTCGATAACGACACGCTGGTCGGCGTGGTGGGCATGCGCGATATCGTGCTGGCCAAACCCGGCCAGCCGCTGGCCGAGATCATGGTGCGCGAACCGTTCGCCTTTAAAAGCGGGACCGGCGTGGACGTTGCCGTGCGCGCGGCGTTGGCCCGCCATTACCCGGTCTATCCGGTGGTGGACGGCGAGGGCCGCCTGCTCGGCTGCGTACGTGGCTGGCAGTTGTTCCAGCGCGTGGTGGTCGAGGTCACCGGCCAGGCCGGCGCCCAGGTCGGTGTGTCGCGCGAAGAGCAGGTCAACACCTCGATTCTGGGTGCGTTTCGTATGCGCCATCCCTGGTTGCAGGTGAATCTGCTCACCGCGTTCGCGGCGGCCTTCGTGGTGAGCCTGTTCGAAGACACGATCACCCAGATCGTCGCCCTGGCAGCGTTCTTGCCGGTACTGGCCGGCCAGAGCGGCAATACCGGTTGTCAGGCGCTGGCGATCACACTGCGCGGGCTTACCCTCGGCCAGCTCGATGAATATCCGGTCGGCAAGCTGCTGCGCAAGGAAGTCTTGCTGGGGGCGTTGAACGGCCTCGTGGTGGGTGTGGTCGCGGGGCTGGCGATGTGGCTGTATGCGCGCTATTCGGGCGAGCCGAATGCGGTGATGCTGGGGTTGGTGATTCTGGTGGCCATGGTAGGGGCATGTACCGGCAGCGGTATCTTCGGGGTCATTGTGCCGTTGACGCTCAAGCGCCTGGGCGCCGATCCGGCCATGGCCAGCAGTATCTTTCTGACCACGTTCACCGATATCCTCGGCATGGGTTTGATGCTGTTTCTGGCCAGCGCGATTCTTTTGTGAACGTAAGCAACGACGACGATACCTTCGGCTGGCACTACCGCGGTGGCGAGCGCCCGCCGTTCGCGATCGAGCCGGGTCCGGGTCAGGAATCGGTGTGGGACTACCCGCGCCCGCCGGCGATCGTGGCCTGCGACAAACGTATCGACGTGCGGCTGGGCACACGGCTGATCGCCAGTACGCGGGCGGCGTTTCGCGTGCTCGAGACGGCTGGCGCGCCCACGTACTATCTGTCGCCCGAGGCGGTGGATTTCGATGCCCTGATCGCGGCCGATGCCCAGAGTTTCTGTGAATGGAAGGGCACGGCACGCTATTGGGACGTGACCGACGGCCGGCGCCGGGTTGCGCGTGCAGCGTGGAGCTATCCCGATGCGGTCGATCGTTTCGCCGCGATCGCCGGCTGTATCGCTTTCTACTGCGATCGCCTGGATTGCCGTGTGGATGGCCAACGTGCCTTTGCCCAGCCCGGCGGCTTCTACGGCGGCTGGGTAACCCCCGATATTGTCGGTCCGTTCAAGGGCGAGCCCGGTACGCAACGCTGGTAGTTGACGCAGTCCAGGCCCGCGGCGAGGGCGGGTGTATTGCGGGCTGATCGAGCCTGCTTGCCACGACGGGTTGGCCTCGCCGCAGCGCAGTGGTCTGGCGCGCGGCCGCCCAGTCGAATGCGCGGGCCGGGTTTCGAGCAGTGGTCGGGCGCTCTAGCGTACGAGTCGCAGGCCGTCGACGACCGTACGCAGCGCATGCGAGGACTGGCGACGCGACGGATAGTAGAGATGATGCCCAGGCCACACCGGGGCCCAGTCGTCGAGGGTGGTCTGTAGCCGGCCGGCTTCGATATCGGCGTGCACCATTTCAATTGGCATGAAGCCGAGCCCGAAGCCGCGTCTAACGGCGTGACGAATCTGGTAGAGCGTGTCGAAGACCAGCCGTCCGGGCACCCGAACCGCGGTGTGTTCGCCCGCGCGTTCCAACTCCCAGGCATAGATTTCGCCGCGTGTGGGCAGGCGCAGATTGGCGGCCTGATGACGGGCCAGCTCGTCTGGCGTTCGCGGCTCGGGGTGGCGGGCAAAATAGGCGGGCGTACCCACCACCACCATACGTTGTTGCGCCTGTAGCGGGATGGCGACCATATCCTGCGCGACGGTCGGGCCCAGCCGTACGCCGATATCGAAGCGACTGGCCACGATATCGGTCAGCCCGTAGTCGGTGGCGATTTCTACCGCGATATCGGGAAATCGCTCGATGATTGTTTCCAGACGCGGCCAGAGGATGTATTCGGCGACGAAGTCGAAGGTGTTGATTCGAATCGTGCCGGCCGGGCGTTGCTGCTGCGATTGCAGGTCGGCGAGCTCGGCTTCGATATCCGCAAAGCGCGGACCGAGCATTTTCAGCAGACGATCACCGGCCTCCGTGGTGGAAATGCTGCGCGTGTTGCGTGCCAGTAAGCGCAGGTCGAGACGTTGCTCGAGTGCCTTCATGGACTGACTCAATGCCGATTGCGACATCCCGAGCTGGGCAGCCGCACGCGTGAAGCTGCCCGCGCGGGCGATCGTGACGAAGGAAAACAGATCGTCGTAGTAGCGGCGAGGCATGGGTGGACCGGCTCCGGGGTTTGATTGATAAGCAAGGCTAATAGACCTATTCGTTTTTCGACTATGGATAGGCCGCGCCTTGCCCGCAACAATCCTCGCATGCCGGGTTCGATCCCAGGCCCTTCATCGAGGAGACCGCCCCATGCAAAACCGTTATCGCCTTGCCGCTTCATTCATGCTGGTGACAAGCGCCGTGATAAGCCCGGCCCAGGCCACCGAGACCACCCAGCACGATGCGCCGCGCGATCAACTACAGATCACCGATCTGGCGGATCGCGCCACCCGAACCGATTTGTCGGACTACTTCACCGGCCGGGCGCTGGTGAACCCGCTGTTCACTGCCGAGGATGATTCCAACACCACCGCGGCCGAAGTCATCTTCGAGCCGGCCGCGCGCACCAACTGGCATGTGCACCCGGTGGGCCAGCAGCTCGTGATCACACAGGGCATCGGCCGGGTCCAGATCGAAGGTCGGCCCGTGCGTCAGATGCGCGCCGGCGATGTGGTGTGGATTCCTGCCGGCGTTCGCCATTGGCACGGTGCAAGCCCCGATCACAGCATGACCCATATCGCCATTCAAGAGCGCCGCGACGGCCAGAACGTCGAATGGGGCGACGCCGTCAGTGAGGCGCAGTACAACGCCGAGTAGTAATCGGGCACCCGAAACAGCCGACTTGGTCGGCTGTTTTCAATGCCAGCGAACAATAAACGCCGACACGAAGCCGTTGTTTGTTTTCAATGGCTTCGCAGTCGCTGGCTGCGGTGGTCATGGTTTTACATGCCCGTTTTATCAACCCGAACACTCATCCATTTCTATGCCGGGTTGATAAGACACGAAAAAGGGACCTACGTCATGGATATCAGCAAGAACAGCAGCCGTGCCTCGGTCACGCCGCCGGCGGAATATTTCACCGGCCAGGTACGCCTTGACCCGTTGTTCGACAGTACGCACCCGGCACGCACGGCCGGTGCGAGCGTGACCTTCGAACCCACCGCACGAACCGCCTGGCATACCCATCCGCTGGGCCAGACATTGATCGTAACGGCCGGATGTGGCCGCGTTCAGCGTAAGGGCGGGCCGATCGAAACCATCGAGCCGGGCGATGTCGTGTGGTTTGCCCCGGGCGAGAAACATTGGCACGGCGCCGGGCCGGATACGGCGATGACGCATATCGCGATTCAGGAGAAAGGCGAAGAGGGGCCTGTGACCTGGCTGGAGAAAGTCACCGATGCCCAGTACGAAGGCCGCGACTAGGCGGGTTGCTTTCCAATCCCATTCAATCCATTCCCGAGGAGTTCGCCATGCGCGACACATTGACCGACCACGTCATCGTTATCACCGGTGGTAGCAGTGGTTTGGGCGAAGCCACTGCCCGCCATCTCGCCGCTCACGGCGCGCGTATCGTGCTGGGCGCGCGCCGACTCGATCGCATGCAGGCGATCGTCGCCGATATACAGGCCGAGGGCGGCAAGGCGCTCGCCGTGCAGACCGACGTCACCGACCGTCACCAGGTCCAGAATCTTGTCGATCGCGCCGTCGCCGAGTTCGGACGGGTCGACGTCATGCTCAACAATGCTGGCCTGATGCAACAGTCCGCACTCGAAAAACGCAAGATCGACGAGTGGGACAACATGATCGATATCAATATCAAGGGCACGCTCTACGGCATCGCGGCCGTGCTGCCGCAGATGCAAAAACAAAAGAGCGGACACGTGATCAACGTATCGTCGGTGGCCGGGCACAAGGTCACGCCCGCCGGCACGGTCTATTGCGCGACGAAATATGCCGTTCGTGCGATCAGCGAAGGGCTGCGCCAGGAGGTCAAGGACTACAACCTGCGAACGACCATCATCTCGCCCGGCGCGATCGATACCGAGCTGCCCAGCCATATCACCGATGCGCAGGCCGCGCAGGCGATCAACGACTTCTACCGGTCCGCCGCCATTTCGGCGGATTCGTTCGCACGCGCGGTGTACTTCGCGATCAGCCAGCCGGCCGATGTCGATATCAACGAAATTCTGTATCGACCCACCGCCCAGCCGTTGTAAACGCCAGAGCCGGCATAGGCCAGAGTCCAGGCGCGGGCGCGACACCGCGCGCCCGCGGCCCTCAAGCGATGCTGTCGACCACGCCGCCGTCCACACGCAGGGCTGCGCCCGTGGTGGCCGAGGCCTGTTCGGATACGGCATAGACGACCATGTTGGCGACTTCTTCCACCGTGGCCGCGCGTTGGATGATGGAGCTCGGCCGGGCTTTCTGGACGAACTCGGCGGCCACCTGTTCCATGGGCTTGCCACTTTCGGCCTGCTGGTCGGCCAGCATGTCCTGTACGCCCTCGGACAGGGTGGGCCCGGGCAGTACCGCGTTTACGGTGACGCCGGTGCCGGCCAGACGCTTGGCCAGCCCGCGCGAGACCGACAGATTGGCGGTCTTGGTCATGCCGTACTGAATCATTTCGGCTGGAATGTTCAACCCGGATTCCGAGGACAAAAACACCACGCGGCCCCAGCCGGCCTCGACCATGGCCGGGGTATAGGCTCGGGACAGGCGTACGCCGGACATGATGTTCACGTCGAAGAACTGTTGCCATTCCTCATCCGGGATTTCGTAGAAATCCTTGGGACCGAAGATGCCGAGGTTGTTGACCAGGATATCCACCCGCGGCTCGGCATCGACCAGCGCCTGACAGCCTTCCGCGGTGCCGAGATCCGCTGCCACGCCGCGTACATCGGCGCCGGCCACCGTGTCGATGAGTTTGGCGCGGGCGTCGTCCACGCGCTCGGGTTTGCGACCGTTGATGATGACCGTCGCGCCGGCACGCGCGAGCCCGGTGGCGATGGCAAAGCCGATGCCATGGGTCGAGCCGGTGACCAGTGCGGTCTTGTTGTCGAGTTGGATATGCATGCGTAATCCCCTGTGTTCCTGGGTCGGATTCGAGTGTGTGCGTGTGGCCTGCGCCGTGCATTGCAGCGTATGCGCTCGCATCGGGCGTGGCGCTCGATTGACGTGCTAGCGGTGATAGTGGGTTTTGTCTGGCACAAGGCCAACCGGCACGATCGCGAATGGTTTATTGCGCAGTATGCAATAATTCATGGGTTTGAATTGAGCGCGACGATACGCCGATGGCCGATGAACTCATTCAGATGCGCGTATTCGTGCAGGTGGTGGAAGCGGGCAGTCTGTCGGCCGCTGCGCGCGAGTTGGGGCTGTCGCCGGCGGTGGTGAGCCGGCGGCTGGCCGCGCTCGAACAGCGTCTGGGCGTACGCCTGATCAACCGCACCACGCGCAGTCTGGCCCTGACCGACGAGGGGGCCGCGTTTCAGACCCGCTGCATACGTATTCTGGCCGATATCGACGAGGCCGAAACCCAGGCCGCGATCGGCGCCCAGGCTGCGAGCGGGGAGTTGCGTGTGACGTCCACGGTGGCGTTTGCGCGCCGGCTGGCCCCCTTGCTGTACGAGTTTCAGCGCGTGCATGAGGGCGTACGCGTACGGCTGCACGCCAGTGACTCGGTGGTGAATATCGTCGAGGGCGGCTTTGATCTGGCGGTGCGTTTCGGGGCGCTGGCCGATTCCAGTCTCATCGCCCGCGAACTGGCGCCCAATCGGCGCGTGATCTGTGCCGCGCCGGCCTATCTGGCCCGGTATGGCCGGCCCAGCCATCCACAGGAGCTGGTGCATCACGATTGCGTGCTCATGGGCGATCCGGGCCCGGGCGTCTGGCAGTTCGCCGATGGCAGCAGCGTGCGCGTGAATGGTGCATTGGCCAGCAACGACGGCGAGATTGCCCATTTATGGGCGCTACAAGGCGCCGGCCTGGTGCTCAAATCGATCTGGGACGTACAACAGGATCTGGATGCCGGCCGCCTCGAAACGGTACTGGATGCGCATCCGCTGGCCTGTGCACATATTCATGCCATGTATCCGCATCGTCGATTCGTCGCACCCAAGGTGCGTCTTTGCGTGGATTTCCTGCGTGCACGTTTGGCGGAACAGGCGGTTGAAATGACTGGATTACAAGCAGTTTCGGCGTGATGGCCGGTGCGGGCCCCGCTGTTTGGGCAACCTGGCGCGCTCCTTGCGTTTATCGTCGCCTCGGCTAGACTCGATTGATCGGTCGCGGCCTGATCCGTGACCGCACATCCTGTTTTTAAAGGGGGCTTATCGCCATGTTGACGCGAATTCTCAAAACGCTTGCCGTGGCCACGGTGGTGCTGGGCGTCGCCCACACCGCGAGTGCGCGCACGTTCATTACCATCGGCTCGGGTTCGACCACCGGCCTGTATTACCCCACGGCAGTGGGCATGGCCAAGATCGTCAACGAGGCCGGCATCGATATCCGCGCCAACGCGCGTTCGACCGGCGGTTCGGTATTCAACGACCGGGCCGTGGGCGCCGGCCAGCTGCAGATGGGCGTCAGCCAGAACAACGTCGCCTACTACGCCTATAACGGCAAGGGCGTGGAAGCCTTCGACGGCAAGCCGGTAGAGAATCTGCGCGGCGTGGCCGTGCTCTACCCGGAAACGATCCAGGTGCTTGCACGCAAGGACGCTGACATCGAAACGCTGTCCGACATGAAGGGCAAGCGCGTTTATGTAGGCGATATCGGCTCGGGTACGGAACAGGACGTCAAGAACCTGTTCGGCGCCTTCGATATGAGCATCGACGATCTCAAGGCGCCGGTGCGTGGCAGCGCGGGCAGTGCCGTGGGCCTGCTGCGCGACGGCCAGATCGATGCCATGTTCTATACCGTCGGCCTAGGCGCGTCGGCGATCACGGAAGCGGCCCAGACCGCGCCGATCGAGCTGGTCTCGATCGCGCCGGAGAAGATCGAGGCCTTGAACGCCAAGTATCCGTTCTACACCCAGATCGACATCCCCGAAGACACCTACCCGAACATGGGCGAAGCGACCGCGGTCACCCTCAAGGCCATGCTGGTAACGTCCTCGGAGCTATCGGAAGACGCGATTTATCAGTTCATGAATACCGTGTTCAATAAAAAGAAGGACGCTTTCTACAACGATATCGCCAACCCGAACCTGAAGAAGTACTTTACGCTCGATACCGCCCTGGAAGGCATGTCGATTCCGCTGCACCCGGGCGCGGTGAAGTTCTTCAAAGAACAGAATATCGACGTCAAGGACAGCCTGCTACCGCCGTCCTGAAACCGCGTTGTAGCGTTGTAGCCAATCGAAACCCCGACCGGGATGGTCGGGGTTTTTTCGTTTTCGGGGCCGTGCGGGGATGCGCGGCCTGTGCAAGACAGGACAGGGGCGATTGATGAGCGAACACGTATCGCGAGAAGCCGAAGACATCGTCAAGGCCACGGAATACGGCGGCCGCGAACCGAAGCTCGCCTGGCAGCGCTGGCTGCTGGTGGCGATTGCGGTGGCCTGGAGTCTGTTTCAGCTCTATGCCAGCTACTTCGGCACCCTCAATCCGCAGAAGATCGGCTCCATCCATCTGGCGTTCGGCTTCGCGCTTGCGTTTCTGGCGTACCCGCGCAAGCGCGGGGCGGTCGATCGTATTCCCTGGTACGACTGGATACTCGCCGCGGCCAGCGTGGCCAGTGCGCTGTATATCCTGTTCAACTACTACAACATCGTCATGATCCAGGGCGGGCTGCCCGTAGCGCGCGACGTATGGGTCGGGTCGGCGCTGATGCTGTTTCTGGCGATTGCCTCGGTTCGCCTGCTTGGCTTTGCCCTGCCGGTGATCGCCGCCATCGTGGTGATTTATGGCGTGACCGGGCCGGCCGGCATCATTCCGCTCACGCCGCCGGATGTGATCTATCTGCATAACGGCTATCAGTGGTCGGAGATCATTCAGCAGCTCTATATCACTACCGAGGGCATCTGGGGCACGCCGATCCAGGTTTCGGCAACCTTCGTATTTCTGTTCGTACTGTTCGGCGCGTTGCTGGACAAGGCCGGTGCCGGCCAGTATTTCGTGGATCTGGCCTATAGCGGGTTGGGCACCTTCCGCGGCGGGCCCGCCAAGGCCTCGGTCGTGGCGAGTCTGCTGACCGGTGTGATCTCGGGTTCCTCGACCGCGAATACGGTCACGACCGGTACCTTCACGATTCCGTTGATGAAAAAGATCGGTTATCCGCCGGTCAAGGCCGGCGCGACCGAGGTCGCGGCGTCCGTGAATGGCCAGCTCATGCCGCCGATCATGGGCGCGGCCGCGTTCATCATGGCCACCTTCATCGACGTGCCGTATTCGCAGCTGATCGTCTACGCGCTGGTGCCCGCGGTGCTTACCTATCTGGGCCTGCTCTACGTGGTCCATCTGGAAGCGCTCAAGCTCGGCCTGGAAGGGCTGCCGCGCTCGGAGCTGCCGCCGTTCTGGCCGACCTTCGTCAAAGGTGTGCATTACCTGATACCGGTCGCATTTCTGCTTTACGAGCTGATGTGGGCCAATCTCACGCCGGAACGCAGTGCGCTCAATGCCACCGTCGTGCTGGCTGGGCTGATCCTCGTTCAGGAGGCGGTCAAGGGGCTCAAGGGCGACAACGGTATTGTCGACGGGCTCTGGCAGGGGCTGCGCGCGATTGCTGCTGGCCTGGAAAGTGGTGCTCGCAACATGACCACGATTGCCATCGCCACGGGCGCGGCCGGCATCATCGTGGGCATGGTCACGATGACCAATCTGGGTTACGGCCTGACCCAGGTGCTCGATGTGCTCTCGGGCGGCAATATCTGGATCGTGCTCATCCTGTCGGCGATCACCTCGCTCATCCTCGGCATCGGTTTGCCGACCACGGCCAACTATATTGTCATGGCCGCGCTGGTCGCGCCGGTGATCTCCAGCCTGGCTGCGGATGCCGGCATGAACGTACCGCTGGTGGCGGTGCATCTGTTCGTGTTCTATTTCGGCATTCTGGCCGACGATACGCCACCGGTGGGCCTGGCTGCCTATGCGGCGTCGGCCATTTCCCGGGCCGATCCGATCGCCACCGGCGTACAGGGCTTCATCTACGATCTGCGGACCGCGATTCTGCCGTTCATGTTCTTCTTCAATCCCGAATTGCTGCTCTATAACGTCAGCAACTGGTACTACGCGGGTTGGGTGATCGTGACTGCGCTGGTCGGTATGCTCGCCTTCGTGGCTGCCACGCAGGGGTATTTCAAAATCCGGATGACCTGGTACGAACGCCTGGTCATGCTCGCTGGCGCCTTGCTCATGCTCAAGCCCGGCTCATGGACCGACTTCGTAGGCATTGGCCTGTTGATCGCGGTGGGGCTGTTTCACCATATGCGCGCCGCGCGACAGGCCAGGCCGTATGCTGCGTGATCGACAGCTTGCCCGCCCATGAATGCGAAGATACGCCCATAAGGTGATTGTCCGCAGATCGACGCAGATCAACACAGATCTAGACAGGCTGTTTGGCCGCGTCCTGAACGAGCGCCAACGAGGCTCCCGCGCTTCTCTTCGGCGTGAATCGGCGTCGATCCGCGGATGCGGCTTCGAAAGAACGCATCTCGTGGCGCGAAATCATATCCGCTGGGCGGTGGGTGGATGCGCGCGACCGATTTTTCCCGGGTTCGCGTTATGGATACGCCACCCAAACAGCGGCCGGGGTCAGCGGTTTTTAATGGCGTCGCAGCCGCGGGTCGCGCTGCACGGGCGCTGACATGCACGCTGTATCAAGCCGAATCATCGATTTTCGAACAAAAAAAAGCCGATCGACGCCCGGTTGCGAACCGTGCGATCGATCGGCCCTAGCAGCCAGGCGTGGGGCTAGCGTTGCTGGCTATCCTTCCACTGCTGGTACTGCTTCCATTCCTGCCAGTCCTTGAAACGCTGGTATTCCGGCGAGTCTTTCGGCATGTTGCGAAAACGCTGATATTCCTCGTAATCAGCGAATTCCTGCTGCTGGGCGGCACTGGGCGTCGTCGCCGTAGTCGCCGCTCCTGCGTCGTTACGCTGAGCGGTTTGCCGGCGACGCGAATCGCGGTTGATCAGGGCCGGTTTCGAGGCATCGTCCGAGTAGACACGAACACCGTCGTCGTACTCGTCACCACGCGCCGGACTCATCAATCCCGGGCCTTCGGCCATCTTGTCACCCGAGCCCGGCAGGTTTTCATAGTTCGCCGGTGTGCCGGTGCCAGCGCAGCCTGCAATAAGCAGGCTGCACAGGGCGACACAAAGACCGGAGGCCGCGATTTTCAGAGAGTGCTGCATACGGTCTTCGACTCGACTTTAAAGGAATTTCAGGCGGGTACCGACAAACAGGATATCAAGATCCTGGGCGTCGCCGGTGGCGGTGATGTTGATGTCATCCCCGGCTGCGTCGGTTTCGGTATAGCTGTAACTCGCATCGTCCAGCGTCAGGTGATGATAGGAGGCGAACAGCTCGACGCTGTCGATCACGTCATAGACATAGGCCAGACCGTAGCTGCGACCCTTGCTGCCATCGCCGGCCAGATCGTTGGTCTGCATGTAGCTGGCTTCGAGGTGGTGCTTGTCGAGCACGTAACCCACGCCGCCGAAATAGTTTTCTGCGGTGGCGCGATCCTCGGCCATGTAGTCGCGCTGCTTGTAGGACGCCGTCAGGGTGATGCCGGAGGGCAGCAGCACCGAACCGGTGCCACCGGTTTCCTGGAAACGCGGGCTGTTGTCGTTGACGGTACCGTCGGGGTCGATATCGAAGTCCTGATCCTCGGTATCGAGATGCGAGAGCACGAAACCGGCCTTGCCGCCGTCGGCGAACGGGGTTTCGTAACGGGCTGCCAGTTCGTAGGCATGACCGTTGTCCAGCGAAGCCGACAGCACGGCGCCGCCGAGGCTCGGCGAGTCGTAGCGCACGCCGTTCTGGCGCGAAATGCCGTCGAAGTGGTTGGAGGCCGCCGACAGATTGGTGATCACGCGGCCTTCGTCGTCGAGAAAGCTCACGCCGCCGGCATACATGGAAATACCCTGGCCGCCGCCGAGATACATGGTGCCGCTATAGTTGAGCTCGGAAGAGCCGTTGGCCGCGCCGTCGAGCTTGCCGAATGTGAAGCGACCGAAGTCGCCTTCGACATAGACATTGGCGAGACGGTTGTCGAGGAAATCGTCCTCGCTGCCGCCGCCGTTATTGACGTCGAAAGAGGTGGACGGATTTTCGTTGAGCCCGATCTCGTAGGCGAAACCGAGGTTGTAACCGTTGTCCAGTGCCTGTTCACCGGTAAAACGGAAACGGCTGTTGGAACCGACGTTGTCGACGAAGCCGATATCGCGATCTTCGCCATTATCGGCGGCGATAGCAGCCCGGTCGACCTGGCCGGATACCTTGAATTCGAACGCATGGGCGGGCACGGCGAACGCGAATACGGTCGCAGCCGATAGTGCCGATGGCACCAGGTAACGTGAGTGCAGGGTCTTCATGGTGGCTCTCCCCGAGCGGTTAGTTGATCGGCAGGCACGATCGCGAAAGGGCCTTTTCGACAGCGTAGATTTCAACGCCTGGCACGTACACGGCGCCAGTCAACGGCCCGTGCGAAGACGCATTATGACGAGATCCCCGATACGCGGTTCGGTCGAGCGGGTGGCCGGGCTCGATGGTCGATACAGCTCAATTGATGGGTCGACAAGCTCCGTTACCCCAACGGATGTCCAAATGCCGATTGCCACCAATAAGTTGTGCCCAATATTTAATGTGTGTTCAAAACCGTACGGCGGTGGAAAGTAGCGCGCCCCTCGCAGGCCAGAAATTAGACTTTGGTCGTATATCTCGATACGGCTCCATACGAGCGCTCGACTGAGGTTCGCCAGACCGTATGGGAAAGGCGTTCGCGTAGAATGCGCAACACGGCTCGCGTAACCACGACAGCAGCAACAACACATGAGCGATACGCAGTGGATGCGCCATGCCCTGGCGTTGGCGCGCCGCGCCGAAGCCGAAGGCGAGGTGCCGGTCGGGGCCGTTGTAGTGCGCGATGACACCATCCTGGGTGAGGGTTGGAATTGCCCGATCGCCCGGCACGATGCCACCGCCCATGCCGAAATCCAGGCCCTTCGAGCGGCCTGTGGCGCGGTTGGCAATTATCGGCTGCCGGGTGCCACGCTCTATGTCACCCTCGAGCCCTGCGCGATGTGTGCGGGCGCGATCGGCCATGCGCGTATTGCGCGTGTGGTCTACGGCGCCGACGATTTCCGTGCCGGCGCAGTGCATTCGATCTTCAACGTATTCGACGAGCCGCGTCTGAATCATCGAGTGGCCCATGTGGGCGGTGTGCTGGGCGATGAAAGCGCAGCCCTTTTGCGTGCATTCTTTCGAGCGCGCCGCGCGCGGGCGTGATCATGTTTGCGACCTAAAGCGCCGGGCAGGGCCGGCACCGAGCACAACGAATTGCATCGTCAGATCAACAAACCCATGCGTATGGAGGCAGGTCGGTGATAGCCTGCGGCGCATGAATACGAAAAAGACATGGCGCGTAGCGGTTCTGCCCGGTGACGGGATCGGTCCGGAAGTCATTGCCCAGGCGGTCCGGGCGATCGATGCCCTCGTGGCCGGCGATCCGGATCTGGCGATCGACTACGAAATCTTCGACTGGCCCTCGCATGCCTGGCACGAAAAGCATGGTGAGAGCGCGCCGGCCGATTATCTCGAACAGCTCGAGCAATTCGATGCGATTTTGCTGGGCGCGCTGGGTGACCCGGGCCCGATCGACGATCCCGATCGTTATCTATTGTCGGATGCGGTATCGCTGTCGCCGTTGCTGGAGATCCGCAAGGGGTTCGATCAGTGGTGTTGCGAACGCCCGTGCCGGCCGATGGCGGGTGCGCCCCAATATCTGGCCGATCCGCGCGCCAACGATATCGACATGCTCGTGATTCGTGAAAACAGCGAAGGCGAATACGTCAATCAGGGCGGTCGGCTGGCCGTGGGCACCGAAAACGAGATCGCCACCCAGGTCGCGCTGTTCACCCATCGGGCGACCGATCGTATTATCCGCCATGCCTTCGAACAGGCACGCGTGCGTGCGGCCGAACGCGCCGCCGAAGGGCGCGAGCGCAGTTTCGGCCGTGATCAGAAAGCTAGCCAGGTGTGCATGATCACCAAACGTAACGCCCAGCGTTTCTGGGGCGATATGTGGACTGACATGTTCGCCGAGATCGCGACGGACTATCCGGATGTGGCGACCCATCACGAGCTGGTGGACGCGGCCTGCATGAAGTTCGTCAGCCACCCCTGGGCGTTCGATGTGGTGGTCGCTTCCAATCTGTTCGGCGACATCCTGACCGACCTGGCGGCGGTGCTCAATGGCGGCATGGGCGTATCGCCCTCGTCGAATATCAATCCGTCGGATCGCACGCGCCCGCCCATGTTCGAGCCCACCCACGGCAGCGCGCCGGATATCGCCGGTCAGAACATGGCCGGGCCGGCAGCCATGCTGCTGACCACGGCGATGATGCTGGAATGGATGGGTGTCGAGGATACGGCCGCCGATCGGGCCGGCAAGCGCTTGCGGGAAATCGTCGCAGCCGATCTGGCCGCGCACGGTCGCGAGCGTCGCGCGACCGACGAAATCGGCGACGCCATCGTCAACGCACTTTGATTTTTCACGTTTTTCGCTAAGGTTGGCGCGACGGGCGCTGTACAGGCGTTGAAACTCGTATTCATCCCGTCTAGGCTCGCGCGCAATCTGTAACAAGGCCATCCAGGAGTGCCGTCAAATGATAGGAAGCAACAAGAGCAATCTATCGCCCCTGCTCAAGCAGGCCACCGACGTCCATGTCGATCGCGGCGAAGGCTGCTACCTGTTCGACACCGACGGTAAGCAATATCTGGATTTCACCGCCGGTATCGGCGTAACCAGTACCGGGCACTGTCATCCCAAGGTGGTGGCGGCCGCGCAGGAGCAGGTCGGCAAGCTGATCCACGGCCAGTACACCACGATCCTGCACAAGCCGATTCAGGATTTGTCGGCGCGTCTGGCCGACAAGATGCCCGGCGATATCGACTCCATCTTCTATGCCAGTGCCGGCACGGAAGCCGCGGAATCGGCCATGCGTCTGATGCGTCATGCCACCGGCCGCCCCAATATCGTGGTCTTTCATGGCGGCTTCCATGGTCGCACCATGGGTTCGGCGTCCATGACCACCTCGGGTACGGCCTACACCTCCGGCCTGCAGCCGTTGATGGGCGGCGTGATCGTGGCCCCGTTCCCGGCCGCCTTCCGCTATGGCTGGTCCGAGGATCAGGCCACCGATTTCTGCCTGCAGGAACTCGATTACATCCTGCAGACGATCAGCGCGCCGGGCGACACCGCCGGCATGCTGATCGAGCCGATCCAGGGCGAGGGCGGCTTCATTCCGGCCAACACCCGTTTCATGCAGGGTCTGCGCGAGCGCTGCGACAAGCACGGCATGCTGCTGGGCGCCGACGAAGTACAGGCCGGCTACGGCCGTACCGGCAAGTTCTGGTCGCATAGCCACTTCGACGTGGAGCCGGACATTGTGGTCACCGCCAAGGGCCTGGCCAGCGGCTTCCCGCTGTCGGCCTGTGCCGCGCCGCGCAAGATCATGGAAAAAGGCCGGCCCGGTTCGCAGGGCGGCACCTATGGCGGCAACGTCGTCGCCTGTGCGGCCGCACTCGCCACGCTCGACGTGATCGAGGAAGAGGGGCTGGTCGACAACGCCGGCACCCAGGGCGCGCACCTCAAGGAGCGTCTGGAGCTGCTCGCCGACAAGGACGGTGGCATTGGCGATGTGCGCGGCAAGGGCCTGATGGTCGGTGTCGAGTTCGCCAAGGATGGCAGGCCTGACGGCGAGCGCGCCGAGAAGGTCGCCAAGGAATGCGAAAAGCATGGGCTGTTGCTGCTGCGCTGCGGGCCGGGCAAGCAGGTCGTGCGCTTCCTGCCACCGCTGATCGTCAGCCGCGGCCAGATCGACGAAGGCGTGGATATCTTCGCGAAGGCCGTCGAGGCGACACGCTAATCGGCGACAAGTTGCGTTAGCAAAAGCCGCCGTGTTTCACGGCGGCTTTTTTATTGCGCGGCGCCAATGGCCGCGGCTGATTGCGGTGTGACGCGTACAACACCTGCGATCCGAATAGCGCCACGGCGCGAAGTCGGATCCGGCCGACCGGTACCAAACTGGTATGGGCGAAATCCTGTGTTCGCGCGCGACGTGGGCATGCGCAGCGGCACGCGCTGGCGGCGGCCTAAGGCAGCGCTTACAGCGTGCTGTTATGCCGTTCGTTCTAGCAACGCCTGCATGGCGTCCAGGATGCGGCGTGTCGATGTCGGTTCGTAGCCGGGCCCGCCGGCACAGTGGCCGAAATCGGAATCGAGCACGCGGCATTCGCTGCCGGCGATATGGCTCGCATCCGCGGCCGCATCTTCGGCGGTGAAGTAGAGATCGCTGCGGCAGGGCATGACGATGGCGGGGGCGTCGATACGCGCCAGGGCCGCGACCGTATCGCCGCCAAAGCCGGGCATGCGGGCGATATCGCCGGTCTGCCAAGTCGCGAGCATGGCCAGCAGGTTATGGGCGTCCGCTCGCAGATGGTCGGCTTCCCAGTGGGCGACGAGCGCATCGATCGTGTCGAAGCCGAGCGCGCGATAGCCGCCATCACGAAAAAAACGCTGCGAATAGGCCCAGCCCACATACACACGTGCGAAGGCTCGCAGGCCGCGTTCGGCCAGGCCGCCCGCAGCCAATGCCGGGTCGGCTTCGAGCGCGGCCTTCACGCCGTCCAGAAACACGGCGTTGTGCGGATAACAGTGCGCCGTAGCACAGACTGCCAGCAGGCTGCCGACACGCTTCGGATAGAGGCTGCCCCATTGCAGGGCCTGCATGCCGCCCATCGACCAGCCTGCGACCAGGCGCGGCGCGGCGTCGTCGAAGCGTTCGGCAATCAATTGCCGTTGCGCCCGAACGTTATCGGCCAGGCTGACCGGCGGGAACGCCGCCCCGCGCTGGCTCGGCGCCGCGTTGCTGGGAGAAGAGGACTCGCCGTTGCCGAACAGCGCCGGAATCAGCAGGCAATAGCCCTGGGCGAGTGGGCTGTCCGGAGCCTCTGCCCAGGCACGGTTGGCGTTCATCGCACCGCCATAGTGCGTGGGCAGCACCACCAGGTTGTCGGCTGCGCTGTTTAACGTACCGGCGACGCAGTAGGCGAGATAGGCGTCGCGCAGGACTGTGCCGCTGTCGAGTACGAAATCGCCGAGCGGAAAAACACGTTCAATCCATTTTTTATCAGTCATTTATCTTCGCCTTGGCGTGTGGTCAGCCGGTCGGTATCTACAATTAAATATACAGGCTGGCATGTATATTGTAAGTGGTTTGGCATGGCGCCGTTGTGCCAGATGGGCCGGGCGAGCGCCCGCTGACGTTTTCCAGACCAAACCAAGGACCGATTCGATGGGACATACCGTGGATGCCGCCTCGCTACAGGCGAGTCTTGCAGAACAGGGCGTGAAATACGCGATGGCCGGCTATGTGGATATCCACGGCTGCGTAAAGGGCAAGTTCGTACCGCTGGATCATCTCGACAATATGTTCGGTGGCAGCGAGCTGTATACCGGCGCGGCGCTGGATGGCGTACCACAGGATATTTCCGACAATGAGGTCGCGGCCATGCCCGACCCGGCGACGGCGACCGTCTGCCCCTGGGATAACCGCCTCGCGTGGTTTGCAGGCGATCTACATCTCGATGGTGCGCCGTTCGAGGCCTGTTCGCGCACCATTCTCAAGCGCCAGCTCGAACGCGCCAAGGCGATGGGTTTTACCTTCAATCTGGGTATCGAGACGGAGTTCTTCCTGTTTCGGGAAACCGAAGACGGCGGGTTTGCGCCGATTAGCGACCGCGATTCGCTGGCCAAACCCTGCTACGACCCGCGCGGGCTCATGGATAACCTGCCCATCGTCGATGAACTGGTCGATGCCATGAATACGCTCGGCTGGGATGTGTATTCGTTCGACCACGAAGACGCCAATGGCCAGTTCGAAACCGATTTCAAATTCGCCGATGCGCTGACGATGGCGGATCGCTTCGTGTTCTTTCGCATGATGGCCAACGAGATCGCCCGCAAGCACGGGGCGTTCGCCAGCTTCATGCCCAAGCCGTATTCCGACAAGACGGGCAGCGGCGCGCACTACAACATGTCGCTGGCCGATATCGATACGGGCGAAAACCTGTTTTCACCCGCCAAGGGGGACCCGTACGGCTGCGGCGTCTCCGAGCTGGGTTATCAGTTCATTGCCGGCGTGCTCAAGCATGCCCGTGCCATCAGCGCGGTGATCGCGCCCACGGTCAACAGCTACAAGCGCCTGGTTCGCCAGGGCAGCATGTCGGGCTCGACCTGGGCGCCGGTGTTCGCCTGCTACGGCAATAACAATCGCACCAACATGATTCGTATCCCCGGCGTGGGCTCGCGGGTGGAATGCCGCGCGGCGGATATTGCCTGCAACCCCTATCTGGGCGCCGCACTCGTGCTGGCCGCGGGGCTGGAAGGCATCGAACACGGCATGGATGCTGGCAAGCCGCACCGCGAAAACATGTACCGCTACAGCGATGCCGAGATCGATGCCATGGGCGTGACCATGCTGCCGCGCACGCTGGGCGAGGCGATCACCGATTTCGCGGCCGACCCGCTGGCACGCGATGTGTTTGGCGATCGCATGTTCGATGCCTATGTCGATTTCAAGCGCGGCGAATGGGACAGCTATCACACAGCCGTCTCGAACTGGGAAATCGAACGCTATCTGAAATTGTTCTGAGTCTTTGTTGTTGCGTGACTGGACCGACCACCGGGAGACATACCGATGCACTTGAAGAAAACGCTAACGTTGGCGATCGGGACGATCGCACTTGTGGCCGGCATGGGCACAGCCCAGGCCGCCGAAAAGCGCGATTCGTTTCGTATTGCCTGGACCATCTATGCCGGCTGGATTCCCTGGGACTATGTGAAGACCTCGGGGATCATGGATAAATGGGCCGACAAGTACGATATCGATGTCGAGATCGTGCAGATCAACGACTATATCGAGTCGATCAACCAATACACGACCGTGGTCGCCACCAGTATGGATGCGCTGTCGATTCCCGCGGCTTCGGGCGTGGATACCACGGCCCTGATCGTGGGCGACTACTCCAACGGCAATGACGGTATCGTGTCCAAGGATGTCGATAACGTCGCCGATCTGAAAGGAAAGACGATCAATCTCGTACAGCTGTCGGTGTCCCACTATCTGCTGGCCCGTGCCCTGGAAGAACACGGGCTGTCGGAGCCGGACGTGAATCTGGTGAATACCTCGGATGCCGATATCGTGGCGGCATTTCAGGGCAGCACGGTACGTACGGTGGTGACCTGGAACCCGCTGCTGAGCACGGTCGCCGAGACCCCCGGCGCCCACGAGATCTTCGATTCCAGCCAGATCCCGGGCCATATCAAGGACCTGACGCTGGTCAACACCGACACGCTCAAGGCCAATCCGGCGCTGGGCAAGGCCCTGGTCGGTGCCTGGTACGAAATGATGGCCGATCTCGGCGCGGACACGGCCAAGGGCCGCGAGGTCCGGGCCTATCTGGGTGAAGCCTCCGGCACCGACCGCGCCGGCTACGAAGCCCAGCTCGATGGCATGAAGATGTTCTATACGCCGGATGAGGCGATTGCGTTCATCTCCAGCGATCAGGCCTACGAGGCCATGGACAGCGTGCGTCAGTTCTCGTTCGAGAAAGGCTTGCTGGGCGAGGGCGCGGCGAGCGCGGATTTCGTAGGCATCGCCTTCCCGGAGGACCGGGTGCTGGGCGACGAAAACAACGTCAACCTGCGCTTCGATACCACCTATATGCAGATGGCGGCCGACGACGCGCTCTAACCAAAGCCGTAGCGACAGGCGGGCCGCGACGCGGTCCGCCTGTCTTGCGTGCAAGGGTCTCGCACTCGATCATGACACGATGAGACGTACTCCCGAACAGGCCGAACAGACCCGGCTCAAGGTCATCGATGCCGGGCTGCGCCTGTTCAGCCAGTACGGCTATTCGGGCACCACGCTGGCGATGATCGCCCAGGACGCGGGCATGAGCCGCGGGCCGATCTACTGGCATTTCAAGAACAAGGACGAGCTCTTCGAAGCGGTGCTGGCCTATTCGCAGACGCCGCTCCAGGCGCTGGTTCAGGCCGCGCGTGCCGATACGCCCGATCCGGTCACCCGCATGAGCGATTTCATTGCCGGCTGGTTCGACCGGCTGGTCGACGACAAGCGTCATCGCCAGTCGTTTGAAATTCTCATGAACAAGACCGAGCTCACGCAACGCATGGCCCGTACTGTGCGCCGCGAGCGCGAACTCACGCGCGCGATCATCGATCTGTTCGAAAACCTCATCGACGAGGCGCGTGCGCAGGATCTGCTGCCAGCCGGCGATCCCGCCCCGGCGTTGGCCCTGCAGACCTATACCTATCTCATGGGCGTGACCCAGACCTGGCTGTTCGCGCCGCGACTGTTCTCGTTGCGCCAGCAAAAAGCCTATTTTCATCGCAAGTGCCTGGCCACGCTGTACGGTCGGGCCGAGATACCGCCCGTCTGAGGGTGGGCGGCCGCGGCGTTGTCATCGCCGTGTGATGTTCGCGTTCGCAAGCTGTCATCTGACTTGGCCAAGCTGCGCGCTTCGCAACGACAGCCTGGGGATTTCAATGGCAGCTTCCTTGTTCGTGCGGCGCGCGCTGATGCTCGCGACGACGGTGTTTTGTGGTTCGATCGCCAGTATCGGCCACGCCCAATCTTCGATTCTCATCAACGAGATCGATGCCGATACCGCCGGCACCGATACCGAGGAATTCGTCGAACTCAGCGATGGCGGCACGGGCAACACGGCCCTCGACGGTCTGGTGCTGGTGTTCTACAACGGCAGTAATGATCAAAGCTATGCCGCCTTCGATCTCGACGGCACGGTGACCTCGGCTGATGGCTACTATGTGCTGGGCAACGCCGGCGTGGCAGGTGTGGGCACCGTCTTTCCAAGCAACGGGCTACAGAACGGCCAGGACGCGGTCGCCCTGTATGCCGGCGATGCCGCCGATTTTCCCGATGGCACGCCGGTGACCACGGACAATCTGATCGATGCCGTGGTCTATGGCACCGGCGACAGTGACGATCCGGAGCTCGACGTGCTGCTCGTCGACGGCGCGCCGCAGCTCGATGAAGATGCCAATGGCGACAAGAACAACCAATCGCTGCAACGCACGCCCGACAGCAGTGGCACGGGCCGCGATACCCGGAGTTTCACGGTGGCCGCGCCTACGCCGAATGCGGCCACGGGCAGCGCGCCTGATAACGGCAACGACACACCCGATAACGACGATGGCATTCCCGATAACGCGATAACCGGGCTGCGCATCTACGACATCCAGGGCGCTTCCCATCTGTCGCCGCACGAAGGCGATGCGGTGGCCGGCGTGCCGGGCATCGTGACTGCGGTCACCGGCAACGGTTTCTATTTTCAGGACCCGGACGGTGATGGCGACGCGGCCACTAGCGATGCCGTGCTCGTGTTTAGCGGCGGTACGCCCACCCGACGTGACGGAGCGCCCGTGGCGGTCGGCGATGTCGTGGCCGTCGCCGGCACGGTCAAGGAATTCTATCCGGGCGACAATCAAACCAATCTGCCGACCACCGAAATCGCGATCGGCAGCGATGGCAGTACGCGAGCCATCGACGATGTCGGCGCGGTCTTCGATCAAACCGAGATTATGGCCGTGACCATCGGTCAGAGCGGACGTATCGCTCCGCAGGTAATCATCGACAACGATACCGACGGCGACGTGGCGAGTAGCGACACCACGGTTTTCGATCCCGAGGAAGACGGCCTGGATTTCTACGAAAGCCTGGAAGCCATGCGGGTGCGAGTGAATCAGGGCATGGCGGTTGGTCCGACCAGCCGATTCGGCGAAATCTTTGTCGTACCTGACGCCGGCGCAACGGCCAACGGCATCAATGCACGCGGGGGCATTACGCTGGTCGAGCGTGGCGATATCGTGGACTACAACCCCGAACGTATTCAGATCGACGATACGCTGCTCGCCGAACCTATGCCGGCCGTCGATACGGGCGCGTTGTTCACCGAAGTGGTCGGCGTGCTCGGCTACGGGTTCGGCAACTTCGAAATCCTGCCGGATACGCTGGCCGCGCCGCAGCCGTCGAATCTTAACCGGAGCGGGGTGGGCGTGCTGGCGCGCGGCGATACCCTGACCGTGGCCGGCTACAACGTGGAAAACCTCGATCCCAACGACGACGACGGCGATACCGATATCGCCGATGGCAAGTTCGAAGCCATCGCCGACCAGATCGTCGATCAGCTGGGCGCGCCGGATATCCTCGCCCTGCAGGAAGTCCAGGACAACGACGGCTCGGCCTCCGACAATAACGACCCGGTGGTGGCCGCCGATCGCACGCTCGCGCGTCTGGTCGATGCCATTGTCGAAGCGGGCGGGCCGCGCTATACGGCTACGGAAGTCGTGCCCGAGTCTAAAAAAGACGGCGGTCAGCCGGGCGGCAATATCCGCGTAGCCTATCTCTACGATGCCAGTCGCGTGAATCTGGTCGAGGCCCGCGACGGGGTAGGCGATGCCACGACCGCCACGCAGGTTTCGGCGAATAGTGAAGGCCAGCTGGCGCTCACGCTCAACCCTGGACGTGTTCAGCCGCAGGACCCGGCCTTCAATAACAGCCGCAAGCCGGTCGCTGCCCTGTTTGAGTTTCGCGGCCAATGCGTGCTGCTGGTGAACAACCACTTCGCATCCAAGGGCGGCAGTTCGCCCCTGTTCGGTGCGCTACAGCCCTACGAGAACGGCTCGGCCGACCAGCGCAGCGCCCAGGCAGCAGTCGTCAATGCGTTCGTGGATGACGCACTGGCTGCGGTGGACGATGCCCGAATTGGCCTGGTGGGCGACTTCAACGAATTCGGCTTTCTCGCGCCCATGAAAACCCTCACCGGCGCCGATACCGGTACGCCCGTGGTCTCGGATCTACTGGATACACTCGATGCCACGGCACGTTATACCTACGTATACGAGGGTAATTCGCAGGCGCTGGATCATTTCTTCGTCAGCCCCGCGCTCGCAACCAACGCCAGCGTGACGGTCGCGCATGTGAATGCCCAATTCGCCGATCAGGTCAGCGACCACGATCCGATCGTGGCCAGCTTCGATATGACGCCAAGTGGATCGCAAAACGACGACGACAACGATGCTCCGGCCCAGGCCAGCGACGACGACTCGAGTGGCGGCTGTACGCTGGGCAATGGTCATGACGCCAGCCTCGTGCTGCTTTTATGCGCGGCCGTGCTCACCCTTGGCTGGCGGCGCCGTCGCACGCTGTGACCTAGCAGGTTGCGATAACCCAACCCACCCGCGTTCCATGATCACGCCCCGGTTTGGCGCCGGGGCGTGTCGCGTTCAGACGCCCTGCGCGGTGACCGCCGCGGGCGGCCGGCTGACGGCATTACCCGCAAGGCGTAGGTAAGCGCGGTATCGATCGCTTCGCAACCCCCTGCGAAGACGGGGCGCAATTTGTCACTGCGCACTGCTGCAGTCATGATATGCGCCGTACTACGGTTGGCCGGGCCGTCTTTGGGCGCGGTAATAGCCGTTACGCTGTACCGTGTCTGGAAAGGAAAGACGCAATATGAATCGAGTCTGTGCTTCGCGATCGGCGTTCGACGCCGTGCGGATATTCGTTGTGTTTGTTGTACTCATGGTTGCGTTGATCGCCCCGCAGGCGATGGCCCAGCAGTCCCAGGGCGATACCGCCGGGGGCGACGCCGCCAAGCAGGCCCTGCCATTGACCCAGCTGGCGGACCTGCTCGAAAACGACGAGGCACGAGCCCAGATCGTCGATCAACTGCGCCAGGCCGCGCAGTCCGGCAACGCCGAGGCCACCGATAGCGCCTTGCCGGCGCCGCCCGAGTCCGGCAAGGACCCGGCGCTGGAAAAAGCCCCGGACGGGGAAGGGGCCGCGGCCGAACAGGCGGCCGCCAGCCAGGAGCGGGTGTCGTTCGCGCGCCGTTTCGCCCAGACGACGGCCGGCTGGGCCGAGGTGATCGGCGAGCGCGTATCGGCGACCTGGGCCATGCTCACGTCGCTCGACGAAGACCGGGGCCCGGGCCCGGAATTCGATATGTCGGTGTTTATCGCCGCGGTCACCACCTTCGCCCTGGTGGCAGTCGCTACCGTGGTGTCGTTTTTCGTGTTGCGCCTGCTCGCCGGTACGCTGTTCTCCGCCATTGGGCGCTTTTCGCAACGCGCCGAAACCGGCGCGGGCGTTCTGATTCGCCGGGGCACGGCGATCGTGCTCGCGCTGATCGTGGATGTGGCAGTGGTACTGCTGGCCTGCGGCGCGGGTTATCTGGCCGGGCTCTATGCCTTCGGTGAAACCGGCAGTATCGGTACGCGCGAGTCGCTGTTCATCAATGCCTTCGCGCTGATCGAACTCACCAAGGTCGCCATCCGCGCGGTCTTCGCAGCCCGCTATGAAAGTCTGCGTCTGCTCAATATTCCCAGCTCGGTGGCCGAGTGGTGGAGTGTGCGCCTGCGCTGGTTCGTGGGCATTATCGGTTACGGGCTGCTGGTGCTGGTGCCAATCATCAACGTCCAGCTGTCGTTCTTCCTGGGCGCGGTCGTGAGCTTCGTGCTCATGGGCGGCGCCTATCTCTATGCGTTGGTCGTCATCTTCCGCAATCGGCAGCTGTTCAACGATCGCCTGCAGCGGATGTCGGAAACCGCCTCGATCGGTTTCTTCGGCGTGCTGTTCAAGCTGATGTCGAAGCTGTGGGTGATTCTGGCCGTGGCCTATTTCACCACGCTGTTCGTCTCCAGCCAGGTCGACCCCAACGACGCATTGCCGTTCATGCTCTCGGCCACCCTCGAGACGCTGGTCGCGGCTGCAGTGGCACTGGGTATCTCGGGGCTGCTGTCGAAGGCGATCGGCAAGCGGGTGACCTTCTCCGACAACGTGCGTGCCAAGCTGCCCATGCTCGAAGCGCGGGTGAATTCCTATGTGCCGACCGCGCTCAAGGTTATCCGCGTACTGATTCTGGTGGCCTTCGCGCTGGTGGTGGCCAATGCATGGCATCTGTTCGATCTGGGCGCGTGGCTGGCGTCCGACGCCGGTCTGACCACGGTATCCACGCTCATCCGGGTGGGCATCGTGCTGTCGGCGGCAGCGTTGCTGTGGTTGATCGCGGCCAGCATCATCGAGCACCGGCTCAACCCGAATACCGGCTCCGGCAAGCCCAGTGCCCGCCAGGAAACGCTGCTCGAGCTGTTCCGCAACGCGCTGGCGATTCTGATCATCACCATGACGTTGATGATCTCGCTATCGCAGATTGGCGTGGATATCGGCCCGTTGATCGCCGGCGCCGGTGTGCTCGGTCTGGCCATCGGTTTCGGTGCCCAGAAGCTGGTACAGGACATCATCACCGGCGTGTTCATTCAGCTCGAGAATGCGATGAATACCGGCGATGTCGTGACCGTGGGCGGGGTGACCGGCACCGCGGAGCGCCTGACCATTCGCTCGGTCGGTATTCGCGATCTCGACGGCTCGTACCATATCGTGCCGTTCTCGTCGGCCAGCACGGTGACCAACTATCAGCGTGATTTCGCCTACTTCCGCACCGAATACGGCATTGGCTATCGCGAGGATATCGACAACGCCGTCTATCACCTGCGTCAGGCCTTCGAGGAGCTCAAGGCCGACGAAAACGTGCGCGACAATATCCTCGAGGACATGACGGTGCCGGGGGTGACGGCGCTGGCCGACAGCTCGGTCAATATCCGCATCATGATCAAGACCAAACCCGGCACCCAGTGGGGTGTGGGCCGTGCCTTCAACCGTCTGGTCAAGATGCATTTCGATCGGGCCGGTATCGAGATCCCGTTCCCGCATCAGACGATCTACTTCGGCGAGGATCGCGACGGCAAGGCGCCGCCGGCAAATCTGCGCATCATCGATGCGCCCGTCGAAGCCCGCGAAGAGTCCGCACCGCGTCGCAAGACACGCAAGGGCGACGATGCGGCGCCCGAGGAAACCGGGGACGCGCCGGCCGACACCTAGTCGCACGCGGGTCGTGCCAATCAACCCGCGGTCTGTTCAGGCCGCGGGTTTTTTTATGTCCGCGATCAGCGAGCGCGCCACGTTTGACCCAACCGCTGGCTCACCGCGTGCAAGCACGCGACCTGCGCCATGCTCGAAATCGAGCGCGCGCGATCCTGCGCGATTGGCGTCTGAGCGCTGCGAGATTGCGCATAAATTCGCCGCTTGTGTGACAGCGCTGTGACGACCGGCGTTTCGGGCGTCTGTGCGCGGTTTGTCCACAGCCTTATCCAAAGGCTGTGTGCACAAACCGGGGGCTTTTCAACACCCGTGCTCGGAACGGTAAAAACACCGTCCGTCAAGGCCTGTAGCGCTTGATCAATAATTGTGCAATACGCCTGTAACGCCGGTCGCGCAAGGGTTTGCGCCAGTTAATGACCGGTTGTCCACAGGCTTGTCCAGCGCGATTGTGAAAACTGTTCACGCCCGCGCGCGCAGCACGGCGCGGGCAGGTTTACGCGCTGGATTCGGCCTCCGATTCGCTCCAGTCGCGGGCCCAACCTTCGTCGTCGCGAAACATCTCGTCGCCGGCGTGCTGGGTGAATTCGATAGCGATGCGTTCGCGGGGTACGTCCAGATGTTCGACGCACAGGTCCAGCAGTTCGATGGCCAGTTGCTCGCGCCATTCGGTGGGACGACCACGACGGATATCGCACATCATCACCACGCCGGGTTCGGGCTCGCCTTCACCACACCGCCACAGGCCACCGTTGGTGAGTTCGCGAAACCCCACGCTCACCCGGCGCGGGGTGGTGTGCATGCGTTCGGCATAGATTTCACCCAGGCGGCGCGCCAGATTGCGCTTGGTGTCCTGGGGATATTCGCTCGGCAGATCGAGTTGCAGGTAAGGCATGAGCGTGTTGCTGGATTTTGAATTGAACGCCCATGAATGCATATCGCGGACAGCGCATGCAATGCAGCGCGCGTGGCACCGATTGCACAGGCACTGATCGTGGATTGATCGCGCACGGCGCAGCCCTTGTCCTGCGGGCGTTTGCGGCCGTCATGCGCAGCCTGTCCACAGGCTTGTCCCAAGATTATGTGGGTAAAACCGACGCCGGGACGTGGGTGCGGGGCGGTATGCAGACGGGCACGCCGCGCCCGATTCGCTGCGCTGACTGCACAGCGGCGGCTTGATCAATTATTGCGCAAAAGGCTTGAATCGCCCGCGCCTTGGGCCGTTCACGCAACTGCAAACGGGTTGTCCACAGGGTTGTCAAAAGCCGGTGTGCACAAAGCGCCCCGACATGCGCGCCGGCCTCAGCCGCCCAGAGGCCAGATCCAGGGCACGAGCGCAATCGTGACCAAGCCGACCAGCAGTGTCAGCGGTGCGCCCAGGCGGAGAAAGTCGGTAAAACGATAGCCGCCGGGGCCATAGACCATCAGATTGGTTTGATAACCGATCGGGGTGAGAAAGCTTGCCGAGGCGGCCACGACGACCACGATGGCATAGGGCATGGGCGACTGCGACGCGCCCTGGGCCAGGGTGACCGCGATCGGAAACATGATCACCGCAGCGGCGTTGTTGGTCACGATCGAAGAGATCAACACCGTACTCACGAACAGGCCGGTGAGCGCGGCATAGCTGGAGCTGCCGGCCAGACCGACAAAGCCATGTGCGATGGCTTCGGCCAGACCGGTTTGCTGTACGGCTGCGCCGATGCCGATGGCCGCGCCGATCGCGACCAGCAACGGCCAGTCCAGCATCTTGCGCGCCGAGCTCAGCGAACAGCAACCTGTGAGCACCATCAGCACCGCGCCGGCCAGAGCGCCGTGCAGGATATCGACAATGCCGATCGCCACCGCGATCACCAGCAGGGCCAGGATCGCGATCGCGGCGTAGGCACGCTGGTGCTGGGGTGGGTGTGAATCCTCGATTGTGCTGACCAGGAAGAAATCCCGCGAGTGACGCTGCTGGGCGGCAAACGAAGGCCGTGCTTCGAGCAACAGCGTATCGCCCGGCTGGAGCACGATATCGCCGATCTTGCGCTTGATACGGGCGCCGTCACGGGCCACCGCGAGCACCACCGCATTGTACTGGCCACGAAAGCCGCCCTCGCGAATGGTCTTGCCGACCAGCGGGCAGCTGTGCGAAACCACGGCTTCGATGAGCACGCGCGCACGCCGTGGCGTATCGAGTTTGAATATCTGTTCGGTCGCCGGCACCAGACCACGGGTCTTGTGCAGATGCACCACAGAATCCACGATGCCCACGAACACCAGCCGGTCCTCGCCCTGTAGCGGTTCACGCGGCGATACCGCCGGCATGATATGACCGTCGCGCTCGATCTCGGCCAGATACATGCCCGGTAGCTGGCGCAGCCCGGCTTCTTCGATGGTCTGGCCTTCCAGTGGCCCGCCGGCGGCGACCATCATCTCCACGCTGTATTCGCGCGGGTTGTCCATGCGATCGAGCGCGGGCGTACGATCGGGCAGCAACCAGCGCCCGGCGCCGATCATCAAGGCCGAGCCCAGCACGGTAATCGGCACGCCGACCCAGGCCAGTTCGAACATGCCCAGCCCGTCGTCCAGACCCTGTTGTACGAGCAGGCTATTGATCAACAGATTGGTGCTGGTGCCGATCAGCGTACAGGTGCCGCCGAGAATCGCGGCGAAGCTCAATGGCATCATCAGCTGCGATACGGCCATGCCGTGCTTGCGACACCAGTCCGATACGGCCGGTATGAGCGCGGCCACCACCGGCGTGTTGTTCAAAAACGCGCTCAATACCGCAGTGGGCGCGATCAGCTGGGTCTGGGCATGGGCGATCGAGCGCGGTTTCTTGAGCACCCGCGCGGCCAGCATCTGGGTGGCGCCGGTATCACGCAAACCCGCGACCACGACATACAGCGCAGCGATGGTGATCACCCCCGGATTGGCAAAGCCGGCAAACGCGGATTCGGTATCGATCACGCCGGACAGCAGCAGGGCGATGAGTGCGGCCACCAGCACGGCGTCGACCGCGATCGCGGTCAGCGCAAGGCAGGCGAATGCTGCGACCAGCACGGCGAGCGTGAACAGGGCGGCTAACGACATGACCAGTCTTGCCCGATGGGTTGTCGGTCGGCGCGGTTATAGGCGCGTTTAGCGGGCGCGTACAAACTCGATGGCATGGTGCGAAGGCGCGTCAGCTCAAGCGATCAGTCAGTCGCGATGTCGTGTGCTTCACGGCGCCAGCGATCGAAGCCGCCGTCCATATGCGCGACCTCGGTCAGCCCCATATCCAGCAGCGTGGCCGTCGCCAGGGCCGACCGCCAGCCCTTGTTGCAATACAGGATGAGGGTTTCGGCCTCGGCGAGTACGGGCTTGTGGTACGGGCTGTCCGGGTCGATCCAGAATTCGAGCATGCCGCGCGGTACATGCAGCGAATCCGGAATATAGCCCTCGCGCTTGCGTTCGCGCACGTCGCGCAGATCGACCAGCAGCACGCCCTCATCGTGTCGTCGGGCGGCCACGTCGTCCGGCGACAGGCTGGTCACGCGTTGCTGCGCACGGGCGACCAAGGTGTGCACGCTGGTCTGGATGGGCATGCTCGATATCCGTTAAGTAACTGCGCGTCGGTTATATCATGCAGCCCGGTTTCATGTGCGATGCGCGCCAGCGCGCCAGTCGTGGCGACCGCGAGCCACGGACTGCGGTTCGCGGGTTGGCATGTGTCGATGCGCAAGCGGCGATATCATAGCCGCAAACCGAATTGCACCGTGGCTACGGCGGGGTACGAAACGCGTATCGTGCGCATGATGACCGCCGGCCATGCTCGGGCTTGATACAAAAAAACGCCAGGATTGCTTGATGTCGAAACACAGCGAGAAACGTTCGCTCTATATTCCCTATGCCGGCCCGACGCTGCTGGAAATGCCGCTGCTCAACAAGGGCAATGCATTCGATGCCGACGAGCGGGTGGCCTTCAACCTCATCGGTTTGTTGCCGCAGAACGTGGAGACGATCGAAGAGCAGGTCGAGCGCGCCTATCGCCAGTATCAGACCTGTAGCAACGATCTGGACAAGCATATCTATCTGCGCGGCATCCAGGACGACAACGAGACCATGTTCTTTCGTTTGCTCGAAGAACATCTCGAAGAGATGATGCCGATCATCTATACGCCCACGGTCGGGCGTGCCTGCGAGAAGTTTTCCGAGATCTATCGCAACCACCGCGGGCTGTTCGTGAGTTATCCGGATCGCCACCGTATCGACGACATCATCCGTAGCGCGACCAAGGACAACGTCAAGGTGATCGTGGTCACCGACGGCGAGCGTATTCTGGGGCTGGGCGATCAGGGCATCGGCGGCATGGGCATTCCCATCGGCAAGCTGTCGCTGTATACGGCCTGCGGCGGCATCAGCCCGGCCTATACGCTGCCCGTGGTGCTGGATGTGGGCACCAACAATCAGGATCTGCTGGACGACCCCATGTACATGGGCTGGCGTCACGAGCGTATTTCAGATGCCGAATACGCCGAGTTCGTGGATCTGTTCGTGCAGGCGATCAAGCGCCGCTGGCCGGGGGTGCTGCTGCAGTTCGAGGATTTCGCCCAGGCCAATGCCATGCCGCTACTCAAGCGCTATCGCGATCAGCTGTGCTGTTTCAATGACGATATCCAGGGCACGGCCGCCGTGGTCGTGGGCTCTTTGCTGGCGGCCTGCAAGGCCAAGAACGAATCCATCGCCGATCAAACCATCGCCTTCGTCGGCGCGGGTTCGGCCGGCTGCGGCATTGCCGAACAGATCGTGGTCGCCATGACCGATGCCGGTCTTGAAGAACGCCAGGCCCGTGAGCGCATCTACATGATCGATCGCGATGGGCTGATTACCGATGCCATGAGCGGCCTCTACGATTTTCAGCGCCGTCTTGCCCAGCGCCAGTCTAAGGTCGACGACTGGGACGATACGACCGAAACCGATCCGTTGCTCACGGTCATCGACAACGCCCGGCCGACGGTGCTCATCGGCGTGTCTGGCCAGCGCGGACTGTTCTCGCAGCAGGTCATCGAAACCATGCATCGGCATTGTTCGAATCCGCTGGTCATGCCGTTGTCGAACCCCACCTGGAAGGTCGAGGCCACACCCCAGGAAATCCTCGACTGGACCGACGGCCAGGCGCTGGTCGCCACCGGCAGTCCCTTCGACCCGGTGACCGTCGGCGACGAGCAGCGCCCGATCGCCCAGTGCAACAATGCCTATATCTTTCCCGGCATCGGTCTGGGGGTAATCGCCACCGGCGCGGCGCATGTTACCGACAGCATGCTCATGGCGGCCTCCCGCGCGCTTGCTGAGAGTTCGCCGCTGGGCACGACCGGCGAGGGCGCATTGTTGCCGCCGCTGTCCGAGGTGCGCGAGCTGAGCCAGTCGATCGCCTTCGCCGTGGCCAAGCAGGCCCAGGCCGATGGCGTAGCGCTCAAATCCAGCGACGATACGATCAAGGAACGTGTCGAGCGCCATTTCTGGTATCCGCGTTATCGTCGCTATCGGCGCGCGGCGTTCTAGCGCTAACCCATCGTTTCGGACGGCTTCGACCAAAGTCGGGGCCGCCGGAACTGCGCCTGCGAAAAGCCGCACACGGGCGTTTGGCGTTTTACTGGCCTGGTTTCTGGGCTGTCTGGCTACCGTTGTCTTGTTCTATTGCGTGATTCGTCGCTTAATCGAGCGATAACCACAGGCACGCACGACGTGCCGGCGATGCCGTATTTGCGGTGCGGCAAGGAGAGCGAAGATGACCAGCGCCCAGCCCAGCTATGCGCATGGCGCGTATGGCAACCTCCTGTCGGGCCAGACCATCGGCCAGGCATTCGATACAGCGGCCGCCGCCTGGCCCGATCGACTGGCACTGGTCAGCCGGCACCAGTCGATTCGCCTGACCTATGCCCAACTCAAGCAGCAGGTGGATCGCTATGCGGCTGCCTTCGTCGCCCTCGGGCTGGCGCCGGGGGATCGGATCGGCATCTGGTCGCACAATTGTGCCGAATGGCTGATCACGCAATATGCCACTGCCAAGGCGGGGCTGGTCCTGGTGAATATCAATCCGGCCTATCGGCGCGCCGAGGTGGAATACGCCCTCAACAAGGTCGGTTGCCGTGCGCTGGTGGTCATGCCGCAGCATTCCAGCAGCGATTATCTGGGCATGCTCGCCGGCCTTGCACCGGAACTGGCCGACTGTGCGCCGGGTGCGTTGCGAAGCGCGGCCTTGCCCTGCCTGGAAATCGTCATCCGGCTGGGCGACGAACACACGCCCGGCATGCTCAATTTCAACGATCTGCCCGATCGGGTGGGTGCGGCGGATACGGCCCGTGTCGACGAACTGGCCGGCCTGCTGCAAGCCGACGACGCGATCAATATCCAGTTCACCAGCGGCACCACCGGCCAACCCAAGGGCGCAACGCTATCGCACCACAATATTCTCAATAACGGCCTGTTCGTGGGCGAGGGCATGGGTCTGACCGCCGACGATCGCGTGGCTGTGCCGGTGCCGTTGTATCACTGTTTCGGCATGGTCATGGGCAATCTCGGCGCGCTCACCCACGGCGCGGCGGTAGTCTATCCGGCGCCGTCCTTCGAGCCGGGGGCCACACTCGAGGCCGTCGCGGCCGAGCGCTGCACGGCCCTGTACGGCGTGCCGACGATGTTCATCGCCGAAATGGGTGTTGCGGATTTCGTCGACTACGATCTGTCCTGCCTGCGTACCGGCATCATGGCCGGCTCGCCCTGCCCACAGGCGGTCATGCAGCGCGTGATCGACGAAATGCATATGCAGGACGTGATCATCTGCTACGGCATGACCGAAACCTCGCCGGTGAGTTGCCAGACCGCCATGGACGACGACATGCAGGCGCGCGTATCCACGGTCGGGCGCGTGTTGCCGCATCTGGAAATCAAGATCGTGGATATCGACGGGCGGGTAGTGGCCCGCGGCGAGCCGGGCGAATACTGCACGCGGGGGTATAGCGTGATGCTCGCTTACTGGGACGACGCCACGCGCACCGCCGAAGCGATCGACGCGGCCCGCTGGATGCATACCGGCGATCTGGCGGTGATGGACGAGGCCGGCTATTGTCGTATCGTCGGCCGGCTAAAGGATATGGTCATTCGCGGCGGCGAGAATATCTATCCGCGCGAGATCGAGGAATATCTGTATCGTCATCCGGCGGTCGCCGATGTGCAGGTCGTGGGCGTGCCCGACGAACGCTTCGGCGAGGAACTGTGTGCCTGGGTTCAACTGGCCGCCGGGCAGACACTCGACGAAGGCGCGCTGCGCGCGTTCTGCGAGGGCGAGATCGCGCACTACAAGATCCCGCGCTATATCCGGTTCGTCGAGAGCTTTCCGTTGACGGTGACCGGCAAGGTACAGAAATACCGTATGCGCGAGTACATGATCGACGAACTGGGCCTGGCTTAGCCACCGGGCCCGCCGGCGAATCGTCTCGTCGCGGTGGGCGCGGCTTTCGGGCTCGCTCGCGCGCCTGGGTGCGGTTTATACGCCCAGGCGCGCGCGCGGATTGAAATCCAGCTCGTGGGCCATGCGTTCGTAGACTGCCCGTGCCTTGTCGCTGTCGGCCGGGGGCAGGGCGATACGCAGGACCGCATAGAGATCGCCCGGTGTCTTGCCCGGCATGCCGCGCCCGCGCAGGCGCAGCCGTTTGCCGTCACGCGAGTTCGGCGGAATCCGTAGATCCACCGCGCCGGCCGGCGTGGGTGCCTTGACCGTGGCGCCGAGCGCGGCCTCCCAGGGGGCGACCGGCAGTTCCAGAATCAGGTCGGAGCCGTCCAGGGTATATAGCGGATGCGGCTTGAAGCCGATTTCCAGCAACAGATCGCCCGGTGTATCCGCGGTATTGCCCGATTTGGCCTGGCCGGCCAGACGCAGCTGCTGGCCTTCGCGTACACCCTTGGGAATGGTGACATTGAGCGAACGCGAGCGCTCGACCGTCTGGCCGAGTTCGTTTACCTCGGGCGAGCGCAGCGTGACCCGCCGGCGCCCGCCGGTGAAGGCGTCTTCCAGATCGAGTTCCACGCGGGCGATATGATCCTGGCCCCGGCGCGGGCCGAAGCCTTGTCCGAAACCCTGACCGAAGCCATGGCTGCGACGTGTGCCGCCGGTGGACCGTGCGCCGGCAAAACCGCGCCCGAACAGCGATTCGAAGAAATCGCTGAACGTCGAGCCGTCCGCGCCCGGGTCGGCATGCGCGCTGCCGCTGAAATCGAAGCCGTGATCCCAGCCCGGCGGCGGTTGAAAGCCGGTTTGTGCACGCGCGCGCTCGGGGTCGATACGATCGTAGGCTGCGCGTTTTTCCGGATCCTTGAGCACTTCGTAGGCTTCATTGGCCTCCTTGAAGCGGTCGTCGGCGTCCGCTTCCTTGCTCACGTCCGGATGATACTTGCGCGCCATGCGCCGATACGCCTTCTTGATATCGTCTTCCGAGGCGTCGCGTTCTAGCCCGAGAATCTTGTAATAGTCCTTGTATTCCAATAGTGCTCTCCGCTGGGCCATTGTCTGTCGGGCCCATGCCAACAATGTATGGGCACGCGCGCGCCCTTCAATTGACCCGGATCATGATCGGCGGCCGATCACACCCGTTTGGCCAATGCAGTTTCGACGCCGGTACGAAAAAGCCGCAGCATGGCGATGCCCAACTTAAAAATACGCGCCCGCACCCGGGCCTTCATCGGTTTTTTGCCGGATTGAGTTCGTCGATTCGGCCGGGCTTAATGGCGTAGCTGCAGCAAAGCCCGCGAAAACGCGCTCCGGCCTACGGTTTCGATATCGCCTCGATACTCAAACATCGGCCGAGAGCGCCGACGAATTCAATCGCGGCGTGGCCAGCCGGGCGCTGCGTCGATGGGGCGCAGGGGCTGACGGCTGGTGGCCTGGCGCGCGCGTGTGGCCCGGCTGTATGTCAATGACGATGAAAAAGCCGTATCGTGGCTGGCAGTCGCAGCGCTCATGCGCGGTCTCGGCCGTGTGTCTTCCCGCCATCCTTGCCGGTTTCCATGATCGATTATCTCAACGGTGTCGCCGAAGCCCATGCCGTGGATCCGCTGCTGTTCGTGCTGATCTATCTGGTGAGCACCGTGCCGTTTCTACTGGTCAGTGGCTGGCTGTTTCACCATATCCGCAAGCAACGCCCGCTGGCACTGCTCACCTTTATCTGGGCGCTGTGCTATACCGCGCCGTATCTGTACGTGCTCGCGGTCGGGCGTGATCTGCCGATCTGGGTCTATGCGATGGTCGCGTTGCTGATTGGCGGCGGGCTATGGCTGGCCGCGCGCGGGCTCATGCGCCGGCTGCGCCGCGCCGAGCGCGCCGACAACAGTCCCTAGATTTATAGCCGTTGCCGGCCGTTGCTGCTGCGAATTCGGAAAACGGCTTCTTCGGCTGTTTGCACACGGCGCTGACTGAGCATGCCCTGGCCGCCCAGGCCGCTGCCTTCGGCCACGCATTCGATATCGGCCCAGCCGCCGAACAGTGTTTCGACCTCATCCGCGCTTACCGCGAACGGCGGGCCCTTCATCTGGCTCTGATCGTAGTCGAGGGTGATCAACAAACCCGGCGCGTTGGCCGCGAGCAGGCCGCGCAGATGCGCGACGTAATCGACGCGCATCGACTCGGGCAGGGCGATGAGCGCAGCGCGGTCGTAAAACCCGTCGAAAAGCCCGATCGTGTCGGGGCTGGCGGCAAAGAAGTCGCCCACCAGCAATTCGATGCTGCCGCTACCGTAGTCGCTGCGATAACGCTCGAACGCGCCCAGGCGCTCCTGTGTCGCCGCCAGGTTCTGCTCGGCCAGAAAATCGCGCGCGGCAATCGCACTGAGTTCGATGCCGGTGACCCGATGACCGCGCGCGGCGAGCGTGCATAGATCGGGGGTCTTGCCGCACAGCGGCACGAGCACGCGTGCGCGCTCGGCCAGTTCCAGGCTCGGCCACCAGCTTGCCAGCGCGGGATGGCCCTCCGGCTGATGGAAATTGATCTGTTGCTGCGACCAGCGTTCGTGCCAGAAATCGGCTTTCATGGTGTGCTCGAATGCCCTTGATCACTCAATGCGCGGCATCGAGTTCCGGGTAATGGCGAAACAGGCCGTTCTCATTAAAAGCCATTCGTCGCGACGAGTCGAGATAGGCAGCCAGGGCCGGGCGTTGTGCGACCGCACGCATGAGCGCGCCGATACGCGGCGTGGCGTTGTCGTGCCGGGCCATGGCCTTGGGAAAGGCATAGTGCAGACCGGTGACGACCTGAAACAGGCTCAGATCGGCTGTGGTGCAGGCCTCGCCCACCAGCCAGCGATCGCCGGTCGGGTTGTTTGCCAGCACCTGTTCGAAGTATTGCAGGAACTTCGGCAGGCGCTGCTTGAGAAACAGTCCGCTGCGGCGCGCGGCTTCGGCTTTCTGGTCTTCGTAATACAGACCCGGGCCGAGCGGGTGGTGCGTATCGTGAATTTCGGCCACGAAATCGGTGAGCGTGAGTTGCAGGCTGTGGCACCACAGACGCTCGGCTTCGTCTGTCGGCGCCAGGCCCAGGCGCGGGCCAAGAAACTGCAGGATATTGGCGACATGCGAGACCTCGATATCGCCGGCGCGCAGATAGGGCGGGGCAAAGGGCGCGCGTGGGTTTTCCTCGAAATCCAGGCCCTGGTCGACATGCTCCACGCCGTCGTCGGCATCGTAGGCGATATCGATATAGTCGGCGCCCGCGTCTGCGAGCGCCAGCCGCACGAATTCGCCGCGACCGGGAATACCGGGCCAGTAGTAGAGTTCGTAGCGCATGAGGGAAAGCCTTGTGGTGGGTACGCTCGTATCGCAGCAAAGCGCTTCGTTGCGGTCAACCGTGTCTTGTCCCCTGTATCAAACGCGCCGCGTGCGCAGCGCCAGGCCCCGTGAGGCAGCAGACCTGCGGTTGTCGGCTCCGAACAAGAAAAACGGTCCGCGAATGCACGCTAATAAACGCGGATGCAAGGCAGCGCTTGATGATGCGAACAGGTCAGCGGGCGGCGCAAAGGCACAGCGACAGCCTTAGTGTGCTCTGTGTCGTGTCTTCGCGTTCATTCGCGGACAACCTGCTGGCTTGAGGAAAATCGGCTAGCTTTCGTCGCTGATCAAGAAGCCATTCATCCGCAGATCGACGCAGATCACACAGATCAAAGACGATAAACTGCGGTCGTTCGCTGTGACCTGCACCCCGCCTTTCCTAATCTGTGTAATCTGTGTAATCTGTGTAATCTGCGAAATCTGCGGTTCCGCTTGATGATCGAAGCCGTTAGACGCCCGATTATCGAAATCCGCATACCGTGTGCTGCGTATCCGGATGGTCTTTGGCATGCGGCGCGAACAGCAGGCCGAGCGCGTCTCGAGCGCTGCGTCTTTTGCCTTATTCGCGTGTATTCGCGTTCATTTGCGGACAATCGGCTATGCTTGAGCATGGCCGCGGATGCGTCTACAACAGACTCGGCTGAATCGCTTCTTCGCGGCCGTCGACGAAGCCAGACAGGCCCACGCCCACCAGTCGATAGCGGGTGTCCGGTGCGCCATCCACGCGCTCGCGTAGGGCACAGGCAATTTCGGCCACCTCGGCGGCCGAGGTCGGGCGGCTGGGTGGGGTGAAGCTGCGGGTCAGGATCTGAAAATCGGTGGTCTTGAGCTTGAGTACCACGGTACGCGCCACGCGTGGCTGCTTGCGCTGGTGGTTGGCCCAGGTCTTGTCGGCGAGACGCTGAATATGCTCGACGAGTTCGTCCAGGCGCAGATCCTCGCGCAGCGTATCTTCGCTGGATACCTGGGCGGCATCGCGTTTGGGTTGGACCGGGCGTTCGTCGATACCGCGGGCAAGTTCGTAGAGCCGCCGGCCCCAGCGGCCGTAGCGTTCGACCAGTTCCGCCTGTTCGAACACGCGCAGATCGCCCACCGTGTGTACATCGAGCGCGGCGAGTTTCTCCTTCATCTTCGGGCCCACGCCCGGCACCTTGCCGATCGGCAGCGGCAGCAGAAAGGCGTCGACCTGGCGCGGTTTGACCACGAACTGGCCGTTGGGCTTGCGCCAGTCCGAGGCGATCTTGGCCAGGAACTTGTTGGGCGCGATACCCGCGGAGGCGGTCAGCCCGGTTGCTTCCAATATTTCGGCCCGGATCACGCGCGCGGCTTCGGTGGCCGAGGGCATGTGGGTATGGGTGACGGTGACATCGAGATAGGCCTCGTCGAGCGACAGCGGTTCTACCAGATCGGTATGGCGCAGAAAGATTTCGCGAATCTGGCGCGAAATCGCGCGATAGCGATCGAAATGCGGATCCACGAAAATCGCCTGCGGACACAGGCGTTCGGCGCGCACCGCCGGCATGGCCGAACGTACGCCGAATACGCGCGCTTCATAGCTCGCTGCCGTGACCACCGAACGCAGGCCGCGCTTGGCCACGACCACGGGTTTGCCGAGCAGGGACGGGTCGTCGCGCTGCTCGACCGACGCATAAAAGGCGTCCATATCGACATGCACGATCTTGCGCGGGCTGTCGCTCATCGGTTGCCTGCCGTGCTCAAGTTCGCATCGCGGCCGAAATCGGCCGCCTGGCGCGCTACCATAGGCGGCTTTCGCGCGGCGCGCCTGTGCCTGGTCATCGTTTCAACGGTTTGAATATGGATCGTCCCCGTCATTTTACCCTGCGTTTCTCCTGTCCGGATCGGGTCGGCATCGTTGCCCGCGTCGCCAGTTTCTTTGCCGATCACGGCGGCTGGATTCTGCGTTCGAGCCAGCACTCCGACGAAGACAGCCAGCGGTTTTTCATGCGCGTGGAAGTGCGTGCAGATTCGCTGGATCTGGATGAGGCCGGGCTGTGCGAACAGTTCGAACCCATCGGCCGTGCCTTCGATATGGACTGGCAGATCAGCGACAGCGCAGTAAAAAAGCGGGTGGTGATTCTGGTATCCAAACAGATGCACTGCCTCTACGACCTGCTCGAACGCTGGCAGTCGCGGGAACTGGATATCGAGATTCCCTGTGTGATTTCAAACCACGACGATGCGCGCGGACTGGTCGAGTGGCACGGCCTGCGCTATCACCACGTGCCCATCGACGAGAACAACAAGCCCGAAGCCTGGGCCGAGATCGAGCGCCTGTTCGTCGAGGCGGGCGGTGAAACCATGGTGCTCGCCCGTTTCATGCAGATATTGCCGGCTGATCTGTGCGATCGCTTTCCCGGGCGTATTCTCAATATCCACCACAGTTTTCTGCCCAGCTTCGTGGGCGCCCAGCCCTATCGGCAGGCCTACCAGCGCGGTGTGAAGCAGGTCGGGGCGACCTGCCACTACGTGACCCCGGAACTCGACCAGGGCCCGATCATCGACCAGGACGTCACCCGGGTCGATCATGGCGATACGGTTCGCGATCTGGTGCGCTACGGCAAGGACATCGAAAAAGCCGTGCTCGCCCGCGGGCTGCGCCACCACCTGGAAGATCGGGTGCTCATCAGCGGCCGGCGCACGGTCGTTCTGTAACCGCGCGCCGACTGGCTGGGGCCGTTGCTAGGCGCGCTTGTCGGCCTGTTTAAGCGGTTCGCGGCCGACATAGTTTTCGAAGGCAATGGGGGCTGAGAGCAACTCGTCGGGAATGGCAAAGGCGTCGATATAGGCGAGTGCGTCGGGGCGGATTTCGCCCAGCATCTTGCCGCGCAGATTGCGTAGCGCCTTGTACTTGCCCGACGAAATATAGCCGTAAGTCAGATACCACTCGGCGTGCTGGAGCAGGGTATCGATCGCGGCGAGTTGACGCATGCGTTCCAGGGCATCCTTTTCCGGGCCGTCGGCCAGCGGCGCGAGGGCCTCGGCGAAGGTCGCGGCAATGTGGTGATGCATGTCGGCATGGGCGAACGCCATCATGTGATCCTGAATATCGCTGAACGCCATGAACGGTTCCATGTCGTCCTGCTGAATACGCTTGTACAGCCGGCGTGCGGCGGCCACCAGCAGGTTGTGCTTGCGCAGTTTGAACAGCTCGAGATGGAAATCGGCACTGCGCAGGTGGTCTTCGTCGGTCTTGCGCGCGGTCAGCGGGTTGATATCGATCAGCTCGGTCTTGGCCATGCCGCCGAGCTCGCGTATCAGCGTGAGCGCCAGATTCTGTTCGAAGCCCTTGGCAAAGCTGGCCAGTCGGTTTTTCGATACCAGGTTCAGCAGAACCGTATTGTCGCCTTCGAAGGTTGCGAACACGTCGATATCGCGGCGAATGGTGGCAATCTGGTTTTCGGCCAGAAAGCCCAGCCCGCCACAGCATTCACGCGCGGTCTGGGTGGCATCGATGGCATGCCAGGAGGCCATGGATTTCACCCCGGCGGCCAGGGTTTCCACCTCGCGCGTGGTTTCGTCGGTGCGATCGCGAAAGCGCGCGATCAGATCGAAGGCCGCGAAATGCATGGCATAGGTATGCGCGATCGCCGGGAAAAGCCGCATCTGATGGGCCTTGTAGTCGATGATGCGCAGCTCGCTGCCGTCTTCGCCGCCGAACTGGCGGCGCACGGTGGCATAGCGGGTCGCGATCGCCAGTGATTTCTTGGCCGCGGTGACCGAGGCCGCACCCACGCTGATTCGCCCGCCGACCAACGTGCCGAGCATGGTGAAAAAACGCTTGTTGCTGCCTGCGATAGGGCTGTCGTAGGTGCCGTCCTCGGCCACGCTGGCATAGCGATCGAGCAGGTTTTCGCGCGGGATGCGGACGTTGTCGAAATACAGCCGGCCGTTGTCGACGCCGTCCAGGCCCATCTTGGTGCCGCAATCCTCGATGCGTACGCCCGGCGCGGGTTCGCCGTCGTCGTTTCGAATGGGCACGATGAACGCATGCACGCCGTAGTTTTCGCCGCCGGTGGCCAGCTGGGCGAACAGGGTCACGGCATGACCGTCGCGCGCGGCATTGCCGATCCACTCCTTGCGCGCCGACATGGTGGGCGTATTGATCACGAATTCGTCGGTGTCCGGGTCGAAGGTGGCGGTGGTCTCCACCTCCTGCACGTTCGAGCCGTGCCCGGATTCGGTCATCGCAAAACCGCCAAGCAGCTTGGCGGAGGCGATATCGGGCAGATATTTCTTGTGGTGATCGTCGTTGCCCAGAAAGATGATGCTGCCGCCGAACAGACCGAACTGCACACCGAATTTCACCACCAGGCTCAGATCGAACATCGCCAGCGCCTGGAATACATGGATGAAACCGGCCATATCGCCTTCGCCGCCCACGCTCTCAGGCATGGCGCCGATGGCGATATCCTGTTTTTCGGTGGCCATGTGTTTGAGCCAGCGCAGCACGGTCGCGCGCTGGCTTTCTTCGGATTCGCCGGTGCTGTAGGTAAAGATGTCGTCGGCCAGCGCGTCGCGTACCTGTTGCCATTTCTCGGCGTAGTCGCCTTCCAGCATGGCCTGCAGTTTGGCGGCATCGAAGCTGGGTTCGGGCTCGTTGAGGCTCTGGTCCACCGGCTCGCCGGCATCCTGGAAGATCTCGGCCGATACGCCCATGCCGCTGACACCGTATTCGCGTGCATAGTCGGCCACGGCTTCGTTGAATGCGGCGTCGGCGCTATCGCCCATGGCATCGCTCATCGCCGTCAGCGAAGGCTGGCGTCGGCCCACCTGTTCGCGAATACGGCGGCGCAGACGAGCCAGTTCGGGGGCGGTGGGCGGGTTGTCGGGGTCGAGCCATAGCTCGAGTGTCTTTTGCGTATCGTCATCGCGCGCCGGCAGCTGTTCGGCGATCGATTTGATATGCCGGGACTCGGGTTCGGCCAGGGTGCCGTCCGTCCATGCGATATAAATGACCGGCAGCAGCGGCTGGAGGTGGGCGTTTTCGACAAGGGCCTCGGTACGATCGGACATGCGCGTTCTTCGATTGGGCTGGTACCTGTTTGTACCAAATTCATGGCTTTTTCGATGCACCGCACGAACGCGGCCAGCAGGTGGCGTCTTCGCTAAGGCCTGTTTCAGGCACGAATGCCGGCAAAAGTACGGGTTTCTACGCTTTACATCGTGCGCGCCCGGCCGACACAGTGATAAGCGGTGCTAACACGACGGATATTCGTCAAGGGCGTTATTTTTCAAGGTGGCAACTGCGGGACGATTAAACGGCAGCGCTGGCGCGTGCGGTGTCGCAGGCGTCTACCGTTGTTGGTGTGGCCGCCGGACGGTTTTCTATGAGCGCTGACCTCGAATTGGCCCATGTTGGCCGTTTCGTCGACGGGATTGGGCATCACGCCTATGCCTGTCTGGACGCACGCGGGCGTGTGCTCGGCGCTACCCGCAAGGTTTGTAAAATCGCCGGGCTCAATCAGAGCGCGCTTAAGGGCGCGCTGTTCATGCAGGCGTTGCCGCCCGTGGCCGATGGCCGCGAAAGCCTGAATATGTCGTTGCTGAGCGCGCTGCAAAAGCCCGGTCAGACGACCACCCACCTGGACTGCCGACAGGGGCAGCAAGGGCAGCCGATCTGGCTCGAGGTGACCGTCGAACGGCTCGACGGCGCGGTGCCCGCGGGCATCGTCTACGGCATGAGCGTGATCGACGTCAGCGAACGCGAGCAGGTGGAAGCGCATCTGCGCGAAAGTCTGCATATGCTCAATGTGGCCGAAGAAACCGCCGAAATGGGCCACTGGCGCCTGGATCTCGCGACGCAACAAACGCAGTGGTCGAAGGGCGTTTATCTCATCCACGGCTTCGAGCAAGGCGCCAGTGCAGGCCTGGAAGAGGCGCTCGACGCCTATATTCCCGAAGATCGCGAGCGCGTCGCCGCGATTCTCGAACGGGCGATTGCCGCGCGCGAGGGTTTCGACTTTCGGGCCACGCTGCAACGCCCGAATGGCGACCGTCGCGTGGTGACCGTCAAGGGCCATCCCGAGCTCGATGACGACGGCCAAGCGCTCGCGCTGTTTGGCGTGATACGCGACATGACCGCCGAAAGCCTGGCCACCCGCGAGCTTGTGGCCGCGCGCGATGAAGCTGCCAATGCGGCGCAGGCGAACATGATGCTGCTGGCCACCATGAGCCACGAAATCCGCACGCCCTTGAGCGGTATCGTGGGCATGCTCGAGTCGCTACGCAACGGTCGTGCCGTACAAAGCCCCGAGCAGACACTCAAGACCGTCGAATCCGCCTCGCGTACGCTGATGACGGTACTCAACGACGTGCTCGATCACGCCAAGATCGAAAGCGGCGAATTGCAGATTGAACACGTGGTGTTCGATCTGGCCGAAGTGGCCCACGGTACGCTCGATCTGTTCGAAGCCAGCGCCGCCGAAAAGCAGCTGAAGCTGGTTCGCGATGTCGACGGGCCGCTGCAAGTCGTGGGCGACCCGACCCGCATCCAGCAAATCATATCCAACTTCCTGAGCAACGCGATCAAGTTCACCGCCGAAGGCGAAGTACGCCTTGACCTGCACTACGCGGCCGGCGTATGCAATATCGAAGTGAACGATAGCGGCATTGGCATGGACCAGGCCTCGCTGGCGCATATATTCAAGCCCTTTACCCAGGCCAGTGCTTCAACCACACGCCATTTTGGCGGTTCCGGGCTCGGGCTTTCCATCTGCCAGCGGCTGGCTGCCGCGATGGGCGGGCGTGTGGGTGCCGACAGCGTACTGGGTCAGGGCAGCCGCTTCTGGCTACGCTTGCCGCTATCCAGAATCGAGCGCGAGGTGTCGTCCGGCTCGCCTCGCATGATCGACGAACCTGCCGAACTGCCGCGTGTCGACGGGGAGCCGCCGGTGGTATTGATCGTCGACGATACGCTCACCAATTGCCTGATCGCCGAAACCCACCTGCGAGGCCTGGGTGCGCAGGTTGAAACCGCGAGCAACGGCCTCGAAGCCCTGCAAAGGGTATGCACACAGGAGGTCGACGCAGTGCTCATGGACAACGCCATGCCAGTGCTTGGCGGTACGGTCACCAGCGATCTGATCCGTTTGATGCCGTTCCCGGTCTGCAGCGTGCCGATCGTCGGCGTCTCCGCCGACGCAGAGCCTGCCGTCGATGACCAGGGCCGCATGCGCATGAATGCGGTTTTGGAAAAGCCTTTGCGCGCGCAAACGCTCGTGGCTGCGCTCGCACCGGTGGTTCGCGACTGGCAATGGCGCAAAAGTGCCGGCACGCGGACCTTGCTTGACGACGCGCTGGACAGCCAGGTCTGGCAGCATTTTCACGATCTGCAGCAGGCGGTGAGCGCGCTCGACATCGACCGCGCACGTACGAGCGCCCAGCAACTCGAAGTGCTCGCCGACAACGGCGGCGTGCCAAACCTGGTCGAGTTCGCTCAATTTCTGCAAGGCTGTCTGGATCGGCTCAGTCCGGAACTGTGCGTAATGCTCGTCGACAGCATGCAAGGATTGCTTGAGCGCATCACGGTACCTGGCCAGCGAGCGCCGTTCCCCGACTCGAAAACCGGCCAGCAGTCATGACAGAAACGAGCACGAACGACCGAATCGCTGTTCTCGAACGGCGTCTGCGCAGAGCGACGGCGGCGCGCGAGGAGGCGGAGGCCATTCTGGAACGCCGCGCTCGCGAACTGCTCTATCTCAACGAAAAACTCGCCGCGCGCGAAGACGAACTGCTGCGCCGGCTCGACGACGAAAACCGGCATCTGCTTTATGCCCAGCGCACCGCTCAGATTGCGACCTTTCACCGCGGCCGCGGCCAATCGCTTTTCACCTCGCCGGAATTCAATCGGCTACTGGGGCTACCCACTAACCAGCGGCCCAGCGAACAGTCGTTGCTGGAGGTCATCCACCCGCTCGACCGCGAGCGCGTGATCCGCGAAGAACGGTCTTTCTATGAAAGCGCGCCGGCGGGCACCGAGTTGTCGTACGACTGTCGGATTCTCCGCAACGGCACTACCTGCTGGCTACGCTGGGTAATGCGGCGTGAAAACGACGCCGAGGGACATTTTTCTTCCCTATTCGGCAGTGTGCAGGATATTACCGGCCAGCGCCGGGCTGATCGCCACGCCCGCGCCATGGCGCTGATCGCCGATCGCCGGGTCAAGCAACTCACCCGCATGAGCGCAGAACTGGCCGCCAGCCAGCAGGAAACCGAAAAAGCCTATCGCGCCAAGAGCGAGTTCCTGGCGATGATGAGCCACGATATACGTACGCCGCTCAATGGCCTGCTGGGCATGACCGAGATGCTCGCGCTCGGCGATCTGAACCCGGCGCAGCGCGAACGCCTGGACGTGGCCCACGATGCCGCCACCCAGCTGCATCGCCAGATCGAGGAAATCGTGGCCATGGCCCGTGGTGAGCATGGCCGGCTGGCCTATGTGCCACAGCCCGTCGCGATCAAGCGCAGCCTGGAAAGTCTGGTGCGCTTCTGGCGTGTGGGCCGACCCGAGGTGGGCGCACGGCTGCGTCTGAAGCTATCGGATACGCTGCCCGAGGTCATCGCCAGCGATCCGACCCGGCTGCGCCAGCTGCTGGATGCCTTTATCGAGCGCCTGCGTAGCAGCGACGGTGAAATCGTCATTCGAGCCGGCGCCGATGCGCAGCAGGTGCGTATTGCCGTGGCTGCGGCCGCAGCCGCTCAAGTGGGGCGGGCACGGGATCGGCGTAGCTCGGACCGCAAGATTATCGAGCGCCTGGCGGAATCGATGGATGCGGCGATCGAGGTCGAAACGGATGCGCGGCGCATTCGCTATGTGCTGATTCTCACATCAGCGGCGGTACCCACGGCATCGGCTGCGCAGCCATACTCGGCCGAGCAAGAGATCGCCTCTGGTACGGCCATGGCGCCGTTGACCTGCCAGGGCCGGCGCCCGGTGGTACTCGTGGCCGACGATGTCGAGATCAACCGCTTCGTGCTCGTGCAGATGCTCGATGCGATGGGCTGCGATGTGGATACAGCTGAAGATGGTCGTGAAGCGGTGGAGAAGGCGGGCGAGCGCCGTTACGACGCCATTCTCATGGACATTCGCATGCCGCGTATGTCGGGCACCGAGGCCATGCAGATGCTGCGTGCCGATAGTGCCGGCGAGCGACTGCCCATTGTCGCTGTCACCGCCCATGCCGATGCCGCCGAACTTGCCGAACTGGTGGCCGAGGGCTTCGACGAGGCGCTGGCCAAACCGGTACGCAGCGCCCAGGTCGCGGCGACGCTCCGGGCCCTGTTCGAACAGGCCCAGACCCCACCCCAGCCAGCGGGTGACGAACAGCCCATAGCGCAACCGCAACCCGCGCAGCCGACATCAGCGGATGCCCAATCCGAGACGGGCACGAATAGCAACAGCGAGATCGACAACACGCATTTTCTGTCGATTTTCGAGCCCCTGCCGCAGACGCGGCGACAGATGTTGCTGGATGTCGCGGTGGCCGATTTGCAACGACTCGGCGGCGCGATCGCACAGGCGCTGGAGCAGGACGATGCCCAGGCGCTGGATCATGCCAGCCACAGTCTCAAGGGCGTGGCCGGTAATTTCGGCGCCTTCGTGCTGATGGACAGTATCGCCGAGTTTCGCGATGCGGACATGGCGCAGGCCAAGGTGTTGCTCGGCCCGCTACAGGCGCGGATTCAGGCCGTGATCGACGAGGCCCGTGCGTTGTTCGTTGCCCGCGGTCTGTAAGATTGATCCGGCCCTACAAGCGCTGAACCGGTCCGCTGTGTGCAGTGCCATGGAAGAATAAACGCTGGCGCCTGTCTGTCTTTTGTTGTTCATGGTTTTGCAGCCGCTGGCTGCGGCGCGCATTGTTTTGTATACGCGCGTTCAACCCCAAAAGTCATCTGCGTTTTTGCGGGTTGATAAGCGACCGGTCGCGATATCCAAACCCCATCGCGACCGGCCGTCGCTTTTCAATACGCGCCCCGGCGGCTGAGCACGGCCGGTACGGTACGAAACATCAGCGCGATGTCGTGCAGCACGCTCTTCTGGCCCAGGTAGTCGATATCCAGCGCGACCTGGCCCTCGAACGGGATTTCGGCGCGCCCGGAAACCTGCCAGGTGCAGGTGATACCCGGCTTGCCGCCCAGACGGCCCCAGCTGCGACCGGCATAGGTCACCACTTCCTCGGCCAGGGCCGGGCGCGGGCCGACGATCGACATATCGCCCTTGAGCACGTTCAACAGCTGCGGCAGTTCATCCAGCGAGGTCTTGCGGATGAAGGCACCGACGCGGGTGATACGCGGGTCGCTTTTCATCTTGAAGCACTCGCGCTCGCTCTGGCTCAGCAGCTCGGCGCGACGCGCTTCCGCGTCCTGCACCATGGAGCGAAACTTGAGCATCATGAACGGCTTGCCGTTGGCACCGATCCGGCGCTGCTTGAACAGCGCCGGACCGCCATCTTCGCGGCGAATGGCATAGGCCACACCGAGCAGCACCGGCGCCAGTACCAGCACCGCGGCCAGCGCGATACTGAAATCCAGCACCCGCTTGATGCCGGCATAGACGTTGGTGCGGGCGCCGCGTTCGGCCACGGCCACCGCGAAGGCGTAGGCAAGGAACGCGAAGTTGCCCCACAGATAACGCTTGGCCAGACGGCGCGGCTCCTGGGCCAGGCGCCAGGCCCATTCGCAGCCGACTTTGCGCACCAGCTGCGGCGCACGCACGACGTTGCCGGCATAGTAGTCGAACAGTCCGCCCACGCCGAGTTTGACCGGCACATCCAGGGCGTCACGATGGCTGGCGATCCATTCTTCCTGTAGCGGTACGCCAAAGCCGACGAACAGCAGCGCCGGGCGTGCGCGGTTGATGCGGGCGATGACCTGATCCTGTTCGGCTTCGGAAAAATAGCCGTGCTGGGTACCGGCCACGATCAGGCCCGGATAGCGACGCTGCATTTCGGCCGCCGCACGTTCGGCGGTGCCCGGGCTGCCGCCAAGGAGGTAGATGGCCAGGCCCTGTTTGGCCGCGCGTTCGCACAGAGCCGGGAACAGATCGGTGCCGTTGAGGTTGTCGCCGAACTGCTTGCCGGCCATACGGGCGGCAATGCGCATACCCGAGCCGTCGGGCAGCAGCAGGTCGCTTTCGGCCAGACGCTGGCGGTAGGCACGGTTGCGTACGGCGACATTCACACAGTGCGCATTGAGGATGAGGAAGTTCACGACCGTGGGGTGCTTGGCCGCGGCACGGGCGACGATGTGATCGGCGGCCGCGGTGAACGCGGCATCGACCAGATTCAGGCCGAACAGTTCGACCGTCTAGAGCGCGGTATCACGCAGCGCGGCCGCCTGGGTGAGGCTGGTCAGGGCGTCGAAACCGTCATCGGAAAAGCGCTTGTACATGGTGGGTCTCCGGCAGTGTGTTTGGGTGTGGACGACCCTTGACTGCCAGAAACCGTGCCAATTTTATAAATAGTTAAAAATCAATAGTTTGTAAATTTCAGCCGTAAGCGCCTGGCAATCCGCGATATGCATCGCAGACTGCGAAAAAATTGCGAAATGCGCAGAATTTCGCGACCTGACCGCGACCAAAAGCGCGATTTTTTGTTAAGTGATTGATAGCTAATGAAATAAAAAATTGGCGCGCTTATTGAATAGGTCCGGCCATGTCTTGCCCGGATCACCCCATGAATATCGCATCGCTCGCCCAACGTTTTCGTCATGCCCAGCGCTCGACGCTCGCTCGCGGATTGGCGGCATTCGGCAGTGCCGAAATACTGACCCGTGTCGTACGGATTGCAGCGATCGTGGTCATCGCGCGCCAGGTCTCGCCCACGGTCATGGGCGCGGCCGCACTCGCACTGAGTCTGTTCGAGCTGGTGCGCGTGCTGGCGAACGCGGGTATTGGTCAGTGCATCATTGCCGAATCCGACGCCGGGCTGGCGGCGGCCTGTAATACCGCGCATCGGCTGTTCTGGGCCTGGTTCGGTTGTGTGGCCATCGTTCAACTGCTTGTGGCGGCCGTGCTCTATGCCGTTTTCGACATGACCGATATCGCCGCCATGCTGGCTGTGCTCAGCGGGGTGTATCTGTTCATGCCGGCCGGGCTGGTGCAGGTATTTCTGCTCATGCGCGAACAACGCTTTGGCCTGCTTGCGCGTATCCGTGCTACCCAGGCGATTTGCGACCACGTATTCACGCTCTTGCTGGTGCTGGCCTGGCCCAGCGCCTGGGCGATCGTGCTGCCCAAGTTGCTGACCGCGCCGCTATGGCTGGTGCTGGTGCGCCGTAATCGCAGCTGGCGTGCGCAGCCGCAGGCGGGGCGGGCGCCGGCCCGTGCGTTCCTTGGCTTCGGGCTGGGTGTGCTCGTCAGTGATCTGGCCACGGTGGCCCGCGCGCAGATCGACAAGCTCGTCGTCGGCGCGCTGTTCGGCGTGGAAGCGCTGGGTATTTATTACTTCGCGTTCAACGCCGGGCTGGGGATCACGACTTCGTTCGTCATGGCCCTGGGCAATGTGCTGTTTCCCTATATCTGTGCGGTGCCCGTGTGGGCCGAGCGCCAGCGCCGCTGTCGCCAGGGTCTTGCCGTGGCGGTGGTGGTCTTCATGCCGGTGCTACTGGCTCAGGTCGGACTGGCCCATATCTATGTACCGCTGATCTTCGGTTCGCAATGGGTCGATGCCGCGCCGCTGGTGTCGGTGCTGGGGCTGGGCGCGATACCGATGATTTTCGCCGCGCTTGGCGCGCTGAGTCTGTTCGCGCCCTTCGGTCTGATGGCCGCGGCGAGCGCCTATGTCGCCGGTCTGGCCGTGGTGATGATCCCGGCCGCGCTGTATTACCTGATCCAAAGCCCTGTCTGTGAACACCCCGCCACCTCGAATGGGAGCTATGCATGAACACGCCACGTTTTTCTGTCGTCGTCCCGGTTTACAACGCCGAGGATTCGCTGATTGCAACGGTCGAAAGCGTGCTCGCGCAAAGCGAGCGCAATTTCGAACTCTGGCTCATCGACGATGGCTCCAGCGACGGTAGCCTCGCGATCATGCGCGCACTGGCCGCCCACGACCGGCGTATTCATGTGCGTACCCAGCGCAATGCCGGGGTGTCGCACACCCGCAATCTGGGCGTGCGCCTGGCCCGTGGTCAGTTCGTGGCGTTTCTCGATGCCGACGATATCTGGCACCCGGACAAGCTCGCCACGCACTGGCAGTTTCATCTGGACCATCCGCAAGTGCGTTGCAGCTATGCTCAGATCGCGTTTCTGCAGCAAGGCGAAGCCGGTCTGCGCGATGCGCGGACCCACTCGACGGTGCCGGCCGGACGTCTGTCACTGGCCCGGGTGCTGGGCGAAAATCCGGTCTGCACGAGTTCGAATATCGTGATCGATCGGCAGTGCTTCGAGCGGATCGGTGGTTTCGATACCGCGATGCAGTATGCCGAAGATCAGGAATGGCTGGCCCGGGCGGTCAGCGCCGGGCTGACCATTGTCGGCATCAATTCGCTGCTCGTGGGCTATCGCATGTCGCCGGGCGGGCTGTCCTCGAAGCTGGATGCCATGTATGCCGGCTGGAAGCGCCTGGTATCGCGATACAGCGCCCAGTTCGATGGCGCCTCGGCGCAGGCGCTGTATTGTCGATACCTGGCCCGGCGTGCCCTGCGTGCGGGCGCCTCTTCGCGTCAGTCGTTGCGTTTTGCGCTGGCCGGGCTGTGCGCGAGCCCGCGTGCATTTTGCGACGACCTGCGACGTGGCGTGCTGACGTTGATCGGCGCGCTGGCCAGCCCGTTTCTGCCGCCGCGTCTGCGCACCCGGCTGTTCGCGTGAGCGCGCGCAAAACGCACGCGTTCGACGACAGTCTTGGCATTGTGGGAAGGAATCCGAAACTGCGATGCAAAATGAAAAAATCGCCATCGCAGTTTCGGATTTATGAGTTTGAAATTTAGCTAACTAATTGAAAAATAAAGAATAGGGAAATTGGCCCGCTTTTTGAGTTGATACCGGTACGAATTGTCATTCGACACCACCAACCAGCAAAGCGAGAAGGGCCATGAAACATCCGATCATTTCCGTCGTCATGCCGGTCTACAACACCGAAGCCTATGTCGGCGAAGCCATTACCTCGGTTCTGAAACAGACATTCGAAGACTTCGAACTCATCATCGTCGACGACGGCGGCAACGATGCCAGCATGGCGATCTGCCGCGAGTTCACCGACGAACGCATTCGTATCATCAGCCAGGAAAACCGCGGCCTGGCCGGCGCGCGCAATACCGGCATCGCCGCCGCTCGTGGCCAGTACATTGCGCTGCTGGACTCCGACGACCGCTGGGACCCCTCCAAGCTGGCGCTGCACTTCATCCATCTGAGCGCCAGCCCTGAAATCGACGTCAGTTATGCCGGTTCGCGCCTGATTGACGCCGCAGGCAAGGCGCTGCGGGTCGAACAGCGTCCGCGCCTGAAAAACGTCAAGGCGCACCACATCCTCACCCGCAACCCGGTCGGCAATGGCTCCGCGGCGGTCATTCGCCGCTCGGCGCTGGATCGGGTGGCGTTCGTGCATCCGCAGGAGCGTACGCGGGTGTGCTGGTTCGACGAGAGCTTTCGCCAGTCCGAGGACATCGAACTGTGGGTTCGTATGGCCGGCGGCTACAGCTGTCGCTTTGAAGGCATCGAAGGCCTGCTCACCGACTACCGCATCATCGACGGCGGCCTGTCCGCGAACGTGATTCGGCAATACGAAAGCTGGCAGCGCGCCATCAAGAAGGCACACCGCTATGCGCCGCGTCTGCTGGCCCGCCACGGCCGACGTGCCGCGGCCTATCAGCTGCGCTATCTGGCCCGCCGCGCGATCCAGCTGGGCGACGGCGCCTTTGCCGTAGCGCTGGTGCGTCAGGCGCTGGCGACCAGCCCGATGATCGCGATCCAGGAGCCGGCCAAGACGATGGTCACCATCGCCGCATCGCTGGCAGCGCGCTGGCTGCCCGCGCCCGTGTTCATGACCCTGGTCAACCGCCGTCTGCACACGAGTATCCCGGCATGAAAAAGCTTCGCGTTGTTCATCTTGTAGACGATTTCGCCGCGGGCGGGGTTGCCCAGGCGCTATCGATCTACGGCCGGCCGGAACTGGCCGATATCGCCTGCTCGCGTGTCGAGCAGGTCGATCCCAATAGCTGGCAGGCGCCGTATCTCAATACCGACATGATCGTGCCCCACTTCCCGCCGCGCTGGCGCAGTCTGGCTTTCCTGTACAGCCTGCGTCGGCGTAACCCGAACGCGCGGCTGGTGCATGTCGAACACAGCTATACGCGTGCCTGGGAGCGGGCGAACGTGCCGCATCAGTGGCGGTTTCGGCTGATGTTGCGCTGGTCGCTGCGTCACTTCGATCAGGTCGTGGCGGTGTCCCACGGGCAGGCCGACTGGCTTGAATCGATTGGCGTCGTACCCGGGCAACGCCTGCGCGTGATCGCCCCGTACAGCGATATCGATCCGTTGCTCGAATGCCCGCGTACGCCGCGCGCGCCCAACGCCCCGATTGTGATCGGCGCGTTCGGACGCTTTGCCGAGGTGAAAGGCTTCGAACGCCTTATCGATGTCTTCGCGCGGCTCGATCCGGCACGGTTCGTTTTGCGTATCGGCGGCTTCGGCCCGCTCGAGGATGCGCTCAAGGCGCGTGCCCAAGGCATGGCCCATGTCGAGTTCGTCGGCCCGGTCATCGACCGTGCGGCCTTCCTGTCGGCCTGCGACATGCTTGCGGTACCGTCGCGCTGGGAATCGTTCGGTCTGGTGGCCGCCGAAGCACGCGCGGCCGGCTGTCCGATTCTGGTATCGAATGTGGACGGGCTGCCCGAACAGGCGCGCGGGCGCGGCTATGTCTTCGATTTCGACGATACCAAGGCCGTTGCTGACGCCATCGCGGCGGTCAATCGCAGCGAGATCATGTTGATGGGCGCGCTGGCGCGCCAATCGGTACGCAGCCTGAGCGTGAGCCGGTTCAAGGCCTGGCGCGAGATCTTCGAAGCCGCGGCGCCCGCCGCGGCTGGCTAGATGCCCGCGCGGCAGCCGCGCCGCGCGGGTCGTGATCATGATTAATCGGCCACCAAAACAGCTGTCCGGGTTCGGTGGCTTTCAAGGTCTTGGAACAGTTTCGATGCTTACATCCTGTTTCCAAGGGGGCTTGGCCGCTAGACACGGCCCGTAGACGCGAATAATCGACGGCGCATTCGCCTGTCGTGACGCCCCCGGCGGCGCGCCGTAGGCCTGCGAGGCCCGGCGGGCGGCGATACCCACCAGAAACAGCGCCGGCCAGTAAAGGTAGGCAAGAATCTCCAGATTCTCGCCGAAGCTGTAGAGCGTCAATAACAACAGCATGGACAGCGCCACGCGCCCGACCGGATCGCGCAACGACAGACGCCCCGCCATCCAGAAGCTGGCAACCATCGGTATGATCAGCGCCACCGCGCCGGTCAGCCCCTTGACGAACAGCAGGCCGAACCAGGTGTGGTGGCTGCCGATGGGCATGTATTCCACCAGATGTGGCCCGCGTTCGACGATGCCGTGGCCGAACCAGGGCGCTTCGTTACGCCAGCGATCGGTCGCAATCCGGCCTAACGCGGCGCGTACGCGGCTGGAATCCGCGCGTGCACTGGTGAACTTGTAGATGGCGTGATCGGCCAGCGCCTGCAACTGCGGGGCGAGCATGCCCAGCCCCAGCACGGCGGGTGCGGCGGCAAACCACACCCAGGCTTCGCGTAGCCGGCTCACGCCATAGGCGGTGGGCCCGACGATGGCAAGCGCGACCAGCGCCAGGCGCGACTGCGACAACAGCGCCAGCATCAGCCCGGCGACAATGCCGATGGCTTTCCATTTGAGATTCTTTTCCTCGATCGCGCACAGGATATGCACGACCGCGATCATGCCGGCCGCCGGTGACCAGGGCGCGAAGAACTGCCAGCGCGGCGTACCGGCGCCGGGCTCGATGGTATACAGAATCACGGCGAAATATTCGGGCCCGGAGCCGCCCACGATCTTGAGCGGCGAGACATAGAGCAGCCCGGGCAGGCCGATGAACGGCGCGACCAGAAAGAATGGAATCACGATCAGCGTTTGCAGCCCCAGCCGGCAGATCGCGCGATAGATCACCTCCGGGCGTACCTGCAATACCGCGCCGGCGAAGGGAAACAGCGCCATCAGCGCCCAGCCCTTGGCCCAGCCAATCGAGGATTTGATCGTCTTGGGCAGGCCCAGTTCGTTTTGCAGATGGCCGACGATGAGGATGATCAGCATTGCGGCCATGCCCCACAGCCACAGATGAATCGCCGGGTGTAGCGGGGGTGGGCGCTCTGCTGGCGCCTGATTGGGTGCCGTGTAAATGGCGATGAAGGCCAGCATCGCCAGCCCCCAACCCAGTACGGGGCCAGCGATATACAGGCCGCCGACGATCCAGAGCAGCCAAGTGCTCTGGATCGTCCCCGAGATCAGCTTTTCGGCAGGGCTAGCTGGAGTAGCGGCTGGCGCAGCCATAGCATCAGGAACCCGACCAGCACGAACAGGCTGGCAGCCACGCCGCCGGCCAGTGCCAGCACGGTCGAGGGCGAAGAGGGCGCCTGGGGCAATGACGGGCTTTCAAAGGTCTGAACCAGCGGGTAGGAGGAAAACGGATCGGCCTTGTTGGTATCCAGGCGTGCCAGCGCGGACGACATGACCGCTTCGGCCACGCGCTGCGCGCGTAGCAGCTCGGAGAGCTTGGCGGCCTGGGTAACGAGTTCGTGGGCATTCTTGCTGTACTCGTCCATCTGGCGACGGGTCTCGAGCAAACGGGCCTGGGCTGCAGCCGACTCGCCATCGGCGACGATCAGCTGCTCGAAAATCCGCTCGCGACCATCGCTGGTCGATATATCCACGAACCGTAGCAGTATTTTTTCTTCCAGGCCCGTGAGATCGCGCCCGCGAACGAGCATGGCCTTGCGCAACGCGCTGCGTTCGGCGCGCAGTTCGGCCACGTTCATGTGCCGATCGCCCAGGGTGGCGCTGGCTTCGGTCCATTGGGTATGCACGCTGGCGTACTGGTCGATCAGCGATTGGAACATGGGATCGGTTTTGAGTACGAGCGCAAGGCTTGCGTTTTCCACCGACGTTTTCAGAACCTTGGCCAGGCGTGCCTTGGCGGCCACGCCGTGTTCGATTTCGACCAGCAGTTCACGCTCGCGGGCACGCAGTTCGTCCACGATCTGGATACGGCTGTTGAACTGATCCATCGTGGCCAGACCGCTATCGCCCTGGAACTCCAGCAGGTCGAGCTGGGCCGCGCGGGCCTTGGCCTCGAGGTTTTCGAGCTGTTCCCGATCAGCGGCTTCGCGCTTGGACTGCTCGTCGTCGCGCAGTACATCCAGACATTCCAGAAACGCCTGACGCAGCGCGTCGAGCCGGGCCTGGGCATGTTCCGGCGTCGGCCCGTTCATCGAGACCAGGATCAGGTTCGTCTGATCGACAAGCTTGATCGTGGGCGGCGCCAGCTGGCCGGGCTCACCGAGGATATCGGCCGCGCGGCGCAGGGTGCTGTCGGCGCTGAGCAGGCGCTTGTAGTTTTCGGTCGGGCTCAGCGAGCTACTGGCAAATGCCGAGCTGCTCTGGGCCGAGGCCTGGCCGATGGATTCCAGGTTCAGCGAGCCACCGATGCCCGAGCCGGGCAGGATCAGGGTCATGCTGCTCTTGAAGTTGAGTGGCGCGACGGCCAGATACACGAACACCAGGGCCCATACGATCGCCAGGATCGGCAGGATGGTCAGCAGGTAACGCTTGTAGCGTCCCGGCGACGGCAGGCCGTAGCGGATGAAGTGCCAGATGCGCAGCAGGATGCGGTTTTGCATTTTGGGTGTGCTGTTGTGGTGGTGATCGGTATGGGTATCGTTCACTTCATGAGGTCGTGAATGACCAGCCCCGCGGCGGCAGAGCCGAAGGCTTCGCCGACAAAGGCCAGCGCGTCACGGGCGTTCATCCAGAGGCTGTCGTAGCAGGCCAGGGCGTCGCCGGGCATCAGATACGGGTCGATATCGTCGCGATGCGCGCTGCGCACCAGTTCCTCGACGCTGCGCTGGATGACCACGCTGCGCCCGTTGATCGGGTTGCGAGAAATCAGCACCGCGCTGCGGCCGGCATTCATGGCCGAGCCACCCACACAGTTGGCCGATACCGGTGCCTGCAGAAAACGGGTGCCGTAGGGCAGGCTGGTGGCGTCCTTGCTGATCGCCGAGGAAGCGTTGCTGGCCGCCGGGCGCGACAGGTTCGACATGTACACCCGAATGCCCGGCGTGGTGAGCACGGTCGGGCGCATCAGCTCGGGCTGAAAGCAGGCGCGGCTGGGGATGAATACATGATCGTTGGCGGCCAGGTCCACACTGCGGCTGTCGGTGCCCGCGAGTACCCCCGACAGATCGATACGCGCCCAGCGGCCGTTGCGGGTGAGGTAGACATGGGCCAGATCGGCGTCGGGGCGCAGGCCGCCGGCCGCGCGGATGGCCGTCGACAGGGTACGGACATTGTTCGCGTCGCCGCTGGCCTCGCCTTCGCGCTGGCCGACGCGGTCCTTGCTGGCGCGCTCGCCCACGCGCACGGAGCCCGGGTGAAACACCGCGCCGTTCACCGATACAAACACACCGCCGCTTTCGATGAGCAGCACGCTGGCCACCCGCTCGAGCGCACGCACGAAACCGGCCTGGATAAGCTCGCGCGAGACCAGCGCCTCCACGTCGGCCACGCTACGCCCGACCGCGCGCACCGGCGCCAGTCCGGGCAGATTGATACGCCCGTCCTCGTCGATGACGAATACGCCCGAGAGCCGGTCCTGATCACCGATGACCTCGATACGCAGCCGATCGCCGGGGGCGAGCACGCTGGGCATGGCCATGAGTTCGGTGAGCGCGATTTCCTGGCCGATCGGGTAGTCGCCCGGGCGGGTGTGTTCAACGCACACGGTCTGCTGCGCCTCGGCCGGGGTGTGCTCGGGCATCCAGCGCGCATCGTCCACGTTATGCGGCGTGCGACCGCTGGCACAGGCGCTCAGCACAATCGGCAGGGCCAGGGTCAAAGCGAAGCGGATGGCGGCAGTTGTCATGTTCGTCTCGTTTTGCGAAGTGGCGTTCGAGCGCTACATGTCAAAAAGCGGGCCAACCCGCAGAGCCTTTATTTTCCGTTGCAAACCGGCATTTCGTCGCTTTTTACACATTGCATTTTTGCAATCCGCAACGCGCGCGCATTGCATTGTGCGAATTTATCGCCGATAACCGCCTGAAAACGGGGTTTTCGCGCTGGCACGCCGCTTGCTCTGGGGCATCTGTACGTGATGCAACAGAGGGCCATCGCCGTGAAAGGACTAATATTTGTCGAGTTGATGAACTTCATGGAAGAACAGTTCGGATACCAGCTGACCGACGAGGTCGTCGATGCTGCCGCCATCCCCGACGATGCGGCCTTTACCACCATCGGCCGCTATCCGAGTGAATACGCCACCCGGCTGATTACTGCGGCCGCCGACTGTACGAACGTATCGGCGACCGAGTTGTGCCGGGCGTTCGGGCGCTATCTGTTCACCCGTTTTGAAATACGCTTTCCGCACATGATCCAGTGCTACCCGAGCGCGCGTTCGCTACTCTGCCATGTCGAGGCGCATATCCATGAAGAGGTGCGCGCCTTGTATCCGGATGCGAAGCCGCCATCGGTGACCACCCTCGAGGTCGACGGCGCGATGCATGTGATCTATCAATCCGATCGGCCGTTCGCGCAGATCGCGTTCGGGCTGGTGGATCAGTGCATTGTCTCCTATGGTGAACACAGCACGGTCGAGTGGTGCGAAGACAATTCCGATTCGCATGCCCGATTCGTCATTCGCTCTATTGAAAGGACTGCAGCATGAACTCGTCTCTACGCGTGCTGATCGTCGAGGACACCGCCTCGCTGGCAATGACCTTTGCCGGCCAGCTGGAAGCTGTCGGCTGTGAGGTCGATGTGGTCGGCGATGGCAGCGAAGCGAGGCGCCTGGTCGAACATGCACGCCAGCCCTATGACGTCATCCTGCTCGATCTGAAGCTGCCCGACTGCGATGGCCTGCAGCTGCTGGAAATGGCGCCGGAATTCGTCGAACAATCGAGCGTGGTGGTGATTACCGCCGATGGTTCGATCAACCGCGCGATCCAGGCCATGCGCCTGGGCGCCTACGACTTCCTGGTCAAGCCGGTCGCCCCCGAACGTCTGGCCACCACGGTCAACCGGGCCGGCGAACGGCGCATGCTCGAACGCGAGGTCAGCGTGGCGCGGCGCCTGAATAGGCGCGAGCGGTTTCACGGTTTCGTCGGGGCCTCCGATGCCATGCAGGCGGTCTACCGCGCGATCGAGAACGTCGCCAACTCCAAGGCCACGGTGTTCGTGACCGGCGAAAGTGGCACGGGCAAGGAAGTCACGGCCGAGGCGATTCATCAGATCAGCGATCGCAGCAGCGGCAATTTCGTGGCTATTAACTGCGGCGCGATCCCCGAGAACCTGCTCGAGTCGGAATTGTTCGGGCATGTGAAGGGGGCGTTCACCGGCGCCTTGGAAAACCGCATCGGCGCGGCCAAGGAGGCCGATGGCGGCACGCTCTTTCTCGACGAAATCTGCGAAATGGAGCTCAAGCTTCAGGTCAAGCTGCTGCGTTTTCTCCAGACCGGGATGATCCAGCGCGTCGGCAGCAGCCGGCCGGAAGCGGTCAATGTCCGCGTGGTTTGTGCCACCAATCGCGACCCCGCGGCCGAAGTGGCGGCCGGACGTTTTCGCGAGGATTTGTTCTATCGCCTGTCGGTGCTGCCCATCGAGCTGCCACCGCTGCGTCAGCGCGGCGACGATATCGCACTTTTGGCGCAGAGCTTTCTCGATCGCTTCGCTGCCGAGGAGAACAAGCAGTTCGATACCCTCACGAATGAACTCGTTGCCCAGTTAAAGCGTCACAGCTGGCCCGGCAACGTGCGCGAATTGCAGAACGCGATACGTCGTGCCGTGGTCATGAGTGCCGGTCCGCAGCTGTCCCTGCCCGCCAATGTGGGCGGTGAGCCTGCCCGCGCGGCGATGACGACCCAGACCACGCAGCCCGCCGAGGCCGCCGATACGGACACGCCGCTACCGCCGTCCGGCTTTGACGGCATGACCCTCGAAGAAATCGAACGCTGGGCGATCGAACGCGCGATCGAGCGCTGTGGCGGCAGTATTCCGGCCGCTGCGAGAGTGCTGGATACCAGCCCGTCCACGCTGTATCGCAAGCGCGAGCGCTGGGCGGATCGAAGCGATACGCCGGTTTCCGGCTAGTCGCGGATTGTATCGGGGCAAGCGGCCTGCGTGCGGGCCGCGCACGCCTCGACAGGGGCCAGGCGATAGCCGCCGTTGTGGTCGGCGGCTTGTTCGCCGACGTCAGCGCTCGCTGTCGCGGTAGCCCTGCGGGTTGTGTGATTGCCAGCGCCAGGCATCGGCCATGATGTCGTCGATGCCGCGGCTGCAGTGCCAATCGAGTTCGGCTTCGGCCTTGCGCGGGTCGGCCCAGCATTGGGCGATATCACCCGGGCGCCGGCCCACGATTCGGTAGGGCACGGGGCGCTGGCTGACGCGTTCGAATGCCTGTACCGCTTCAAGTACCGAATAGCCCTTGCCGGTGCCCAGATTCCAGATATGCAGGCCCGAGGCGCGGGCGATGGCGTTTGCCGCCTTCAGATGGCCCTCGGCCAGATCCATGACATGGATATAGTCGCGTACGCCGGTACCGTCCGGGGTCGCGTAGTCGTTGCCATAGATCGACAGCTGTTCCAGTCGGCCCACGGCCACCTGCGAGACATAGGGCAACAGATTGTTGGGAATGCCATTCGGATCTTCGCCGATCTCGCCGCTTTCATGGGCGCCGGCCGGGTTGAAATAGCGCAGAATGGCGATCGACCAGTCCGGGTTGGCGGCGTACAGATCCTGCAGGATCCATTCGATCATCAGCTTGGAGCTGCCGTAGGGGTTGGTCGGCCGCCCGGTGGGCGCGGCTTCGGTCAACGGCATCTCGTCGGATTCGGCATATACCGTCGCCGACGAGCTGAACACCAGCGTACGCACATCCGCGGCACGCATGGCCTGGCACAGCGACAACGTGCCGCCGACGTTGTTTTCGTAGTAGGCCAGCGGTTTTTCGGTACTCTCGCCGACCGCCTTGAGCCCGGCGAAATGAATCACTGCATCGACCGCATGTTCGGTGAGTGCCTGTTCGAGGCGTGTGGTATCGCGGATGTCGGCTTCGATGAAGGTCAGCGACCGCCCGCTCAACCGCTCCACGCGCCTGAGCGATTCCGGCGACGAATTCGACAGATTGTCGTAGACCACGACGTCGTATCCGGCCTCCAGCAGCACGAGCGCGGTATGGGAGCCGATATAGCCGGCGCCGCCGGTCAGAAGCATCACCATGGTCGAATTCCTGTCAGGTTCGGATAGGTTCGGCGCCAGCGCCGGGTTTTCGGTCGCCCAGCACTCGCGGCGACAGGCGGCCGGGACCGATCCCGACCGCCTTATCCGTCTTTATCGGCCGAGCAGCCCGGAAAAGAACTGGTGGGCATTTTCCTGCAGGTGATCGACATCGTAGCCGCCTTCCTGAATCACGCACACGGGCATGTCCAGTTCGGCCATGGCGCGGCCGATACGGGCAAAGCCTTCGCTGGTGACCGCGACCTTGGCCTGCGGGTCGTTTTCGTAGATATCGAAGCCCAGCGGCAGAACCAGCACATCGGCATCGAATAGCTTGATCGCGGCGACCGCCTCGTCGAGCTTTTCGAAGAAGGTTTCTTCCGGTGAGCCGTGCGGCATGGGCAGGTTGATGTTGTAGCCGTAGCCCGCGCCCGCGCCGCGTTCGTCGGCATGGCCGGTGACCACCGGGTAGAAATTGGTCGGATCGCCGTGGATGGAGATATAGAGCACGTCGTTGCGCTCCCAGAAGATCTCCTGAATACCCTGACCGTGGTGCATGTCGGGATCGAGAACCGCTACGCGCTGGAATTTCTCGCGCAGGGCCTCGGCCGCAATGGCGGCGTTGTTGAGATAGCAAAAGCCGCCCGCGCCGTCGCGCCGTGCATGATGGCCCGGCGGCCGACACAGGCCGTAGGCAAAGCGCTCGCCATTGAGGATATCGTCGGCGGCGGTCAAGGCCGTCTGGGCCGAGGCGTAGGCCGCTTTCCAGGTGCCTTCGCCGATCGGGCAACTGCCGTCGGCCTGGTAGCGGGCCGATTCGGCCAGAATGCCTTTGAGCGGGTTGGGCGAGCGCACGAAGATGTTCGACATCACCTCGTTGCCCCAGTCGTCGGGGATCTCCATCCAGCGCCGGTGCGCGGATTCGAGAAAGCGCAGATAGCCCAGATCGTGCACCTGCGAGATGGGCGCCATGCCGTGGTCGACCGGTGTGCCCACATCGATGTTCAGGCCTTCGAGGGCGGCAACCAGCGGTGGCGTGCGCGCCGGAACTTCCTGGGGCTCGCGCATCTGACCGCGGGTCAGATAGCTGCGGGGAATATGCTCGTTCTGGGTCGGGTCGAAATAGGCTTTCACGGCAACGGTTTCCGTCTGGTCGAAATGAAAGGGCGCAGTGATCGTTGCACTACACGGGATTGCAACATACGCCGGCTACGCCTGCGACTGCAATGCGTAATCGCTGTTTTTGCGCGGCGGGCAGACACAAAAAAGCCGGCGAGCGTGCCCGCCGGCTTGTTGCGTGGCTAACCTGTGCGACTACTTACCGCGCGGCACGGTCTGGACTTCGACGAATTCCATGATGCCTTCGTCGCCACCTTCACGGCCGATGCCCGACTGCTTCATGCCGCCGAAGGGCGCATGCGGTGCCGGGCCGGTGCCGGTGTTCCAGCCGCAGTGGCCGAAGTGCAGGCCGCGGATGGTCTTCTCGGCGCGTTTTTCGTCCGAGGTGAACACGTACGCGGCCAGGCCGAATTCCGTGGTGTTGCCCAGCTCCACGACTTCGTCTTCGTCGTCGAATTCGATCATGGGCACCAGCGGGCCGAAGGTTTCTTCCTTGCAGCAGGCCATGTCGTGGGTCACGCCGGTGACCACGGTCGGCGTATAGAACAGGTTCTTGTCGGCATCCAGTTCGTCCGGGTGCTTGCCGGCGACCAGCTTGGCGCCTTTCGAGAGCGCATCGGCGACATGATTCTGGACCTTCTCGAAGCCGGCCTTGTTGATCAGCGGGCCGACATCGATGTCTTCGTCCATGCCGTCGCCGACCTTGAGTGCCTTGACCTTCTCGACCAGCTTGTCGGTGAACTCTTCGTACACGCCCGATTGCACATAGATCCGATTGGCGCAGACACAGGTCTGGCCGCCGCCGCGGAACTTGTTGCCCACCAGCTGGGTGGTGGCATGGTCGATATCGGCATCGTCGAAGACGATGAACGGGGCGTTGCCGCCGAGTTCCAGACCGAGCTTCTTGACCTGATCCTTGCTCTGTTCGATGAGCAGCTTGCCGACTTCGGTGGAGCCGGTGAACGAGATCATGGTCACGTCGGGCGAGGACATGAGCTCGCCGCCGATCTGGCTGGAGGAGCCCATCACCAGGTTGACATAGCCCTTGGGCAGTTCCAGGCGCTCATGAAAGAGCTGGAACATGGCGATCATGGTCAGCGGGGTTTCGCTGGCGGGCTTGATCACGCTCGGGCAGTCGGCCGCGATCGCCGGGGCGATCTTCTTGGCGATCATGCCGATCGGGAAGTTCCAGGGCGTGATCAGGCCGACCACGCCGACCGGGCGGTGATGAACCGTCCAGGTGCAATCCTTGGCTTTCTCCTCGAGCTCGTCGGGCTTGAGGATGTCGATGTTCTTGGCGCAATAGTCGAAAAAGCCGGCGGCGTATTCGACTTCGCCCTGGGCTTCCTTCCACGGCTTGCCGTGTTCGAGACACAGAATACGCCCGATCTCTTCCTTTTCATCGATCAGGGCATCGCGAATATCCTCGAGCCATTCGCGCCGGGTTTCCAGATCGTTGGGTTTGAGCGCGCCCTTGGCGGCTTCGATGGCGCGCTGGGTTTCGGCGCTGCCCATCTTGGGCATCTCGGCCAGCACCTTGCCATTGGCAGGATTGAGGACCTCGACGGTTTCGCCGGAGTCGGCCTCGACCCACTGGCCATCGATATAACCGGAAATATGCTTTAGCAGATAGGATTCGATCATGAGTGTCCTCGGTCCTGTCGTAACGACTTGAGTCTATGAATCTGGGCAGCCCCGCCAGCGCGGCCTGCTGACAATGCCTGTCAATATCTAGCAGTGATCGGGGCGTGATCACGGCTTTTAAAGGCGAAATGCCATTTTCGCGGCTCACGCGCCACCCGGCGCATAGCCATGCTTTTTGCTGACCTGGTTGAACAATGCCTCGCCGCGCTGCCAGCGCGTGAGGTTGTCGAGAAACTGATCGATCAGCGCATCGCGCCAACCGATGAAATCGCCCGCCATGTGCGCCGACATGAGTACATTGTCCATGCCCCATAGCGGGTGATCGGCGGGCAGCGGTTCCTGTTCGAAAACATCCAGCGCGGCGCCGGCGATCTGTTGGTTGACCAGTGCATCCACCAGATCGTCGGTGACCACGATCGGCCCGCGGCCGATGTTGATGAAACGCGCGTGTCTGGCCATGGCCGCGAAGCGCCGTGCATCGAACCAGTGTTCCGTGGCCTCGGTTAAGGGCGCGGCCACGACCACGTAATCGGCATCCGGCAGATGGGTGTCGATATCGTCGGCGGCATGGACGGCCGAAAATACGTCGTCGGCATCGCGGGCGCGCCGGGCGATGCCGGTGACTTCCATGCCCACGGCCTTGCACAGGCGCCCGATCTCGCGCCCGATCGAGCCTGCGCCGGCCACCAGTACGCGTTTGCCGTGCACGCTTTCGGTATCGCGGTGCACCCAGCGGCGCTGTTGCTGGTAGGCGATATTGGCGCGCGTGTCCTTGGCGAACATCAGAATCGCGCCGAGCACGTATTCGGCGATATTGCGATCGAATATGCCCTGGGCATTGGTGACCGGGATATCGGATTCGATCAGCGCATCGAACATCAACTGGTCCACGCCTGCGCTTGCGGCATGTACCCAGCGCAGATTGCGCGCGGCCGGCCAGGCGGCTTCGAGCGCTTCGGTACGAAAATCGGTGACCAGCAGGATATCGCTGTCCGGCAGGGCGTCGCGCAGGCTCGATTCATCGTGGGCGACACGAATATCGGCGCGCGCGTGCAGCCGTTCGATCGACGCCGGCCCCTCGGGTGTATCGCTTAAGACGGTGATCCGAGGTCGCGGTTCGTCGGCTTCGACGGCGTGCTCGGTGCGGGTATTGGCGGGGTTGTCGTGGCTCATGCAGGAGAAGGCGCTACCGTGTTCACGAACCGCGCGATTTCAATGATCATGCCGCACGGTACCCAGAGCTCGCGCCAAGCGTCAATAGCCGGCGCAAATCCCGGCGCACGCTTGTCTTGACCGGGTTTGCAAGACCTGACTACGCTCGCGCTAACGGCCACGTCGGCCGCCGCCATCCCGCGTCAAGAGGCACCCATGGTCGCGAATCTGAAGAAAAGCAGCGAAATCCTATCCGCAGACCCCGATCAGCGTTATGTACGTGACCGTCTGGTCTGGAACCCGGCCATGCATGCCATCCCGATTTCGGGCATCCGGCGCATGGTCAATCGCGCCGCCGAGCTCGACGATGTGGTGCATCTGTCCATTGGTCAGCCCGACTTCGCTACGCCGCGGCATATCATCGATGCGCATATCCACGCGCTGGAAGCCGGCCAGACCGGCTACACCATGGATGCCGGCCTGCCGGAACTGCTTACCGCGCTCAAGGAGTACTACAACGCGCGCTATCGCAGCACGCTCACCGAAGACAATTTCCTGATCACCACGGGCGCGACCGAAGGCATCTATCTGCTGATCACGGCCATGGCCGCGCCCGGGCGTGAGTTCATCATCGCCGACCCGACGTTTTTGCTGTATGCGCCGTTGATTCGCATGAACGGCGGTCAGGTGCGCACGGTGCCGACCAAGGCCAGCGAAGGCCACCAGATCGACCCCGAGCGCATAATCAACATGATCGGGCCGAACACGCACGCCATCATCCTCAATTCGCCGAGTAACCCCACGGGTACGGTGTATCCGCGCGAAACCGTGGAATGGCTGTGTCAGGAAGCCGCCTATCGCGGCGTGGAGATTCTCTCCGACGAGGTCTACGACAACCTCATTCTCGACGATATCGACTATCCGAGCGTGCTCTCCTGTGCCACCGATCTCGACGGCGTGGCCGTGGTGTCGAGTTTCTCGAAGACCTATGCCATGCCCGGCCTGCGCGTGGGTTGGATCGTGGCTGACCAGAACACCATTCGTACCCTGCGCCGCTATCACATGTTCACGACCACGGTCGCCAGTACGCCGGCACAGTGGGCCGGCGTCGCCGCACTCGTAGGCGATCAGAGCTGTGTCGACGAGATGGTGCGCGAATACTCGCGCCGGCGTGACCGGGTGGTGGATCTGGTTGCCGATACGCCGGGGCTGACCGGCTACTGGCCACAGGGCGCGTTCTATATCGCGCCGTCTTTGCCGCACGGGGTGGATGGCGGCAACCTGTGCATGCGCATGCTCGAGGAAACCGGCGTGTGCGTCATCCCGGGCGATGCCTTCGGCGAAGAGTCGAACAGCCTGATGCGCATCAGCTATTCCACCTCCATGGAGAAGATCGAGGAAGCCTTCGAACGCCTCCAGCCCTGGATGGCGCGCCAGCCCGAGATGCGCGGGCATAACTAGCGCCGTGGTGCGCGCCCTGTTGCAGTCGCGGCAGGGCGCGCATTGCTGTTCGCTTTAGCCGCGCTTTAGCTCGCGGCCGCGCAGGTGGCCGCGGGCGCGCCGGCCTGGCGGGCCTCGTCGGGCATATCGCGGGTGTAGCTCACCCGTACCGGATAAACCTTGCCGTTTTCATCGTGCATGTTGCCGATGCCGCGGTATTCGAGCAGGCGTTTGCTGTCGGCGTCGTAGGTCAGCTTGAGCGAATCCACGAAGAAGTTGACCAGGAACATGTCCAGCTCGGCGGTGAAGACCACGGCCGGCTTGCCTTCGAAAGTGGTGGTGCCGGTCTGGCGCGCACGCAGATCGATGACGGCTTGCCGTCCGGCCGCCGCGAACTTGAAGGGCACGGTCTTACCCGCGGTCAGCTTGTCGAATTGCTGGCGCACCAATCGATCGAAGCCGGAATCGGCGGCCATCGGCGGCTCGATGGTGAAATCCTTGGTCTGTTCTTCTGCATCGGCGGATTCGCGCCGGAACATGGTCCAGCGATCGCCGTTGTGGCGAATGCCTTCCACATAGCCATCGGCCGGGATCTCGAGCCGGTAGGTGGGGACGGTGTCGCTCGCCTTGAATGCCAGATGCTTGGTGGCGATCGTGTCGCCGGTGCGCCCGACATAGGTCACGTCCCAGCTGCGCAACGTATCGCCGGCAAAGTGTTGCTCGTGATGTTCGGTATAACGGTATTCGTTGCTGTCGAGCGTGTAGCCGTAGCCGTTGAAACAGCGGGTTTCGTCGGCGGCGATGGCCGTGCTGGTCACGGTGAGTGTGGCCGTGCCAATGACGAACGCGAGCGCGGGCAAAAGCGGTTTATCGTGCACGTGATTGTCTCCTCAGGCGGCCGGCTGGCGTTGCGGTACGAACAGATAATGGGCGATGCCCCATTCGTTGCCGTCGTTGTAGCCGAACAGTTCCGCGACTGCCATGAAGAACATGCGCCAGCGCTGGAACCAGCGCTCGGCGTCGGCATCGCCATAGGTTTCGCGAAATATCGCCATGATCGGTTTTTCGGCCGCGTCCATGCGTGCCAGCCAGCTGTTGGCCGTATCGCGATAGTGGTTGCCCGATAGCCACCAGTGCTTGCGCAGGCGCATGTCTTCCTGGAAGTGGGCGAACAGATGCTCGCTGGGCATGATGCCGCCGGTAAAGAAATGGCGTGCCATCCAGTCGTAGTCGCCGTCGTTCTCGAAGGCGTAGGCCAGCAGCTTGTGCGCGAATACGTGCACGAACAGGCGACCGTCGTCGACCAGCCAGCGGCTGATGCGCGCGAACAGTTCGCGGTAGTTGCGCATGTGTTCGAACATTTCCACCGACACGACGCGGTCGAAACGTTGTGTGCCCGGGTCGAAATCGTTGATGTCGCAGGTTTGGACGCGCAGGTTGTCCAGCCCGCGCTGTTGCGCCATAGCCTCGATCGCCTCGCGCTGCGCGTTGGAATTGGAAACCGCGAGAATCTCTGCGCTGGGAAAGCGCTTGGCCGCCCACAGCGCGAACGAACCCCAGCCGCACCCCAGGTCCAGAATCTGCTGGCCGTCATGCAGGCGCGCGCGTTCGGCATAGAGGGCGAGCATGGCGTGCTCGGCCTGATCAAGCGTCTTGATCCCCGCTTCGAACAGGCAGCCGCTGTATTTGCGATGCGCGCCCAGCACATGTTCGAAGAATGCCGGCGGCAGTTCGTAGTGCTGGGCGTTGGCGTCCTTAGTGTGCTGGGCGATCGGGCCGGTGCAGGCCCGGTCGATGAAGCGCCGCATGTGATTGCTGCGCCATTCCGGGTCGCGGGCCTCGCGGCTGCTCAATCGACTGCCGATGAGCCGGCGCATGCCCGCGCGGGCAATCGGATCGGGCACGAGGCCGCGCTCACACCAATCTATGGCCAGACTACTCAAACCTGCCTCCCTCGTTTTGTGTATTTATCGTTTTGGTGGCCATGGAATAAACGCGCTCGTGCGCCGGACGTATTCGTCGTGGCCTTCGCGTTTTTCCGATGCCTTCTTGTTTTCGATAGTGGGAATCCCCGAAACCCTGAGCAAAAGCCACGCCATGATCACTGGACTGGCCAGTGTCGCCCACCAATATGGCGCACCGATTGCAAGCACTACGTACGTTACCCAGTGCAGCGATTCGAAAAAATAGTTCGGATGTCGAGAGTAGCGCCAAAGCCCCTCGGCGCATACCTTGCCGCGATTTTCGGGCTGTTGCTTGAAGCGATGCAGTTGGGCATCGGCCGTGCCTTCGCCGACCACGGCGACGAACCACACCGCAATCGCGGCCAGGGCGATCCCCAGCGACGGCGCTTCGGGCATATAGGCAATGACCAGAAACGGAATCGAGAGTATCGAGGCCGCCACGGCCTGAAACAGGAAAAAGCCCAGCATGTACAGATCAGCCTTGGCGCCCCAGGCTTCACGCGCGGCGGCATAGCGTGAATCCTCGGGCGCGCCGCGCATGCGTTTGGCCAGGTAGCCGGCCAGGCGTAGCGCCCAGGTCAGCGCGAGCGCGGCCATGAGAATACGCGCCGCGGCCGGCGCATCGCCGAGCAGGGCGTACTCGGCAGCGATCAGGCCAACCGCGGCCGACCAGACCACATCCACGAGCCCGGCATTGCGGGTGAATAGCTGGATGATCCACACCAGGGTGAGCAATATCGCGGCGGTGGCCAAGCCCACGCCGAACGCCGCCAGTGCACTCATGCGGTCTCCTTTGTCGTGATCATGAACAGGGCCGAACCCGCGTGTGCGGGTAGGGCCTGCCTGTCAGGTTACGTCGACGATCGGCAGGGCGATGCGCCCCGTGACGCGAATACGACCCGGGATCGCCGAGAAACTGGCCAGATACTGTGGATGATAGCCGTATACCAGCAGCCCCAGCCGATCGCCTGCGTGCAGCCGATGGCTGACGCCGTTGAGATCAAGCGAGCGCGGCCCGGCGCCACGGATCGGCCGTACTTGCTTGTTGAGCAAAACGGTGGCGCCCAGGCCCGCGCGTTGTACGCCGATGCCTACGAAAGCGATCGGGTCGCGGTCGTCGCCACTGATATCGATTTCGATCTGCGGGATACCGGCGATCGCCTGATTTTCGGACTCGATGGTCATGAGTTCGATAAACGTGCCGCCGCTGGCCAGTTCGTCGAGATGATCGGAGGGCAGGGCATTGACCAGACGGGCGACCAGAGCGGTTTCGTCGCCGCTGGCGGGTTTGTCGCGATCAAATACGCGCTTGAGCGCGATCCAGGCATTGCCGGCCGTGCCGGTGGCCAGCGACCACAGCCGCGACACGCTCTGCCGTCGCACGATCCCGAGCAGCAGATCCAGTCCGCCGGTGGTGGCATCGCCGGCGAATTCCACCGTGGGGCCATGCTCGCCGGTGCCCACGGGCAGTTCGTCGAAGAACAGGCTGGTTTCGTCGTCGAGCACGATCATGTTGCGTGGCACCGACTGCGTGGGTGTCACGCCCTTGAGCTTCCAGTCGAGGTAGGCCAGTTCCAGGACCGCCGTCTCCACGTATTCGTCGTCGATACGCAGGCTGGCATCGGTCTGGTAGGCGATACGGTCGATATCCTGCAGAAACGGCAGGCTGTGGCCGTACTGCATGGCGATCAGATGCACATCATTGCCGGCCGCGCGCAGCGCCTTGGCATTGGCCGCGGCTTCGTTGAGGTTGAATAGCGTATCGCCCACGCCCTGTACAAGCAGCACGTCCACCTTCGGCGTGCGGCGTGTTTCGCAGGGTTCGCGTTGGCCATCGCGCGCGATATGCCCGTCGTAGAACGAGGCGGGGCTGCTGTTGTACAACCGGTCGCGCACGGTCTGGGACAGGCCACGCCCGGTCAGCGTCGAGGCCAGTCCTTCCGCCAGCGCCCGATAGAGCAGCGGGTCCAGACGCACACCCGATGTGGGCACACCGAGTGCCACCAGCGCCGCGCCCCAGGCCGTCTTGACGACATTATCCGGCGCCAGGCTGTAGCCGAGGTCGTACCAGGTCGCGGTGGGCACCAGCGCATCGAAGCGGTTGTCGATACAGGCGCCGATGAGCTGAAAACCGCCGCCATAGGAGAGTCCCAGGCCGCCGATGACGGGGTCGCCGTCGCGCCGGGCGAGGCGCTCGCGTTCGGGCATCTCGTTGTCTGCCCAGTCGAGAATGGCGCTGATATCCGCGCCTTCGACTTCGGGGTTCATGATCTCGACCTTGCCGCCGGACTCGCCGAACCCACGCTGGTCGAAACTGATGACGAAATAGCCGCTGGCGGCGGCACGGCGCGCGGCTTCGGTGGAGGGCAGAATCCCGCCGGACAGCACCTCGTAAACCGATCGTTCGTAACGATTGTTCAGGCGCGCGCCGCCAAAGCCGTGGCCGTGCAGAACCAGCGGCGCGGTCTCACCGGCGGCAAGGTCCGGCTGCATGACCGTGATCGCGATTTCCACGCCATCATCGGGATTGGTGACGATCGCGTTGTAGTCGCGGGCTTCGAGCGTGGTCGAACGCATGGTCATTTATTCCGGTGCGTCGCCGGGCACATGGATCGCGGCGAGCGCCTCGCGTAGCGCCGACGGGATCGCCTCGGCGCGATTAGTTTCGCGGTTGACGAATACATGTACGAAATCGCCGTGCGCGCTGGGGGTATCCGCGCCGGCCTGAAAGATACCGATGCCATAGGTCGTCGAGCGGTTGCCCAGATGCTTAACCATCAGCCCGGCTTCGAGCTGTTCCGGGAAGGCGACCGGTGCGTGGTACTGACAGCGTGATTCCACCACGAAACCCACCACCGGGGCGTTGTGGATATCCAGCCCGCCCTCTTCGATGAGATAGCGATTGGCCGCGGTATCGAAATACGAGTAGTAGGTCACGTTATTCACGTGGCCATAGACATCGTTATCCATCCAGCGGGTGGGCATGGCGCAGAACCATCGATAGTCGCTGCGGGTGGGGCGTGGGGCTTGCGGCATGGTGTTCGGACTCTCGATGCGCTCGGGCGGACAAAAAGAAGCCGGGCTTAGCCCGGCTTCGATCGGCGGTGCTGCGGTCTTACGACTGCACTTTCCAGGTGCCGTCGCTCTGGCGACAGGCCGTACCGCGTACTTTTTCCGGCTGGCCGTCGACATTGGCGTTCATGGTGAACTCGCGACAGGGCTGGTTGCCGTTGTTGTAGGTCCGCGTGGGCGTGACGGAATAGTTAGCGTTGGTGTCCGGATTGGTCCAGCTCGAGGTGTTGCCGGTCTGGTTGCTTTCCAGCGCACTGCCGAACTGCTGGCGGTCGCGTTGTCCGAAGTTGTCGCCGATACGACGCCCAAGTGCGGCGCCCGCCAGCGTACCCACAACGGTGGCGATGGTGGTGCCACGGCCGCTGCCGATCTGCGAACCGGCCGCGCCGCCGGCGATACCGCCGATCACGGTGCCGGTGTCGCCGGAACTCCAGTTGGCACAGCCGCTCATGGCGACGGTGAGCGCCAGCGCACTCAGAAAGCTAACGGTCTTGGTCATGGGGTGTTCTCCACTGTGGCCCGTTACGTACAGGCCGTTTTCGCTAAAAATGCGTGCCGATCAGTGTAACCAAAACCGGAGGTATGGGCAGGCCGGGTTCATTGCCGGCCGGAATTTTCTATATGCTGTCCCGCGTTAATTAAAACCCCATTTCAGGAGAACGCCATGCGGGCATGGTTGGTAGAAGAACCCGGTGCGCCGGAAGCGCTCGAACTCAAGACCATCGATGCGCCCGAGCCGGGGCCGGACGAAATCCTTGTTGACGTGCGCGCGGTCGGTATCAATCAGGCCGATGTGCTGCAGCGTAAGGGCGGCTACCCGCCGCCGAATGGCTTCGATGTACGCCGGCCCGGGCTGGAATATGCCGGCGAGGTCGCTGCCGTGGGCGATCGCGTGACCACGCGCCAGGTCGGTGATCGAGTGATGGGGCTGATCGGCGGCGGCTCCTATGCCGAGCAGCTGGTCGTGCACGAACGCGAAGCGCTCACGATCCCGGCCCACTACGATTTCGAGCAGGCCGCGGCCATGCCGGAAGCGTTTCTGACCGCCTATCGCGGGCTGTTTCTGGTCGGCGAACTCGCACCGGGACAGTGGGCGCTGGTACGCGGTGCCACCTCGAGCGTGGGCCAGGCAGGCCTGCACCTCATTCAGGCGCTGGGCGCACGCAGTATTGCCACCAGCCGCAAGCAGGCGCGCCTGGACGAAATGGAGCAGCGCTTCAAGGCGCTTGGCTTCGACAAGGCCTATGACCTGGGTCTGGAAGACGGCGACGACGGCGTGGCCAAAGCCGTACAGGAACAAACCGGCGGCGCCCATCTGGTGCTGGATTTCGTGGGCGGTTCGGCATTGGCCGACAACCTCGACGCGCTGCGCCCGGAAGGCCGCCAGGTACAGATCGGGCTCATCGGTGGGCGCAAGAGCGAAATCGATATGGGCAAGCTGCTCATGCGTCGGCTCAGTCTGGTGGCGATGACCATGCGCAGCCTGCCACTGGAGCGCAAGATCATGGTTGCGCAGATCTTCAATGATCGTCTGCTGCCGCTATTCGAAGCCGGCAAGCTCAAGCCGATGGTCGATCGCGCCTTCGCCTTCGAAGAGGCGGTCGAAGCCCATCAGCTGATGGAGTCCGGCGAGCATGCCGGCAAGCTGGTGCTCGTGCGCAGTTAGACGCTATCGCCAGTGCGTCGGCCCGTATTCATTCGTCGCGGCCGACGCGCTCGCACAGCGCCTGTGCGCAATCGGCGACCACCAGGTCGAATTCACCATCGATATTCACACGGACGGCCTCGGCATCGGTCGGTGCTTCGAGCGTATCGAACTGGCTGCGCAGCATGTCGGGCGAGAAGAAATGCGCGCGCTGTTGCATACGCGCGAGGATGACGTCGTAACTGCCCTCCAGAAACGCGAACATCAGCGCCGGATCGCCGCGGCGCAGGTGCTCGCGGTAGACGCGCTTGAGTGCCGAGCATCCCAGTAGTAGCGAGGTGTCGCGCCGGCGGTAGTCGGCAATGATCTCGGCCAGCGTATCCAGCCAGCCGGCACGGTCTTCGTCAGTCAGCGGTATGCCCTGGCGCATTTTCTCGACGTTGGCCGGCGGGTGGTAGGTATCGCCGTCGATATAGGTGATGCCCAGACGCTCGGTCAGTGCCGCACCCAGCGTCGACTTGCCGCTACCGGACACGCCCATGAGCACGATACGCCGTGTACACGGCAGAGCCAGCGGCGTGGTCGTCGATTGGGGGTTATCCACCGGAATACACCTAGACCACCGAGGTCATGCCGCCATCCACGAGGATGTTCTGCCCGCACACGAAGTTCGAGGCGTTCGAACACAGATACACCAGCGTGCCGATGAGTTCGTCGAGCTGGCCCCAGCGCGCCGCAGGGGTACGTTTTTCGATCCAGGCATTGAAGTCGTCGTCCTGCCAGAGGGCGGTGTTCATATCGGTCTGGAAATAACCTGGCGACAGGCAATTGACCTGAATACCGTGGCCGGCCAGATCCGCGGCCATGCCCTGGGTGAGCAGGGCAACGCCGCCCTTGCTGGCGCCGTAGGGCGCGATGGTCTGGCGTGCCAGCTTCGACTGCACCGACCCGATATTCACGATCTTGCCCGAGCCGCGCTCGATCATCGCAGCGGCCAGCGCGTGCGATACATAGAACGCACTGGACAGATTGCTGGCGATGACGGCGTCCCAGTCCGACGGATCGAATTCCGCGAAGGGCGCACGCCGCTGCAAACCGGCGTTGTTGACGAGAATATTCGGCACGCCGTGCGTGTCGGTCAGGCGCCGAATGCCATCGGCGACGGCATTCGCATCGGTCACATCGAATGTGATGCTGCCTGCGGGGGCGGCGCCTGCGGCGCGCATGGCCTCGGTTTGTTCGGCCAGGCGCGCTTCATCGCGCCCGTGCAGGATCACACGCGCGCCGCGCTCGGCCAGGCCCAACGCCATACGCGCGCCGAGCCCGCGCGAGGAGCCGGTGATCAGCGCGAGGCGATCGCTCAGATCGAATAGCGAATCGGTCATGCAAAGCTCCGGTGGATCGAGCGCGCTCGCGAATGAAACATCAGCAGCGTCTAAAACAGCGCGTACAACAGGTACGTGAAAATGAATGCCAGAATCGACTCCAGCGCCTGCTGCACGGTCCAGGTCTTGAGCGTGGTCTTGACGTCCATGCCCATGAGCCGGCCAACCAGCCAGAAGCCCGAGTCGTTGACGTGGCCGGCGAACACCGAACCGGCGGCTGTGGCCAGCGTAATCGCGACCACCTGCATGGCGGAATAGTCACCGGCGGCAACCGCGGGTGCCATCAGCCCGGCAGCGGTGACCAGCGCGACCGTGGCCGAGCCTTGCGCCAGACGCACGATTGCTGCGACCAGATAGGCCGCGACGATCACCGGCAGCCCGAGCTCGCCGAGTGAATCGGCCAGCGCGTCGCCGATGCCCGAGGTTTCGAGCACGCCGCCAAACATGCCGCCCGCGCCGGTGATGAGCACTACCGAGCAGATCGGCCCGAGCGAACGATCGAGGATCTTTTCCAGCGCGCTGCCGTGCTCGCCGCGGCGCCAGCCAAGCACATAAGCGGCAACCAGCACGGCAATCAGCAGTGCAACCGGGGTCTCGCCGAACAGCACGATCACGTTGAACCACTGCGCGTCGTCGTTCACCCAGCCGAGCGAAGCCGCGAACATGAGGCTGGTATTGGCAAAGATCAGTACCAATGGCAGCAGCAACAGGGCGATGACGGTGTGCACCGCGGGAGGCGTGGTGACGTTGTCGTCGTCCTCGGCGCCGAACAGGCCCGCGCCGGTCACGCCGAAGGGATGGCGCGCGGCGGCGAAGCGCCCCCACAGATAGCCGGATAGATACCAAAGCGGAAACGCCATCACGACACCGACGAACAACACCAGACCCGGATTGGCGCCATAGGCCTCGATCGCGGTGACCGGCCCCGGGTGGGGCGGCACGAATACATGCATCACCGAAAACGCCGCCGCAGCCGGCAGACCGTAGAGCAACACCGGACCGTTCAGCCGACGCGCCACGGCAAAGATGATGGGCAGCATGACCACCAGCCCCGCGTCGAAGAATATGGGAAAGCCCATGAACAACGACGCCAGGCCCAGGGCGAACGGCGCGCGTCGTTCGCCAAAGAACGCCACCATGCGTTCGGCCAGCACCGTGGCTCCGCCCGAGTGTTCCACCAGCTTGCCCAGCATGGCGCCGAAGCCCACCAGTAGTGCGACCGAGCCCAGCGTTTCGCCAAAGCTGCCCACCAGCACGTCCACGATGGCACCCGGCGGAATACCGGTAGCGAAGGCTGTGACCAGACTGACGATGGTCAGTGCGAGAAACGCATGGACATTGAAACGGATGACCAGTACCAGCAATAGCGCCACGGCGGCGACCGCGATCGCGAGCAGCGGGCCTGCGGAAAGCGTTTGTGTCCAGTCGTCCATAAGCAGCGTCTTCGGGACATGCAGCGCGAACGCGGCTGGGGGCGTTGCCTGCACTGGCCAGCTTCACAGATCGACTGTCTGGCTAATATGCGACCAAGGTCGGTGGCCGGTTGTCACAGTGGCCCGGCACGCTAAATGCATTGTGTACGCATGCCCCGATAGGCTCTGAAGAGTACAGTGATCGCATATGGCTGAATTCGTACCCGTAGACCCGTTCGACCTCATCATTTTCGGTGGCACGGGGGATCTCGCACAGCGCAAGCTGCTGCCGGCGTTGTTTCATCGCGATGGCGATGGTCAGTTCAGCGACGACAGCCGCATCGTGGCGGTCTCGCGTGGCGAGATCGATAGCGAGGCCTATCGGCAATGGGTACGCGAAACGCTGGAAGCGCAGCTATCCGCGAAGGAACTCAAGGAAAATGTCTGGCAGCGTTTTGCCGCGCGTTTGCACCATGTCGCGCTGGATATGCAGGCCGAAACGGGCTGGGACGATCTGGGAGCAGCGCTCGATGCCGACGCCAAACGCAGTCGCGTGTTTTATCTGGCCACGGCCCCGTCGCTGTTCGGCACGGTTGCCCAGCGGCTTCACGATGCCGGTCTGACCAATGAGCGCTCGCGTATCGTGCTGGAAAAACCGGTCGGCCACGATTTCGATTCCGCGCGCGAGATCAACGATGCCGTAGGCGCGGTCTTCGCCGAATCCCAGATCTATCGCATCGATCATTATCTGGGCAAGGAAACCGTACAGAACGTGTTGGCCCTGCGTTTTGGCAACTCCCTGTTCGAGCCGCTATGGGCACGCGGCGCGGTCGATCATGTGCAGATCACCGTGGCCGAGCATCTGGGTGTGGGGCAGCGCTTCGATTTCTATAATCGCACCGGCGCGCTGCGCGACATGGTGCAGAACCATATGCTGCAGCTGCTGTGCATGGTGGCCATGGAGCCGCCGGCGAGCATGCACCACGACGATATCCGCAACGAAAAGATCAAGGTGCTGCGCGCACTCAAGCCGATTACCCGCGAGGTGGTCAATCGCGTGACCGTGCGCGGGCGTTATACCGCCGGCATCGTCGGCGGCGAGCCGGTACCCGGCTATCGTGAAGAAGGCGAAAACCCCGAGATCAAAAACGCGGCACAGGACACCGAAACCTTCGTCGCCATCAAGGCCGAAATCGACAACTGGCGCTGGAACGGCACGCCGTTCTATCTGCGTACCGGCAAGCGCATGGCGCGCAAGCTTTCCGAGATCGTGTTTCAGTTCAAGCCGGTGCCGCATTCGATCTTCGGCGAGCAGCCGCTCACGCCCAATCGGCTCGTGCTCAGCCTGCAGCCGGAAGAGGGCGTCCAGCTCACGCTGATGACCAAGGAACCGGGGCCGGGCGGTTTTCGCATGCGCTCGTTGCCGCTCAACCTGAATTTTCCGGATGCGTTCGCGGTGACCTATCCGGACGCCTACGAACGGTTGCTCATGGAAGTGCTGCGCGGCAATCCCGCGCTGTTCATGCGCCGCGACGAAATCGAAACCGCCTGGCGCTGGATCGATCGCATCATCGACAGCTGGCATACGCGCGGCGTGCGTACCCATGAATACATGGCCGGTAGCTGGGGGCCGACGGATTCCTTCGTGCTGCTCGATCGCGACGACCGCCGCTGGGCGCAACCGGAATAGCCATGCCGAGTTTCCATGAATTTGCCGACCGCGGCGCCTGTGCCCAGGCGCTTGCCGATGCGCTGGCGGCCCAGCTGCGCGAGGGTATTGCCAATAACGGCCGGGCCACGCTGGTGCTCAGCGGTGGCTCGTCGCCGATCGATCTGTTCGAACGGCTCGCGCTGATCGAACTGGACTGGTCGCGAGTGACCGTGCTGCCCAGCGACGAACGCTGGGTCGCGCCCGATCAGCCGGAAAGCAACGAGGCCGCGCTGCGCGAACATCTGCTTTATGGCCCCGGCAACGCCGCCCGGCTGTTTGGCCTGTATCGCGACAAACCGACACCGGATGCGGCCCAGTCCGCGCTCAACGCCGAGCTGGCCCGGCTGCCACGCTCCTTCGATGCCGTCGTGCTCGGCATGGGCGAGGATGGCCATACCGCCTCGCTTTTTCCCGATGCGTCGAATATCGAAGCCTGTATGACCAGCAATGCCGAATGCGTCGTGCCGGCACGCGAGGACGACGGCCCCGCGCGGATCAGCCTGAGCCTGAATCGGCTGCTTGCCACGCGTTCGTTGTATCTGCTGTTCTTCGGCGATGCCAAGCGCCGCGTGTACGACATGGCCTGTCAGGCGGGGCCGGCGGTCGAATACCCTGTACGGGGCGTAATTCATCAGGATCATGTACCCGTGGAGGTGTACTGGTCCTAAACGCGGACATACGGTCCGCTGGAGCGACGAGCCATGAGTCTGCACCCGGTTATCGAAGACGTAACCCAACGCGTGATCGCGCGCAGCCGCGATACCCGCGCGGCCTATCTGGCCAAGATCGACCACGCCCAGAGCGTGGGCCCGCACCGCGGCAAGCTCTCCTGCGGCAATCTCGCCCACGGCTTCGCTGTCGAGGACAAGCCGGGCAAGGACGCACTGGCCGGTCAGAAGCGCCCGAATGTGGGCATCGTCTCGGCCTACAATGAAATGCTTTCGGCGCACCAGCCGCTGGGCGATTTTCCGCCGATCATCAAGCAGGCGGCCTGGGATGCCGGCGGCGTGGCCCAGTTCGCCGGTGGCGTGCCGGCGATGTGCGATGGCGTGACCCAGGGCCAGCCGGGCATGGAGTTGTCGCTGTTCTCGCGCGACACCATCGCCATGGCCACGGCCGTGGCACTGACGCATAACATGTTCGACGGCGCCCTGTGTCTGGGCGTATGCGACAAGATCGTGCCGGGGCTGATGATCGGCGCGTTGTCGTTCGGCCATCTGCCGGTGATCTTCGTACCCGGCGGGCCGATGACCTCCGGCTTGTCGAACAAGATCAAATCCGAGGTGCGCCAGCGCTTTGCCGCTGGCGAGATCGGCCGCGATGAATTGCTCAAGGCCGAGTCGATGTCCTATCACTCGCCGGGTACCTGTACGTTCTACGGCACTGCCAATTCCAATCAGCTGTTAATGGAATTCATGGGGCTGCATTTGCCCGGGTCGTCGTTCGTGAACCCGAACACACCGCTGCGCGATGCGCTCACGCGGGCCGCCGCGAAGCGCGTGGTCGCGATTACCGAGCTGTCCGAGGATTACCGCCCGATCGGGCGCATCGTGGATGAAAAGGCCATTATCAACGGCATCGTCGGCCTGCTGGCCTCCGGTGGTTCCACCAACCACACCATGCATATCGTGGCCATGGCACGCGCGGCCGGTGTGAAGATCGACTGGACCGATTTCGCCGAGATTTCGGCCGTGGTTCCGCTCATGGCGCGGGTCTATCCCAACGGTGTGGCTGATGTGAACCATTTCGCTGCGGCTGGCGGTATTCAATTCATGATCCGCGAACTGCTCGCCGCCGGTTTGCTGCACGAGGATGTCTCGACCGTGGTCGGCGACGGGCTGCATCGCTATACGCAGGAGCCGTTTCTCGACCGCGACGAACTGGTCTGGCGCGAGGGCGCCGAGGAAAGCCACGATACCGACGTGCTACGCGGCGTGGCCGAGCCGTTCGCGGCCACCGGCGGGTTGCGTGTACTCACAGGCAATCTCGGACGCGGCATCATCAAGATATCGGCGGTCGAGAAACAGCACCGCACGATTCATGCGCCGGCTAAAGTCTTTCCCAGTCAGGAGCACGTGCTGGCGGCCTATCAGGCCGGCGAGCTCGAACGCGACACGGCCATCGTCGTTATCAATCAGGGCCCGCGTGGCAATGGCATGCCCGAGCTGCACAAGCTCACGCCATCGCTCGGCGTGCTGCAGGACAAGGGTTATCAGGTCGCGCTGATTACCGACGGGCGCATGTCCGGCGCCTCCGGCAAGATTCCCGCCGCCATCCAGATCACGCCCGAAGCACGGCTGGGCGGCTTGATCGGCCGTATTCGCGATGGCGACATGATCGCGCTGGATGCCGAAGCCGGCACGCTGCGTGTCGAAGTCGACGACGCCGAACTCGAAGCCCGCGAACCTACGACGTTCGACGATCAGCCCGAAAGCGAATTCGGCTTCGGCCGCGAACTGTTCGCGGTATTTCGGCGCAACGTCGGCTCGGCCGAAGAGGGCGCCTGTGCGCTGCTCGACGCCCAGCCGGCCGATACCGAAACCCGCACCACGGTCACCGAACCGGAGCCGGCGGAATGAAATACGCTCAGACCCGTCAGGTCATGGCGATCGCGCCGGTGATCCCGGTGGTGGTCGTGCCCGATGCCCAATCAGGCGTTGAAATCGCTCGTGCGCTGGTGGCCGGCGGTATTGGCGTGATTGAAGTGACCCTGCGCACCGAGGCCGGGCTGGCTGCGATCGACGCGATTGCGAATGAAGTGGACGATATCTACGTAGGCGCCGGCACGGTCTGGACCGCTGAACAGGCCGAGCGGGCGATTGATGCCGGGGCCGAATTCATGGTCTCGCCCGGTATTGCGGACGAAGTGAATGCGGTAGCGCAGACGCGCGATATTGCCTATCTGCCGGGCGCGCAGACGGTGAGCGAAATCGCCCATCTCAAACGGCAGGGCGTGACGGCAACGAAACTGTTCCCGGCGTCCGTCGTCGGCGGGCCGGCCGCGATAAAGGCCTTTGCCAGCGTGTTTCCCGATCTGGTCTTCTGCCCGACCGGCGGCATCAAGGAAGACACCGCGGCGGACTATCTGGCGTTGGATTGTGTGCCCTGTGTCGGCGGTAGCTGGCTAGTTTCTGCAGAGGCCGTGGCGGCCGGTGATTGGGCGAGCGTTCAGGCGGCGGCAGAGCGGGCCTCCGCCTTGTCTGGTGCTTGAGTGCTGAAAGCTACGCGGTTCAAACCGTTCGTCTTCTGAATGAACTGTGCGGGTGAATTTGCGCTTGGGGTTTCGCACTGCTGTGCGAGGTACTTCTCTTTGCTTGTCCAAAGAGAAGTACCCAAGAGAAAAGACACCCTATCTTGCGTCGGCGCTACGCGCCGATGCCCTGCGCGGCTCCGGCCGAACGCGGGCCGGCCGGAAACTCGCTTCGCTCAAACATCCGGCCCGCTTTATCCGCGTTTGGCCTCCACTGCTCGGCGCTACGCCCAAGGGGCCCGAATACAGGCAAGCGTCGCTATCGCTCGCTCAAAGCCATGTCTTTTGTAGGTCGGATTAGCCGAAGGCGTAATCCGACAAGAACGTAGCCGCGCGCCCTGATTTCGGTTGGTGGCCGCATCGACTCACCGCTACGGGTTACGTGCGGTATTGGCCCCGTGTGAAGCGAACGAGAAGCGCAGGGCCGAAGGGTTTCCGGCGCACGGCGCCGGTGCGCGCAGCCTGTCTGAGGATCGCTAAAGCGATCCGAGTTCTGCGTGCATCCCTTCGGCGCGAGAACTTGTTATTGCATTGGCAATGGTTCGGCGCCTTGCGCGCCGACGCGTAACCCGGGTGTCTTTTCCTTTGCCTACGTTCGTTTGGACAAGCAAACGAAAGTGGGGCGGGTCGCGCAGCAGCGCGAAACCTCGGGTGAGCCAAACTCGTGAGTGCCGAAGGCCTAAGGTGCTAGATTCCTTCGTGATCTGAATCGACTATGCAGGCGAATTCAGGCTTGAGGCTTCACTCGACGCAGGCCCGCAACAGCCCAATCACTCCAAACCTACAACTCCAACGCCCGCCACATATACCAACTGCCCACCGACCGATAAGGCCGCCAGATCTCGCACTCGCGCTCCAGCTGTTTCGGCTTGGGCAATTCGTCGCGTCCGTAGGTCATCGCATAGCCCTTGCGTACGCCCAGATCGTGAATGGGCATCACGTCCGGCCGGCCGAGGTGGAACAACAACAGCATTTCCACTGTCCAGCGGCCAATGCCGCGGATGGCGGAGTAGCGCTCGATGAGCTCGGCGTCTTCGTAATCGTCCAGGCGTGATTCGTCGGGCAGTTCGCCGGCCAGTTGAGCCGCTGCAAGCGCTTGCAGGCTGAGCATCTTGTTTTGCGACAAACCCGCCCCGCGCAGCGTGGCATCATCAGCTGCAGCAATGCGTTCGGCACCCGGCGTATCGCCACCGCCCAGCGCCGTCAGCACGCGCCGGTGGATGGTGCCGGCTGCCTTGCCGGAGAGCTGTTGGTAGACGATGGCCCGCATCAGGGCATGAAATGCGTCGGGCGCGGCGACGGTTTGCGGCGCATACGGGCCGACACGTGCCATGAGTTCGCCCAGCACCGGGTCCACGGCGGCGAGTTCGCGTACGGCATGGGTTGCGTCGAAGGCGAGCGGGGTCGGCCGGCCCGTGGTGTAGGCCGTGCCAACCGTATTATCGGGCGAATCCGCCATCAGATACCCAGCAACGCTTTATCGATCGGCGTATCGCCGGCGAGCATTTCGTAATGCCGGCCGATGGTGTTGGGCGAATCGAGCGTGAGCAGCAGCGCCCGGGCCACATCTTCGCGGGCGACCTCGCCATAGCGATTCAGATCCTTGGCGATATCGGCGGTGCCGGTGCCCTCGTCGTCGGTCAGTCGGCCTGGGCGCACGATGGTGTATTCCAGGTCCGAGGCGCGCAGATGATCGTCCGCGGCCTTCTTGGCTTCGAAATAGTGACGCATCTTCTCGGGGCCGTTTTCCGGCGTATCCGCGTTCATCGACGACACCAGAATGAACCGACGGATACCCGCACGCTCAGCCTGGTCGATGATGGAAATCGCGCCGTTGCGATCCACGTCCTGTGTCTTCTCCGGGCCGGTGTGGGCACCCGAACCCGCGGTGAATATCACGGCGTCGCAGCCGACGAGTGCTTCGCTGATATTACCCTCGATATCCGCGACCACGACGTCCGTGGCGCCCAGCGCCTGCATTTCCTCACGCTGGGATTCGTCGCGAATCATCGCCCGGGCGGTGTGCTCACTCTTGGCCATTTGGCGTACCAGGCGCTGACCGATCTTGCCGTGCGATCCAACAATCAATACATGCATGGGACTGTTCCGTTGACGTGCGTCCGCCGTCACACGGCGAGCGCTTGAATTTGTCACTTCACTGTACAACCTTAGGTTGTGACGACGATTTACAACCAGCCGCGACCGCGGCGAAGGACACGCGATGATCGATCTCTACACCTGGACCACGCCCAACGGACACAAGATTCACATCATGCTGGAAGAAGTGGGGCTGGAATATAAGGCCCACCCGATCAACATCGGCAAGGGCGATCAGTTCGGCGAGGAATTCCTCAAGATCAGCCCGAATAACAAGATCCCCGCGATGGTCGATCAGGACGGCCCCAACGGCAAGCCGTACGCCATGTTCGAATCCGGCGCCATGCTGATCTATCTGGCCGAGAAAACCGGCCGCCTGTTGCCCACCGATACCGTCAAGCGTCATGACGTCATGCAGTGGCTCATGTTCCAGATGGCCAGCGTCGGCCCGATGCTCGGCCAGGCGCATCACTTCAACAAGTACGCGCCGGAGAAGATCGAATACGCCATCAAGCGCTACGAGAACGAAGCCAATCGCATCTACGGCGTTATGGATCGCCGCCTGAAAGACTTCAAATTCCTCGCCGGTAACGACTACTCCATCGCTGATATCGCGACCTGGCCGTGGCTGCGCAGTGCCGAGACGCAGGGCGTGAATATCGACGACTACCCGAATGTCCGCCGCTGGTTCGAAATGATCGGCGACCGCGAGAACGTGAAGAAAGGGCTACAGGTGCTCGCCGATCACCATACGGATTTCAGCCAGGACAAAAATGCGATGGAGAATATGTTCGGGAACAAGCAGTACGAGAAGCGGTAGTTACCGGCTCAGCGACCGCTGAGTCTTTCCAGGCACAGCGTCACTCATACTCCAAGCCCGCCGAGCGCGGGCTTTTTCATGAGTGGCATACGTGCGATATTCGAGATCGAGTAACGAACGGCCCGCTGTCGAAAGAGCGTGTCGGTAATTTACGAAGCGAATATGTGTCGATCTAATATGCATGATCGGGCTAAGTAATTGAATCAGATAAGGCCGCTGCGGCGCTAGGTAGACCAAGCTGTAGCGTGTTAGGTAGACAAATGTCGTCGAATTGGCGTTAGCCATCAGATGATAGATGCAACGAGAATTCATGGCCTCAAATAAATCGTATGAGCAGCCGCGCCCTTCAATACCCGCAAATGTCCGCCGATCAGTGGAAGTCGAGTCTGGGCACTGTTGCGCGATAAAAGGCTGTGGTGAACACACATACCTGGAAATTCACCACATTGATCAAAATCGGGACCACAACAATCAAGAGAACCTCATTCTTCTTTGCGACAAGCACCACAAGATGGCCCATGCGGACATTATCGACAGAAAGGCGCTGAGGCAATATAAGGAGTTGCTTGTCGATTCTCACGCAACGCTGATTGCGCGAAAATTTGAAGAGCTAAAAGCTCTTATCATTCAAGAAAAGGCAGAAGTTCCCGAGCCGGAACCGTCGCGGGTACAACCCCCGGACGATAGGGTCGTAAAGCAGGCAGCCAATAGGGCGGATATTCTGAACTTTGCCTTGTATCATGTGGCGATAGCTCACTTCGAGAACGAACACCGCATCTATTTCGAACACCAAGTTCAATTTTCGCAAGGCGATACTTCGCTAAAGCTAGATGCCCTTCGACAAGATGACGACTTGCCTGAGGACGTTGTTCTGGACGTTCATTATCTGCGCAAGCCTTATATGGATGCGCCAGCTTACGGCCCTTGGCTCGCCAAAAAGTTAGAAATTTACGAACTCCTTACCGGCCGACCAGCGCGTGGTGTGTTGATAGTAGTCGTAGGGCGTGAACGTATGCTGGAGGGAAGCTATTTAGACATGACGAGGCAGGGCGTTGAGTCATGTGGCGGAACGGTCACGCTCCAAGTATATAGCTGTGAGCAGGTAGGGTTTCACCCTGGGGCAATCAGTGCCTCAATGTTCGCGTCGAATCTCAAGAAAGAGAATGCGAGCGATGAAGGGCACGATGGCTAACAAATCGCTGCAGTTGACCGCCGAAAGCGCTGCGGCGCTTCGGTCGGCAACTGAGCTTTGGCGTTGGGTAACTGCGTGGTTTGGTTTTGGCTCATCGAGTTGGCAGCTAAACATCCGCCGAATCGGCTTCGCTATTGTGCAGCCCGCCCGGCGAAGTAAAACGGGCGACCGGTCATTACGTCTCCGCTCGAATCTGGGCGTTTTTCGGCAAAGTCAGCCTTCGCAGACGCAGCAGGTTTTGGCCCCTTCGTTCCGAGAATAAAAACGGGCCTCGTTCGATGCTCAGAGTAGGCGGCGGTCTCGGCGGTTTCGTTTCAGCTTTGCTATCTTCGGGGCGTGGAGCATTTATCGGAGTTACTGTCAAATCTGGTGTATGAGGAAAGAAGCTAGGCGGCTTTCCTGCTGAGTTGTC